>JAZORX010000038.1:0-2113 GCA_045656845.1 Acutalibacteraceae bacterium | reverse complement strand
ACGGATTAAAAATTTCCTGACTTTTAACAATCGTGGATCTTTACTATGATTTCGTGCTTATCCGGTTTCGTTTTGATGACGATTTCGTGATTTTTGACCTTTGCTTTCTTTTCTTTGCCGTCAACGGTTACTGATTCAAGCTCGTCAAACGGAGTTCCGATAACAGTTTCGTTGAAATCATCCTCGCCCTGAGTGAACTTAAGGGTAAACGTCTTATTCTTAAGGTCATAATGATAGCTGTCAATCTTACCTGCAACAGCCTTCGGGAAAGGACGGCGGAAAACTTTCATAAGTCTGTTTTCAAAGAATCCCGGAATGTATGCCCAATAAGTATAGCTCCATTTGTAACCCTCGAAAACTTCAAAAAGATGCTGGATATGCGGAAGCCAATCGTCTGTTTCATCGCCAAAGCTGCCCCATTCTCCGACGATTACAGGCACATCAAGCCTTTCCTGGCTGCGTCTGTGTTCACCGAAAATACCTGCAACTCTGCCGTTATGAGCAAATTTATAAGACGGAGTGTCAACCATAAGATCATATGCGTGAGGAGCAAAAACCTGATTACCGTCACGCTCACCGTTGACTTTGATCGGCGGAGCTGAGAAGGGAATGCCAAGGTTTGAATAATAACAATTTTCCATGAAAAGTAATTTATCACTCTTTTCACGGATTTTTGCCGATACCTTAGCGATAAAAGGAGCGTACACCTTTGTATCAAAGATTCTTACAATCTCTTCCGCTGATTTTGTTATTCTGTGGAACGGTGAATATTCAATATGAGTAAGCACCTTGCCGATAGGATCTTCCTTATCAAAAAGCTCTTTGATAAGATCCGTTCTTTTTACCTCAGAATCAAAAAGGATAGTCTTGACTGCACCTGCAATAATCCTCTTGAAAACCTTACCGCCGGGTGAACCGGGGAACGGCTCGTTCATCATATCGAAACCGATAACTGCAGGTTTATCGCCAAGCTTTTCTACAACGTGTGCCCAGCAATCTGCATAGTAATCCTGCAATCCCTTGCCCTTGACCTTTCTGTTTGCCCAGAAATTATCAAAAGCTCTGTGGCAAGCCTTGCCCCAGAAATAACCCTCAGCCCAGACAAACTTTGTCGGCTTTACGGGAATGCCATCAAGAAGAACTGCCCATTCGGGAGCACCGTCTGCATTTGTCTTTGAAGAATACAAATCCTGATGCATATCAAGGAAAGCATAAATATTATATTTTTCAAAAAGATCGAGAGTTTCTGCCAATCTGTCAAGATATTCATCGTTATATGCGCCCGGTGCAGGTTCAACCTTCGCCCAAGTGAAACCGAGTCTGATAAGATTGACACCGTTATCTGCAATCGTTCTGATCATCTCTTCATCGAGATCCTGAACCGTCTGCTTGCCGAAAATATAATCGCTTTTATCTACAAAATTTACACCGTGAAAAATTCGTTCTCTGCCCTTATCGTCAACGAGAACTCTGCCTGAAGCCCTGATTTTATCCATAACTGAACCTCACTTTTTATTTCTTTGAGGATATTATAACATTATTTGTGCTTCAATGCAATATCAATACAACCGATGATTTTTATCTATTGACACAAAAACTGCGATATGTTACATTTCATAAAAAGACAAAGAAAGGAAATTGTTATGAAAAAGATACTTTCTGTTATTCTCGCTCTTGTTATGTGCTTCGGTGCTTTGAGCATAACCTCTTCTGCAAAAGAGGATAAACCATTTTACCTTGTTCTCGGTGATTCGATCGCTTACGGTTCAGGTCTCGGCAACCCGACAGATGCCTGCTACGGAAAAATCGTTGCAGATACAAACGGTTATGAATATGCAAACTATGCTGTTCCGGGTCATACGACAACTAACCTCATAGCCCGTCTCGCTCAGCCCGAGGTTGTTGAAGCACTCGAAAAAGCGGACATCATCAGTATTTCAATCGGTGGAAACGATTTTCTTCTCGGCAACCTTATGGAGCTTATCTTCAACGCAATGGTTTTGAACGATTACACTCCGCTTGACAATATTGCCGAAAGCTTTTTTGAAAATTTCAGCACCATCGTCAGCATTATAAATGAACACAATCCCGATGCAGTTATTCTTATGCAGAC
>JAZORX010000037.1:0-2698 GCA_045656845.1 Acutalibacteraceae bacterium | reverse complement strand
TTATAATCTTGCCGTCGCTGATTTCGCATTCACAATCCCAGCTGCCTGAAATCTCGGGAGCATCGCTCAGCGAGATCTGCGTCTGCCAGTTGCGAAGCTTTGAATCGTCAAGATTTTTAACAGTTATCTTGAGCTGATAAGAATGCGTGCCGTCGTCATTTTTCCAGCTGTTTTCAACATAGACCGTGGACTCCGTCTCGTCGGTCTTCTGCGTTGCTGAATTTTTCTTGATTGTTTCCTGCTGCACAACATTGCCTGTGTAAGGAAGCTTCTTTATCTGGCCCGTAGCATATTTCTGGATGATTTCTATGTCGGTTTCGTCAAGCTTGCCGTCAAGGTTAACATCACCGTTATTTATCTGCGAGTCAAAAAGCTCCTTGCTTCCGCTGAGATGCTGCTGAATGAGAACACAGTCTCCGGAATCGATCTGTCCGCTACCATCAACATCACCGATAGCGCAATTTTCATACGACTTATTTGTAGGTCTTGTTGCAACGAAAACAACAACTGCAACAACAGCAAAGAAAATCGCAATTCCCACAAAAAGCAGGATCAGCTTTTTTCTGTCTGACGGGTTATTTTTCTTTGAAACTTTCTTTTTCATAAGACATCCTCTGTTTTTATTTTTACAAAAGCATTATACCAAAGATATCTGCTCTTTTCAATATGCAAATTATATCGAAAAAGGCAGCAAATTCAAAAGCATGCATACAATCGGTGCAAGGAAAATAGCAGGCATAAAATTAGCAACCCTGAATTTTGAAATGCCTACGAGGTTGAGACCGAGCGCAATAATTATAACTGAGCCGACGCAGGTCATTTCATTGATCGCCTGCGTTGTGAGAACTCCGTTGAGCTGCTCTGCAAGAAGAACAATGCCTCCCTGAACAACCAGAACGGAAAATGCTGAAAACGCAACACCTATTCCACAGCTCGTTGCAATAACCGTTCCTGAAACAAGGTCGAGTATTGCCTTTGTGTAAAGCATCTGATTATCTCCACGCAGACCTGCATTAAGAGAACCGACAACGGTCATCGAGCCAACGCAGAAAAGAAGAGTCGCCGTAACGAAGCCTTCAGCAATTGAAACTTTTTTCTTCCCCTTGCTGAATTTCTTTTCGACCCATTTGCCGAGCCTGTTTACTTTATCGTCGATATCAATAAGCGAGCCGATGACCGTACCTACAAGCATCGAAAATATCAGCACAAGAGTGTTTTCGCCCTTGAGTGCACCGTCAATTCCGATGTATATAACGCACAGGCCGACTGCTGCCATTATTGCATTTGTTATTCTTTCAGGGATACCTTTTTTAAAAAGTGTTCCTATCAATCCGCCCAAAACGGCAGTTGCCATATTCACTAAAACGCCGAGCATCTGATCAGACCTTTCTTTCGATTGAAGGTTATTTTATCACTACAAATTCTTTGTGTCAAATAATAAATAAAACATTTGAATTCTTCTATGATCTATGATAGAATATAGAATGTAAAAATTTGCATCCGGAGGAGCAATATTATGTTTAATTTTGAACCGTATATCAAGTACAAAGCTAACGGCGGCGTAACTTACGAAAACAGAGCTGTTGAAAACGAACACTATGCTCTTGAGCTTGAGCTTAACGAAAATTCAGTCAAGTGCATTCTTAAACCGAAGACATCTCTTGAGATGCTCGAATTCAGACTCAATACAGAAAAAACCCTTGAAAAGAACGAAGTGTTTTTTGCAAATGGTTTCCAGTCCTGGACAAAGTGCTACGAATGCCACGCAAACGATAAAATCTCCGGTCTCGGCAAAATCACTCATCTGAACGATTTCACTAAATTCTTTGCAGGCGTTCAGGGTGACTATCACTTTGCTGAGTACGATAAGGAAGGCCTTTTCCACTCTTATACATATACATATTTCAGAAAGGGCGAGGATCTCGTTCTCCTCGGTTCACGCAGCGAAAGAGAAGGCTATACTCTCTTTGAGCTTGACTGCCAGAAAAAGCGTCTGAGCATTTCAAAGGATATCGTAGGCTGTACTCTTGACAAGGAGACAACTCTCGTTGATGTTGTGTTCTTCAGCGGAAAGTACGACGAAGTTTTCGATAAATATTTCGGCTCAATGGAGCTCAGAAAGCCGAAGATCGATTATCTTTCAGGCTACACATCATGGTACAACTACTATCAGAAGATCAACGAGGATATCATCCTGCGTGACCTTGACGGTCTTGACAGAGCCAAGGACAGCGTTTCCATCTTCCAGATCGATGACGGTTACGAAACCTTCGTTGGTGACTGGCTTGATCCGAACCCTGCAAAATTCCCCAATGGTATGAAATACATCGCTGATAAGATCCACGACAAGGGCTACCTTGCAGGTATCTGGATTGCTCCCTTCAGCGCACAGAGAGTTTCAAAAGTTGCAAAAGAGCATCCCGATTGGCTTATCAAGGATGAAAAAGGCAAGCCTCTTCTCGGCTGTCAGGGCTGGGGTGGCGCTTATACGCTTGATTTCTACCATCCCGAAGCAAGAGAATACATCAAGAATTTCTTTAATGTGATCGTCAACGAATGGGGCTTTGATATGGTCAAGCTCGACTTCCTCTATTCAGAGGCTATGCTCCCGAGACACGGCAAAACACGTGGTACGATTATGTGCGAGGCTATGGATTTCCTTCGCGAATGTGTTGGTGAAGAGAAACTCATCCTCGGC
>JAZORX010000036.1:0-2376 GCA_045656845.1 Acutalibacteraceae bacterium | reverse complement strand
AAAAGAAATCCTTGCAGGCATATATTGAGCTTTACCTGACCGAGAAAGACGATAGGCATTTCAACTACTTTCTGCACTTTTATGAGCCAAGGCTTAACGATAAGATTTACGGCATAGTACACAACTATGCTATGCAGGGGCATTTTGCTGATTTGAAGATGGTGTTCGTTCACGGGCTTTACAAGGCTCTTGAAAATTATGCTTTATCTCAAAGTGTACCGTTCCTATATTTTGCAAAGTATTATTATGAGCATGAGATTCACGAATATATCCGTTCAATGAGGCACGGTCTTACCATACCAAATGCTGATGAGGATAAAATGCTTCGCAAGGCCATGGCTCTTTTCAGAGAGTACGGCGAAGTGGCTACTCAAGAGAACATTGAAAAGATAGCTGAACAAATTGACCGTTCACCGAAATTCACTTGTGAGCTTATTGTTGCAGGTCTCCGTAACACCTTGTTTATACCATTTTACAAGGAATATTGTGACGAAGATTCAGAAGAAACGGCAGAGGATGTTACAAGTGATAAAACCTTTAACCCGGAGTTTGAGCTTATCCGAAAAGAGCAATCTGAGGCAGTGTGGGGTGCATATAACGAACTTGATGTTGGCACACAGATGATGATTGCTGATAACCTTGCTTTCTGCCCTGAATGTCACAGCATATTTGAGATGCAAAAAGACAAAAACGGCGAACCCGTTAAGGTCCGCCGTAAGAAGAAAACATATAAAGAGATTGCTGCTCTTAATGAATTGTCTGAAGAGGAAAGTGTGAGGGTTGCTTTGCAGAAGGGGTATGAGGAGATGAGGGGGAAGTTTTTAGAAAATGGATATTTTTAATATTTTGATTTTAAGTATTGACTCTCACCCTAACTTTAGGTTTATACTATGCGCATAAGGTACCTTAGATTATGTTAAGGAGAGATGTTTTATGAAAATCGGAGAGTTTGCAAAAATGTGTGGGACAAAGATTTCTGTTCTGCGACATTATGACAGGGAAAAGCTTCTGGAACCTCAATATACAGATAAGTTTTCAGGTTACAGATATTATAGCTCTGAGCAAATTCTGACTTTTTATAGAATCAACGCTTTGAAAAAAGCAGGTTTCTCCTTGCAGGAAATCAAAGAAATCATTTCCGAGAAAAAATCAAACAAAGAAATAGATGTAATTTTCTCTCAAAAGGAAAAAGAATTTCTTGATGCACTCAAAAATCTTAAGGAGGCAAAACTTATGATGACAAAGTTAGATATTGCTTTCAGTGACGATATGGCTATTATCAAGCGTTGTGCTGATGACAATGCCGTTGACTTATGTACTGTTGCTGAAACTGAAATCAAAGCAGCAGATTATCAAAGAATATCTCAATATGAAATTAAAGATGATGAAATAATCTGTAAAGTTGTAAAATTGGGCAAAGAAATCGTACACCCTAAAAAAGAGATGCCGTTTGTAAATGATGAAAATGTTATCGGCAAGTGGGAAGTCAAAGGTGTTTTTGCAGTCAAAGAGGATTATCTTCAAAATATTTTCTGCGATAATACAGGCTTTTACGGCGGTGATGTAAAATATCTGTATTTTCTCCCCGACGGAGAAGAATATTGGGGCTATAGCTGGACGAAGGGATATTTTATCAGTAATTCTTATCTGTCAGGTAATACTTACAACGAGTATGAAATTGAAGAAAGACCTGACGGAACATATATGCTCATAACCTTAAGAGAAACTGAAGTCTGCAGAGGTGGTAAACCTGTGTATTTGTTGTTGAAAAAGTCTGACAGTAATAAATATTCAGCTAAGAGCATTGCAAGAAAAGATGATATAGACAAGCCGTTTATAAATGATGAAAGAATCATTGGCAAATGGATTTCTCATTCATTTTTAGTAGCCGAGTGGGAAGAATCTGATTTTCCGGGTGAGCGTGAATCATCGAATGACTTATACTTTAAGGAACTTTATTTCTTCCCAGACGGAAACGCAAAATGTGTTTATGCAGATGCTGTTTTTGAGGGTGAGGATACTGTAGTGTGGACTAAAAACTATCTTCTTCGCAAGTGGAATTGGTCAGCCTGTGAATATGTAATACGAATCGTTAATGGGAAAGAATATATGATAATTGAGTGGAAAAGTGGAGATTATCGATATGGCGGATACGATACAAATTATTATGTATTTGTAAGAGCATAAAAAATCAGAACGCTCCTTGTGGGCGTTCTTTTTTTTGTAGTTTTCATATCGCCCTCGCCGGGCAGGCATTCTTTTTCCTTGCGTGGAAAAAGAATCAAAAACACGCTGATTTTACTCGGCGGGTTTAATCTTGCCTTTACCGCTCAGGTGCGACGCGTTACATCAATATGCTTGACTTTATTGCATTCC
>JAZORX010000035.1:0-8099 GCA_045656845.1 Acutalibacteraceae bacterium | reverse complement strand
AAAGCGGTGCGTGAAAAAATGCCGAAATGCAAAATTGTTTTCTTGTGTGATGAAAACTCTGCCCCCGATATTGCGAGACAAGTAATGCTTGCTAAAAAAGACGGACTGATCGATACCTTTTTCTATTCCTCCGTCACGGCAAAGTATCTTGTAGCGGCGCTATCGGCGCTTTAGAAAGGCGGTGGCGTTTGTTGAAGTGAACAAAAAATCGCTTTTCAGTTTTTCAAACCCCAAAAATTTATATAAGGAGAAAAATTTATGAAGAAGAAAATTATAAGCCTACTGCTCGCGTTGGTTATGCTGTTTTCAATGATTCCTATGTCAGCAATAACCGCCTTGGCAGCCGGTGAACCAACCGTTATTTCCAACGTGGGAATAAGCGGCGCGCCTGTTCCTATCGCGGGGCAGAACGCCGAAGACTACCTCGATGCGGAATCCGTTTATCCCTATGCTCCGGGAAAAGCTGATGCAATTGAAACGGAGATTGACTCGTGGTATCAAGGCGAAATTTCCGATTTTAACATAGATCCACCCACACCTTTCACGGGTGACTTTGTTGCCGGCGAAAAATACTTTCTGGTAATGTGGATTTCCGCTAAAGACGGATATATTTATGATGATGAATTGGATATTTTTGCTTTCGGCTCCGACAGCGTTATTTATAAAAGATTCGACGAAACTATTGCTACAGTCGCTATTAACTATACCGCTGCCGTAGCAAAGTCAGACGAAGCTGTTACCGCCGTTGACGTGGAAATGCCGCCTTTTAGCAAAGGCGATGTCGTATCAGCCGCCAGTTACCCCTTGGAGACTGACAACGAAAATGTTTTGGCTACTGTTTCGTTCTATCAAGGTAGCACCGGCGAACCCGTCGACCCGTCAGTACCATATTTTTTAGGCATTCTACTCGATGCAAAAGACGGCTATGTATTTGACGAACCTACCGTCACCATAAACGGCAAAGAATATGCGGTGGAAAGCTCATATTCTGACCAAGCTGTTCCCAATGTCTATTCCGTAGCGTTTGAAATAACGGACCTCCTCACGCCTATCACCGTTACAGGGATACCTGCGCCCGTAGTTGGTCAAACGGTTGATCAGTGGGGGAATTCCATCACTGAAGAGCCATTTATGAGCGGTCCTGTAACGTGGGCTGGTGCGCCTGTGTGGCTGGAAGGCGAGTTTGATGATTATAATGATGCCATGCTCGAACTCTATGAAGGAGCCGGTCCCTTCACAGGCACCTTCCAAGACAATCAGCATTATACTCTCTGTAACTTTGTGCTTTCAAAAGAGGAAGGTTATGTTCCTGCTTCTGCTACCGTTATTGCCGCAGGAACCAGCAAGGCTACCTATGAATCACTCGAAAAGTACGAATCCGAAGGTGCGATGATCTACCTTACTTATACCTTTGGCACACCTGCCGAAAAGGAACTCATTAGTTCCGTTAATCTTACTATGCCCGAAGTGGCCGCAGGCACCGCCCCCACCGCAGCAGACGTTACCATCGACGGCGCAACCTGCACCGTCAAGGAGATGGAATGGATTTCTCCCGTAAGCTACGAGGATACCTATACCATCCTTGAAAACGATAAGGTCTATCGTTTGTGCCTTGAGCTTACTCCGGCGGACGGATATAAATTCAGTGCCAAAAATCCCCCCGCCTTTACCATCAACGGTAAAAAAGTGGAAATCGATTACGATTTAACCTATCAAGGCGGATATTATGCCGAAATTCTTTTCCGCCTTGGTACTCCAACACCCTATTGCATAGATTTTAGAGTCGACAACGGTGCTTCGGGCGAATATTTTTGGGAATTCGGCAGCGTAGATTACGTTCTCCCCGAATGTCCCTACACCCATTCCACAAAGGAGTTTGGCGGTTGGGAAATCGACGATGTGGTTTATCAGCCCGGCGATACCATCCAATTAACCAAAGACGTTTCCGCTTACCCTGTTTGGAAGGATCCTGCTCCGGTTACCGTTTCCTTTGATAAGAACGGCGGCTCCGGCACGATGGCGGATCAATCTGTCGCAAAAGGCGGAACCTATACTCTGCCTTCCTGCTCCTTTACTGCGCCTTCCTATAAGCAGTTCAAATGCTGGAGCGTGGGCGGTGTTGAAAAGCAGGTTGGCAATACCATCACAGTTACCGCCGATACCACGGTTGTCGCTGTATGGGAAAACAAGAGTTATTCGGTTGCCATAAGCGGCAATAATTTTACCCACAATGGGGAAGCAACAGCAAAATATGATACCGATTATCAAGTAACATTAACTCCCGCCGACGGTTATCGCATTGCCAACGGCGGTGTTACTGTAAAAGTAAATGGTTATACGATATACGATTGGACCATTGATTATTTAACCGGCGTTGTTACCATTCCCGGCAAGGATATTACAGGGAATGTCTCAATTAGTGTCACCTCAAGCGCAATCATCGCCGGCGCGAGCGGTACGGCCACATCGGCGCTGAATATTACCGATAATTCGGGAAATCAAACGGTAATCTCCACCGATGCGGATGCATCCGGTGTGGGCTATACCTATGACCACGAAACCAATACCCTTACACTCAATAATTGGTCGGGCAGGCAAATTGTTGTCAACGGCGACCTCAATATTCACTTAAAGGGTACCAATACACTGACAATGGTAGATACCGAGGATTCCACAATTCGGGGTATCTATGCTTCCGCAGGTGTGATTTCCTTTACTGCCGATGAAGGCGCTGTATTAAATGTTACAGGAACAGGGCTCACACAAGATATTGTTAACGGTATTAACAGTGGCCTGTTGATTTATAACGGCACCATCAATGTCAACTTGACCGGCGGGGCATCCTCGTATATGTATGGTACTTATGGCGACATTACCTTCGCGCAATACGGAAAGCAAGCGGCAACATTAAATGTTCGGGTGGAAAACACCGAGGACGATGCTACTGCTCTCGGAAGCTCGGGTTCGTTGTCTATTGCAAACAGCACCAACGATATCACCTTGAATGCCGAAGCCTATTCGACAGGCGAAAAAGCACTCGCTAACGGCTTGGCGCTCCACGTATATAATACCGATGCGAAAGTTACCTTTACAGCCGATAGCACCAGCGAAGAGCTGCTGAAGAATGTTGCACACGAAAGAATGATTAACTCCATTCAGCTTTTAGAGGGCGGCAAAGTCACCTTTAACGGTTTGGTTGCAAACTATTATTCGTCCATCGACAACAAGAAAAACACCTACACCACAACCCCTGCAAACGATTTGTATCTTTGGTATAAAGATGCCTCCAAGATCAACGAAACTTATTATAACTATATGTTCGATGTCAATCTGGATCCCATAACAAAGGCGGTGTTTGAATACTCGGCAACACCGGTTCCTTTTGCCTATACCGGAACAAATGCATTTAAGATCAAGTCGGTTAAGGTCGGCGAATCTGTTGGCAACAACTATATTCCCGATTATCTTGTAGGTCACTCAGGAAACGGCAACATTAGCTGCGAAATCCTCGAGGGAACCTTGCCTCAGGGCGTGGGCTTTGACTATTATAACCGAAACATCGGAGGTACCCCGACAGAACCTTGCGCCGCAGGTCAGGTCACACTTAAAGTTACAGACAATATGGGCACCAAAAATGATGCCACCGACGATAAGAGCCTTACTATCGTTGTCCCCTATGGTGAGGTTATAGAAGAAGATAAGTTTATCTCGGTGGATGGCTGCACACCGTTTAATATGAAAACCGATGGCAGCGGCACCGGTTGGACCTATGACGGCACCACCAAAACCCTCACACTGAACAACTATAATGGTGGCGTTATTACCGCAGAAAAAGATCTGAACCTGCATTTAAAGGGAACGAATACAATAACACTCCCTGCAAGTGGCGAATCTACTGTTCGTGGCATTTACCTCTCTTCGGGCGTACTGACGGTCACCGCCGATGAAGGCGCTGTATTGAATGTTACAGGAACAAATCTCACGCAAACTGTTGTTGAAGGTATTAGCAGTGATATATTGATTTATAACGGTACCATCAATGTCAATTTGAAGGGGAATGTATCTGCCTACATTCGCGGTACATATGGCGATGTTACCTTTGCGGAAAACGAAACACGCGCCGCCACATTGAATGTGCGTGTTGAAAACACCGGTGCGGATGATGCCATTGCTCTTGGAAGTGCGGGTTCGTTGGAAATTTCAAACACTACCAACGACATTACCCTGAATGCCGAAGCCTATTCGGCAGGCGGCAAAGCACTCGCTAACGGCTTGACGCTCAGCGTATACAATACCGCTGCGAAAGTTACCTTTACAGGCGAAAGCACCAGCGAAGAATTGCTGAAGAGCGTCGCACACGAAAGAACAATTTACTCCATTCAGCTTTTAGAAGGCGGTAAAGTTACCTTTAATGGTTTGATTGCAAACTATTATTCGCATATCAGCAGCAGAAAAGATACCTACACCACAACCCCTGCCAACGATATGTATATTTGGCATCAAGATACCTCCAAGATCAATGATGACTATTATAGCTATATGTTCGATGTCAACATTGAGCCCATAACCAAGGCGGTGTTTGAATACTCGGCAACACCGGTACCCTTTGCTTATACCGGAACAAATGCGGCTAAGCTTAAGTCGGTTAAGGTGGGCGAAAAAGTTAACAGCGTCTATATTCCCGATTATCTTGTGGGCCTCACAGGCGCCGGCAATATCAGCTGCGAAATCCTCGAGGGAGCATTTCCTCAGGGCGTGGGCTTTGACTATTATAACCGAAGCATCGGAGGTACCCCGACAGAACCTTGCGCCGCAGGTCAGGTCACACTTAAAGTCACCGACAATATGGGCACCAAAAATGATGCCACCGACGATAAGAGCCTTACCGTCGTTGTTCCTTATGGCGCTGTAACAAGTACAAAGCCTGTCACAGCCCTTGCGCTTGATAAGGATGTCCTTGTTCTGACTCCCAATAGCTCCGGCGAGATCCTCGCATCGGTCACACCGAGTGATGCGGCATTCCCGAGAGTTACCGCAGATGAATCGGCTACCGGCATTGTTTGCAATGTCAGCGAGCCTGTCAACGGTGTCAGCACAATTACGGTAAAATCGAAGTACACCCCGGGGATATATACCGTTATTGTCACAACGGTGGATATGGGCTTAAAGAAAACATTCACCGTTTATGTCAAAGAAGCCACCCCGGAAATTACCATGGTTGCCAACGAAAACAGATTGAAAGGCTTCACCAATGGTGCTACCTATAAGATTACCGCTGAAGGTTGTGAGGATTATACCTTCACCGCTACCGAATATTATTTAGAGCTCAAGCCCGAATGGATCGGCAAGACTCTTAACATCATTCGTGTTAACGCTGAAGCAAACTGCAACAGCGATCCGCAAATTCTCAGCATTACAACCAAAACCGTTACCGTAACAAAGGGTACGGGTAGTGGCGATTACATTGTTGGCGATATCGTTACTGTTACCGCTGACGAAGCTCCTGTTGGCTACAAGTTTGCAGGTTGGAGCGGCGCTGAAGGTCTTACCTTCAAGAACTCTACCGATGCGGGCGATGCAACCATCAAATTTGAAATGCCAAATAAGGACGTAACCCTTACCGCAACCTATGAAATCAAGAAGTTCACCGTTGCCTTTAACAATTCGGGTTACGGCACAGGAACAATGGCTTCTCAAACGGTTGAATACGGTGATTACGTATTGCCGAATTGCACCTTTACCCCCAACAAGGGATATAAGTTCCAGCATTGGAGAATAGGCTACGGTGCAACCGCAAATCCGGGTGACACAATTCAAATCACAAGCGACGTTACAATTTACGCCATCTTTGAATATGACCGCGACACCGAATTTAACATCACGGTTAATAATGGTACCGCTAAAATCGCTTCAACTCCTGTAACCAAAGCAGCACAGTTCAACCGCATTACCATTACCGCTTCGGGTGTTGACGGCAAGGTATTCTCTCATTGGGAAACCACAAGCGAAGGCGTTACCTTCGGCAATACAAACAGCGAAAGCACCTATTTTGATATGCCTTACAACGACGTTGTTGTTACTGCTGTTTACGTAGATCCTCATACCCACGTTGGCGTTAAGCAAGACGGCAAGGACGCTACTTGCACAACCGACGGTTGGAAAGACTACTACAAGTGCTCTTGCGATGCCCTTTATGCCGACGAAGCTTGCACCACCGAAATCGCCGATTTGGAAGCTTGGAAAATCGGCGAAGGAAAAATTGCCGCAGGTCATATCTACGGCGATTTGAAACCTGCTCAAGAAGCAATCCATACCGCAACCGTATTGAAGGGCGCTGTTGATGCGCACTACTTCTGCGATGAGTGTGACACCTACTTCGATACAAATAAGAACGCAACCACACTCGACGCTTTGACAGGCGATGCTCCTTCCCATAGCGGCGGAACTGCAACCTGTAACGCAAAAGCAAAATGTTCTACCTGTGGTGCTTCCTATGGCGAAGTAAACAAGAACAACCATAGCGCACTCACAACCCTTAAGGCTGTTTCGGCAACCTGTTCCAAGACAGGTCTTACCGAAGGTAAAAAGTGTACCGCTTGCGGCGTTGTGACCGTTGCTCAAAAGACGGTTGCAAAGAAAGCGCATACCTATCAGAGTGTTACCACCAAAGCAACAACTTCGAAAAACGGTAGCGTTGTTAAAAAATGCTCAGTTTGCGGTTCACAAGCCAGCAAGACTACAATCTACTACGCTAAGAAGATTAAGCTTTCTACAACCGAATATACTTATAACGGTAAGGCTAAGAAGCCTACTGTAACAGTATACGACTATAAGGGCAATAAGATTTCTTCAAGCAATTACGAAGTTACCTATAAGGATAACAAGAAGGTTGGTAAGGCAACTGTAACAGTTAAGTTTAAGGGTGGTAAGTATAGTGGTTCATTAAAGACTACATTTACAATCAATCCTAAGAAGACAACTGTATCTAAGCTTACAGCTGCTAAGAAGAGTCTTAAGGTTAAGATTACAAAACAGTCTTCACAAGTAACCGGTTACGAAATTCAGTACTCAACTTCTAAGAAGTTTACTAAGTCTACAACCAAGACTAAGAAGGTTACAAGTTACAAGACAACATCTGTAACACTTAAGAGCTTAAAGGCTAAGAAGACATACTATGTAAGGGTACGTACTTACAAGACAGTAAATGGTAAGAAATATTACTCTGATTGGTCTAGCTATAAGTCTAAGAAAACTAAATAACAACAAAAAGGGGCAAGGAGAGAAATCTCCTTGCCCCTTACCTTATATGAAAATCAAATCTTTATTGATGATTTCTGTTGCTCTTTGTCGAATGTTATTCATCAACCCAACCCATTGCATTTGGTTATCTTCTTTAAGTTTTTCGGTCACGCCCTCCCGCTTTGCCATTTGATTAACCAAGCGATTGAACATATGTTAAAGCATTAATGTTTGGTATTGCACCAACAAAAGACGAATTTGAAGTAAGAAACTTAATCGCTTCTAACATTGAAGAGCATATTGAAGAATATCTTGGAAGTGTAATTACCGACGAAGACATTGCTTAATAAAAAAGATGCTCTGCCGTAAAAAGCAGAGCATCTCTAAAAATGAATTGTAGTCAAATTGTAGTCACTGACGAAAACAGGAACTCAAAAAGCCCGTAAATAAAGGGTTTTTAAGGATATATTATCATTCCCACTCGCTCCCGAAAAACATAACTTACACAATTCTGTTTAAGTATTTTCGCTTGTGGGATTTACATTATCTGTATTATCCATAAGATATGGACTATTAGATTTTTTGTTGCCATTGTGTTGCCACGCTGACAAAGGTATTATACACTAATTACTCCAATATTTCAAGTTTTTTTGAAAAAGCGGCAAAGAATTATCAACCTCTTTGCCGCTTTGTTAACCGTAAATAATATTTGTGTTTCTTTTAACTGAACCAGCTAACTTATTTTATATCACTCTTAAAAAACTTCTTCATGTACAACAAAAGAAGTACACCTAAAATCGGGAAAATAGCTGCGATCAGCATACCGACCTTAAATCCTACCTGCTCCGGAGCCAAAGATA
>JAZORX010000034.1:0-38162 GCA_045656845.1 Acutalibacteraceae bacterium | reverse complement strand
ACATGGCTTCGTTCCGACTTCTTAATTTGCACACGGAGCAAAATTTTCAAATTTTTCAAAAATTTTTGGAAAAAAATTTGAAAAAAGGGCATCTTACAAAAACTACAAAAATAAAACGCAAAAAAATGGGGTGTTATACGGTGGAAAAAGCCGATCTGATAAAAGTTTTTGATGTGGTCGATGAGGACAAGCGTTCATTCGCGCTTGATACGCTTGATGAATACATCTATTTCAAAGAGCAAGTCAAAAAGTTGAAAGAACTTCCGTTGATCAGATGCCATCCAAAACGCCCTGAAATTCAGGAAGTCACTCCGGCTGGAAAACTCATAAAGGATTATTCGCAGATTATTGATGCCAAAAGAGCCACATTGCTCCGAATCCTTTATCGTGTTGAGAGTTCTGCGGCAGACGAATTGCTTCAAAAGTTGAGTGAGTTTGAATGACTTATCTTGAAGATTATCACGATTTAATCAAGCGCGGCGAAGTTGTTGTCGGCTACTGGATCAGAAGGGAAATAGAAAACCTGATTGCCGACCTAAACAACAATGCTTTCGTCTACGATACAACGGAAGCGCAAAAGCGAATCAGATTTATGGAATCGTGTTGTTTGCAATCAAAACAACCATACTATATGAAACCAATTGCCCTGATGCCGTGGCAAAAGGCTTGGTGGGAAGCGGTTTATTCATTCAAGATGGCTGATTCCGGCTTCAGAAGATTCACGGAAGGATTGCTTGAGATTGCGCGAAAGAACGGCAAAAGCACGATGTTTGCGGCTGATGGCAATTATGATTTGTTTGTTGGCGAGGGCGGCACAGACATTTGTTGTGCATCGAATGATGACAGGCAAGCACGGCTAATTTGGGAAGAAATCGCCGGAATGCGTTCGCGCCTTGATCCTCGCAAATCGCTGACAGGGCAAAACCTGACCAAGATCAGAAACCAAGCAAAAAACATAACGGTTTTCCGTCTGTCCAGTAAAACACAGAACAAGGACGGATTTAATATATCCAAAACCTATCTTGATGAGAGCCACGATGTTTCCGAAGAGAACGGACAAAGCGATATTGCTGAAGCCTGTTGGCGTGGAATGTCTTCAAAAGACGAGCCGCTTTTCCTGAACTGTACAACACAAGGCTTCAACCGCGATTGTTATCTTGACAAGAAAATCGCATATTGCAAAGCCGTGATTGAGGGCGAGATTGATGACATACATATCTTGCCGTTCTTGTTTGAGCAAGATTCAGAACAGGAGATTTGGCAAGACGAATCATCTTGGGAAAAGTCCAATCCGGCGATTAGATATGGCGTGAAAAAAATCAACAAGCTGCGCCGCGATGTGGAAGTTGCCAAGACGGACAAAGCAACGCGCATCCATTTGTTGACGAAGGATTTCAACATTCCTCAATCAGCCGCGCAGAGTTGGTTGATGCTTGAGGACTATGCTTATCCACAAGAGATATATGACCTTGAACAATTCCGTGGCTCGTTTGTATTGGGCGCGGTGGACTTGGCGGCAACAACCGACCTTGCCAACGCGAAAATCCTGATAATGCGCCCTGATGACAAGATCAAATATATCTATTCCCATTATTTTATTCCCGAAAGCAAACTCACGGCAAGCGATGACCGCGAAGCGGGTGCGGACTATAAAAGATGGGCGCAAGAAGGACTTGTCACGATTCACGAAGGAAACGAAATCGATATCTCCGGCGTGGCTGATTGGTTTTATACTCTTTTGAAAGATTACAATTTGAAACCTTATAAGGTCGGATATGACCAAAGATATGCGAAGACCTTTATTGATAGGATGGACGAATACGGATTTGAAACAGAAATGCTTCAACAGGGACGAGCGTTGTCCAATGCAATGAAACTGACCGAAGCAGAATTGAAGAGTCGAAAAGTCAACTATCGTGACAACGCAATGGACAAATGGTGCTTGCAGAACTGTTGTTGCGAGGTCGATAATGTCGGAAACATTCAGCCTGTCAAGGTAAAAGGTCAGCAATCGAAGAGAATTGACGGAGCGGTCACGCTCATAATGCTATACGAAGTTTTGAGAAGATATCGTTCTGAATATATGACGATAATCGGGGGGAGTTAAAAATTGGAGTGGTTCGATAAACTGTTTCGCAGACAACCGAAAACGAGTAAATTCGCGCCGACAATGGACGGCTTTATCCCGATTTATTCGCAGTTTGGTCAAAATATTTACGCATCCGATGTAGTTCAACAGGCGTTGAAGTGCATTGTCGATGAGATGAAAAAACTCAATCCGACTCACATTCGGATGAACGGCTCTGATCCTGTTCCAGTAAATAGCACTCTTCAAGATGTGCTTGACAATCCGAATGACTTAATGACAACAAGCGAATTCCTTGAAAAGATTTGTTGGCTTTTGCTGATGAATTACAACGCTTTCATCATTCCTACATATTACACTTGGATTGATGACAAGACAGGCGCAGAGCGCAGATATTACGAATCTTTTTATCCTATTAAGCCGACTCAAGTTGATTTCATTGAGGATGCAAGCGGACGGCTTTTCGTCAAGTTTTGGTTTATGAATGGCGATACCACAACGCTTCCTTACGATGATGTCATTCATATCCGATACAATTTTTCCGTCAATCAGTATATGGGCGGCAACGAACTTGGTCAGCCTGATCATCGCGCTTTGCTTCATACGCTCGGACTTAATGAAGAGTTGCTTCAGGGCGTAGCAAAGGCAATGAAAGCATCCTATGCCGTGAACGGCGTTGTCAAATACAACACTTTAATGGATAGCGGAAAAACCGAAGTGGCTCTAAAAGAACTGGAGAAGAAACTTCGGAACTCCGAAAGCGGTTTTTTGCCGCTTGACTTAAAAGCGGAGTTTACGCCGCTTGAACATAAAACCGCGCTTGTCGATGACCAAACGCTCAAGTTCATCGATGAAAAGATTCTTCGGAATTTCGGAGTTCCGCTCAATATTTTGACAGGCGATTATACGAAAGAGCAATATGAAGCATTTTATCAAAAAACACTTGAGCCGCTGATCCTTGCAATTTCGCAAGCATTCACAAAAAAGGTCTTTACAGAGCGAGAACGCGCATTTGGAAACAAAATTGCGCTTTATCCGAAAGACCTGATCTTTATGACAGTCAGCCAAACGCTTGAAATGATCAACATTCTATCTCCGACAGGCGGGTTGTTTGAAAATGAGAAGCGCACGGCTCTTGGATTGAAGCCGTTGCCGGAACTTGAAGGAAAGCGTTTGATGTCACTCAACTGGATTGATGCCAATAATGCGGCACAATATCAAGTTGGCGGCTCTGCCGAAACTGGAGATCAGACAGGAAACGAAGCAGAAACCACAGGCGATATCAAAAAAGTCGCGCTGAATGGAGCGCAAGTGACGGCATTGATAGGCGTGATTCAGAGTTATAAAGATGGCGTTTTGTCGCACGAACAAACGGTCAACATTATTATGCTTTCATTTGGCTTGTCCAAAGAAGATGCAATAAGTATGGTTGACGGCGATGAGATTGACAACATCAATGAAGATGGAAATGGCTCGGATGATCCGAATATCAATGTTGATGTAGTAGACAAACAGGAAAGCGGAAACATTATGGAAGAAGAGGTTTGAAAAAATGTCAAAAAAAGAACTTGAAAGACGAGCATACTCTTTTGAGATCAGAGCGGAAGAGGATGACAGAGGAAAAATCATCACAGGAAGACCGATTGTATATAATAGTCGAACTGATCTTGGTTGGTTCGATGAAGTCATTGAAAGCGGTGCGCTTGACGGCGCGAATTTAACCGATGTTCGCTTTCTTGTCAATCACGATAAAAGCCGGATTCCGCTTGCTCGTTCGCGCCGGAACAACGGAAATTCCACGATGCGGATGTCCGTTGATGTGTATGGACTTAACCTTGATTATGTTCTGCTTGACACGGAAAACAACTCCGAAGCAAGAGCGTTATATTCAGCCGTTCAGCGCGGCGATATAACTGGAATGTCATTTATGTTTTCGATTGATGACGAAGAATGGGAAAATCTTGAGTCTGATCATCCGACTCGGCACATTCGCAAGATTGGCACGGTTGTTGAGGTCAGCGCGGTAACTTTTCCCGCTTACGAATCAACTGAAATATTTGCGCGAAGCAAGGAAGCGTTGGACAACGCTCGGTCTGCTATGGACATTGCAAGGCGGCAAAGCGCAAAATCTGTGGACACAGATCAGAAGCAACTGGAACTTGAAAAACTCAAAACAAAAATTTTAGGGGGAAATTAAAAAATGAGAAAAGACATTCTTGAAAAAAGACACAAGAGACTTCTTGCGAAGCGTGATGCTCTGAAAAACAAGGCTCTCGCTTCAAGTGATGTCAATGAAGTTCGCTCAATCAATGAGCAGCTTGAAGACATCAACGCAGATATCGAAGAAGTTGCGGACGAACTCAATGCAATCGAAAAAGATGAAAAAAGAGCCGCAGAGCAGAAAGGCGAAGAGAGAGAACTCCCGCCGAAGAATGCTGAATTGAGAAACGGTCAGATTCTTGGCTCTTTCGGACAGGGCGCAGAGAA
Organism: Acutalibacteraceae bacterium; assembly: GCA_045656845.1. GTDB lineage: Bacteria > Bacillota > Clostridia > Oscillospirales > Acutalibacteraceae > CAG-488. Next base: position 33,589 of record JAZORX010000034.1, on the reverse strand, counting down.
GCGCGATGAAAATCCGCTTGAGTCGGCTGAATACAGAAGCGCATTCAAAGCCTATGTTCAGGCGGGAACTCCGATTCCGGCTGAATATCGTGCCGGAGATGCCATCAGCACGGAAGATACTGGCGCGGCGATTCCGCTCACGATTATGAACGAGGTCATCAATACCGTTCGTAAGCGTTACGGCAATCTTTATTCTCGCGTTCTTCATCTTACCGTTAAAGGTGGAGTCGAATATCCTGTCGGCGCACTTCAGGCAAAGTTCAAATGGATCAACGAAAGCACAGTTTCTCCTCGTCAGAAACTCGCGCCTGTCGCAAAGATTATGTTCTCTTACCATACGGCAGAGATCAGAATCGCACAGACTTTCGTTTCGCAGATTGTCACGCTTGATGCGTTTGAAAACAAAATTGCCGAAGTCATTGCCATTGCATATCTTCAGGCGATGGACAATGCCATTGTCAACGGAACTGGCGATGGAATGCCGCTTGGCATCCTGAACGATCCTCGCGTTGCCGCGATGGGACAGAGCGTTTCGATGACCGCCGCCGAAATCAACAACTGGACGGCTTGGAGAAAGAAACTCTTTGCAAAGATGCCGCTCGGATATCGTGACGGCGAATTCATCTTCAACCTTGCAACTGTCGATTCTTATCTTGAAACGATGGCTGACTCCAACAACAATCCTGTTTTCCGTCAGGCAACTGGACTTGAAGTTGACTCCGGCGATGAAAGAAATCCTCGCGGTCGGTTCTTTGGGCGCGAAATCGCGCTTGTCGAGCCTGATATTCTGCCGGATTTCGACACGGCATCGAGCGGAGATGTCATCGGAATCTTTTGGCAGCCGAAAGAGTATGCCATCAATGAGAACTTCGGTTTCACGATGCGCCGTTATTTCGATGAGGAAACAAACGAGTGGGTTGACAAGGCTCTCGCGGTCACGGACGGCAAGTGTCTTAATCCTACTGGCTACATTCTCATTAAGAAAGCATAACAAAACGAAAGGAGCATAAAAATGGACAACACTATTGATGCTCTGCGGAATCTGTATGTCGCGCTTGGCGGCTCTGCGGACACAGTTGCAAATATCGTGATTATTCCCGATATGATCAACGCAATCGCAACGCTTGTATCGAGCGGCGCAACGGCTGAACTTCCGAAGGTTTCTTCGACCGACAACGGCAAGGTTCTCACGGTTGTCAGCGGCAAATGGGCAAAGGCGGCTTTGCCTGACTAATTCACACGAATGGAGATGAACGCGCAATGAGTGCATCGCTTGAGGGAGTAAAAAACGCGCTTGGCATAACTGGAGAATATCAGGACAACACTTTGCAAGTCTATTTTGATGAAGTGATGGATTTTCTTCGGGAAGCCGGAGTTGCAGAAAGCAACATAACAAGTGGACTTGTTGCGCGTGGCATTTCCGACTTGTGGAACTATACGAGCGGCACAGGGAGATTTTCGCAGTATTTTATGCGCCGTGCCGCGCAACTTTCATACAAAAAATAAAAGGAGTATAAAACGATGATAAACAAAAACAGAATCGTTCCTGTGATGAAGAGCGATCTTCTCTCTCTGTATGGAACTATCCTCACGATTGCAAATGTTTCGCATTCCATCCTTGCATCGCTTGATGTCAAAGGCACTTTCAAGGTAACTGGAAGCGGCGCGGCGGGAACTTTCCTTGCTGATCAGCCTGTCGAAACTCTTGACTTTGCAAGCGGCGTAACTGGCGGCACGGTTTACTTCGTTGCCGATTATGACTTCTCTGCCATTACCGTTGCGGGTGCGGCGGCAACTCTTGCGAGTGGAAGCCTTGACCTTGACGAAGTTTCAAAAGATGCCGGAACGCTTTACAAAGCCGTTCTGTCGAGCGGCGAAGTCACTATCAGCGCGGTTTCGCCTGTTGTTGACTAATGGCTCTATACAGACCTTCAGTTCCGTTTACAACGGTTCTGATCGTCTTGAAACCGACAAGTTCAAAGGTCGCGGGAGTGGTGAAAAAAACGCTCCCCGACCTTGAACAAGGTTTTCAAATCCATTCGTCTTTCAAGACTTATGGCGGGACGGAAAAAACCGTTGACGGACTAATTGCAATCGATGACACGGCAGAGGTTGAAACTTGGTTTCGTCCTGACATCACAAGTGATTGTGTTGTTGTGGTTGCCCAAACTGGCGCAAAATACGAAATCATCAACGAGCCGGAAAACATCGATCAGAGGAATCAATTTCTCAAATTCAAAGTGCGAAGAATCAAGGGCGGTGTTTGATTTGGCAATCAAATTGAATCTGACAGGCTTTGACGAAATGCTCCGTAAAATCGAAAAAGCAAATGGCAATGTTGATGCCGCGACAAAAAAATGTATGGAAAAATCGGCTGACATAATGCAAAACGAGTTGACTTCTCAAATGCAAGCAGCTGATTTGAAAAACAAAATGTCGCGCCTGATATCAAGAATGCCATCCCCACGAATAAAAAATGATCACGGCTTATGGACGGCTTATGTCGGATATGAAAAAGGCGCATATGATCCTGATAATCCTTCCGATGCGTATAAGGTCATTTTTATAAACTACGGAACACCACGAAGGACAAAGCACGGAAAAATCAAAGAGCGCGGCTTTATCTCCAAAGCCAAAAGCCGTGCAAAGCCGAAAATAAGAAGAGAGCAAGCAAAAATTCTTGATGAAATTTTTCGGGAGTTGAAAAAATGAAAGAAAAATTGATTTCAATCCTTGAGCGGTTTTGTCCTGATAATGTCTATCTACAGGGAACAATCGCAGAGGATGTCATCTATCCCGCAAAATTCATCACTTTTTTTACATCGGCATCAGAGTTTGATGAGTATTATGACGATGATCCCAATCGTATAGATTGGACAGTTAGCGTGATTTTTTACTCGTCTGATCCCGCCGAAGTGCTTTCAATGCCGCCGCAAATCATTCGTGCAATGAGAGCGGAAGGTTTTCTTCCGCAAAATGCCGGAGTCGATGTCATCAGCGATGTCGATTCTCATACTGGATGGGCAATGGATTTTGTCTACCCCGAAACCTATACAAACTAAAAAAGGAGATAAAAAAATGGCAGTTGAATTCAGAGGTTGCAAAAACCTTGTATTCGCTGAAGTTCTCACGGACGATGAAAACGGCTATACCACAGGCGAAGTGAAAGTTCTCGCGCCTGTTGCTGAAATCAGCAAGTCCGTTGAAACATCACGCGAAGCACACTACTACGATAACAAAGCCGCCATCATCATCAACACGGAAGGATCAGATACCGTGACTTTCACGATTGCCGTTCCTGATGATGAAACTTTCGCTTTGCTTACTGGCAGAACTTATGATTCCGTCAGCAAACGCTTCATCGAGTCTGAAAGAGCGCAGAAATATTTCGCGGTTGGTTACATTCTTGGCGAAGTTGGAGAGGGCGAAGACGAGCGTTTTGTTTGGCGTTTCAAAGGTCAATTCAATATTCCCGATGAAACTTCGGCAACGAAAAACGATGGCACGGATGCCAATAACCTTTCTCTTGAGTTTACTGGCATCTACACGAATCACGATTTCGCAAACGGCAAGGGAGTTGGCATCGCGGGTGCGGCAAAGGCTATGTTCATCCGTGAGAGCGCAAATGTTTGCACGGCGGCACAGTTCTTCGCATCTGTGGCAACGCCGGACACTTCGTTTCCCGCTTACACGCTGACGAAAACACAAGCAGCTAACACAACGCTGACGATTACTCGCGGCGGTGTTGCTCTTGACAACAATGCCGTTATCTTCAACGGCGATGTTCTTACCATCACGGTAACTGGCGGCACGGTCAAGGTCAACGGCACGAACTTTACTTCGGGCAATACTTACACGGTTGCCGGAAATACCACGGTTGTTTCCACGGCGGGTGCGTAATGAACTGGCAAGATTACATTAAGCCGGAGTTGCTTGTTCTAATCCCAGTTCTTTATTTCATCGGCGTGGCAATCAAAAAGAGTCCGATAAAGGATTCATTCATTCCGATTATGCTTGGCGGCACAGGGATTTTGCTTTCAGCAATTTATCTCTTTGCCGCTGAAGCGGTCATCGGTTCACAAGCCGTTTTCACGGCAATATTCACATCCGTTACGCAAGGAATTCTTTGCGCGGCGGCGGCGGTCTATACTGACCAAATTATCAAACAAGCGGGTAAAACCGAATAACGAAAGGATTTTCACGATGGCGAAATTTGAATTACCAATCTACGATTCAACAACTGGCGAGGTTTGCAAAACTCATCAGCGGAACTTTATGCCTGTCAACCTTTATATTCGCTTTCAAAAGTTAGCGGAGAAAATTGGCGCAGATAAGGTCAAAAGTGACAAAGAGATGTTCGATTTGCTTGAAGAACTGTTTCTTGAAACTTTTCCGGCGATGACAAAAGAGGAATATCAAAATCAAACAGACATCGCGGAAGTTTTGCAGATGTGGGCGGCGATTCTTGAGAAATCAACGAAAATCGCGGAAGGTGATTCAAAAAACGGATAGAGGGGAGTGACAATGACTCCCCGAAACCGCTTTCGGAAAGTCTAACAGAAATCGCCGTGCTTTTTGCTGAACGGTGGAACTCAAATCCTTTTGAGGTTCTTAATCAGGATATTGACGATTTTATTTTAATCGCCAATTCGCTGATCAGAAAGAATAATAAAACCGAAGCAAAAAGCACGGCACAACCTAAAGAGCAAAGAATAAGAGTCAATGACAAAACCGCAACAGGGGGATGGTGGTGATTTGAATGTCTGAAACAATTGGTGCTTCGTTTAAGATCGATATAAACAACTTAAAAGCCGGACTTACAACCGCCAATAAACTTATCCGCGAGAGCCAAAGTCAATTCAAAGCGGCGGCGGCGGGTCTTGACTCTTTTTCTGATGCTCAAAGAATATCAGAACAGAAAATTAAATCTCTGAATGAGATTATTCCGATACAAGAAAAAAAGGTCAAAGCACTAAAAGACCAATATAAAAAACTTGTTGATGACGGACTTGATGAAACAAGTGACAGAGCAATTTATTTGCGGACTCAAATCAACAAGGAAACGGAAGCACTTGAGAAAAACAAGAGCGAATTAAAAAGTCTTGAAAAATCGAGTGACGATGCCGGAGATGCGCTTGAGGATGTTGGAGATCAGGCAGATAAGACGAGCGGCGCGTTTACCGTGATGAAAGGCGCACTTGCCAATCTTGTTGCCGATGGCTTCCGAATGGCGATTCAAGCCGCGAAAGATTTTGCGAAAGAACTTGTCAATGTTGGTATGACATTTGATGATTCGATGGCACAAGTCGCGGCAGTTTCGGGCGCAACTGGCGATGAACTTGAGATGCTTCGCGCCAAAGCCAAAGAGATGGGATCAGCAACGAAGTTCACGGCATCCGAAGCCGCTGATGCGTTTAATTATATGGCAATGGCGGGTTGGAAAACAGAAGATATGCTTGGCGGCATCGAAGGAATTCTGAATCTCGCCGCAGCTTCGGGTTCTGATCTTGCAACTACATCGGACATAGTGACCGATGCTCTCACGGCAATGGGTTATTCCGCAAGCGATGCGGGACGGCTTGCTGATGTAATGGCGGCGGCTTCGTCAAATGCAAATACCAATGTTGAAATGATGGGGCAGACATTCCAGTATGCCGCTCCGATTGTCGGCGCATTGGGATATTCTATGGAAGACACGGCGGTTGCAATCGGTCTTATGGCAAACGCCGGAATCAAAGGTGAGAAATCAGGAACGGCATTGCGGTCGATCCTTACGCGCCTTTCTGCGCCGCCTAAAGAGTGCGCCGATGCTATGTCCGCACTTGGCATTTCGATCACGAAAACTGATGGGACGATGAAGTCACTTGATGAAATAATGGTCGATATGCGAAAATCATTTGCAAATTTGAGCGAAACGCAACAAACGGCAAACGCAAAAGCAATTGCCGGACAGGAAGCGATGTCAGGCTTGCTTGCTATTGTCAACGCCGCTCCTGAAGATTTTGATAAGTTGACCAAAGCCGTTGAAGATTCAAATGGCGCGGCAACTGATATGGCAAATACAATGCTTGACACGCTCGGCGGTGATATGACCGTTTTGCAAAGTCAACTTGAGGGCGTTCGCCTTGAAATATATGAAGAACTTGAGCCGACTTTGAGAGGGTTTGTCAAAGAAGCGCAGAAAGCAATAAAAAAAATCAACTGGAAAAAGGTCGGCACAGAAGCGAAAAACATCTTAAAAAAACTGTCCGACACGGCAAAAAGTTTTGCGAAAAATGTTCTCCCGCCGCTGAAAAAAGCACTTGAAGTGGTTGGAAAAGCACTCAAATTTGTAATTGATAATTTTGGCGTTTTAAGCAAAACGGTTTTGGTTGCCGTAGCCGCATTTAAGGCATTCAAAGCGGTGACGGCAATTACTGCGGCAATAACGGCGGTGAAAACTGCAATTGCCGGACTTTCGGCGGGTGTGAGTATTGCGACAAAAGTTCAATATGGATGGAATGCCGCAATGTCAGCAAATCCGATTGGTGCAGTTTTAACGGCAGTTGGATTGCTAACGGCGGCAATAGTTTACCTTGTAACGGCTGAAAAAGATGCCACGGAAGCAACAGATGTGCTTTCTGAAAGTCAAAGGGCAACGGTTGATGCGGCAAAAGAAGCCGCAGAATCGTTCAGAGAAAACAGAGATGCCGCAACGGAAATGGCTGAAGCAACAATTGCCAATGTTGATTATGTGCGAGATTCGCTTATTCCACAGTTAGAAAACCTTGTTGACTCAAACGGCGAGGTTCAGGAAAGTGACAAAGCAAGAGCAGATTTTATTCTGAATCAGTTAAATGAAGCACTCGGAACTGAATATTCCAGCTTACAAGACATTATTGATCAAAACGGAAAAGTTAAGCAAAGCGTTTATGATGTCATCGAAGCCAAAAAAGCACAAATTCTTTTGGAAAGTTATGAAGAATCATATCGTGATGCTCTTGCTCAAACATCTGAAGCGGAAAAACGCCGTGCAACTGAAGCGCAAGGATTGGCAAAAGCGGAAGCAGATTTGGCAGATGCAAAAGATTCACTAATTGAATTGCAAGATAAAGTCAATAAATTGACCGAAGAAGGCAAATATATTTCGGCGGCATACTATGATTCCGATTTGGATAGTGCATCATATAATGTCTACAAAAAGCAACAATTGTATGATGAGCAAAAATTAGCATACGAAAGCGCAACAAAAGATGCTCAAATGTATTATGATGCAATTTCGACCTATGAGGGCGCAAGCACGGCAATCCTTGAAGGTAATACAGAGCAAGCAATTGACTTGTTAAGTCAGTATGGAAATGGTTTTCAGACGGCGGCAAGCACAATGAGAATGGGTGCTGACGAGCAAAAAAAAGTGCTTGAACAACAAGTTATTGACACGGAAGTCAATCTTCAGTTAATGAAAGATGACTATGAAAAATACTCCGGCGAGATGACGGACGAGGAAAAGAAGCAAGCAGAAGCGCGACTTCAAAACGCAAAAGAGCAAGCCGATAAAGCGAAAGCAGAGTTTTATAAAGTTGGCGGCAACATTACACAAGGAATGGCGCAAGGCGTTGAGGGATCAGAATGGGTTTTGAATAACGCAATGAGCGATGCTATCCAAAACGCAGTTTCAGCCGCTAAAAAAGCGGCGGGGATCAAAAGTCCGTCAAAACTGTTCCGCAAGGTCGTTGGTTTGATGATCGGGAAGGGCATTGCGCTTGGGATCGATGATAGCACTCAAGGCGTGGTTTCGGCGGTCAGAAATCAAGTGAAAGACATCGAAAACGCTTATGATTTCAATGGATATTCTCGGTCAGTTGATGCCGGACTCGCCGCAAATAACGGTTTTTCGGGTGTCAACAATAGCCGGACGGTGACGGTTAATCAGTATAACACATATTCGCAAGCGCATAGCAGATATGAAATTTACAAGTCAAAGCAAATGACGGCGGCGGCGGTGCGCCTTGCGTTGGGGACGGTGTAAAATATGCAACTTATCTATTTCTCAAAATGGGGCGGCACATTTAACCTGACCGACAATGAATATATGTGGCTGACCAATGTTGACGGCTTAACTTCAGCGGCAACGGACATTTCAACGGTTGCAATTGGCGGCGTGGACGGAGATCAGGTCAACTCCGTCCGCGCACAACCGCGACCGATTCTTCTTGATTTGAAAGTCAAGCAAGGTCAAAATGTTGAAGCGGCAAAAAGAGCCGTGCTTGAAATTGTCAAGTTAAAACAGACTTGCATATTGCAATGGTCGCAAAACAATCGCGTTTGGACAATTAAAGGACTTGTTGATTCAATCGATATGCCGCGATTCAACAATGCGGTCACTATGCAAATCGGAATTCATTGTTCCGTGCCGTTTTGGGAAGACCTGAACGAAATCATTTCCGAAATAAGCGAAGCAAAAGACCTTCAATATTTCACGGATGATCCATATGATATGCTTTTCTTCCCTGAAGACGGCATTCCGCTTGGCGAGATAGACACAAGCAGAACGAGAACATTCTACAACGCCGGAGATGTTGCCGTTGGAATGATAATCGAAGTTCTCGCATATAAGACCGTTACGAATCCAATTATCTATGATCAGAATGGGAACTTTTTCGGTGTTGGCTATGGCGGCGCAAGCACAACGCTTGTGATGGATGCGGGGGACAAACTTGTCATCAACACGAATGCCGGACAAAAGAATGTCACGCTGAACGGCGTTTCCGTGCTGAATAAAATCAAACCGCAATCAACTTGGCTTCAATTCCAAGCCGGAGAAAACACATTTTCGATTGACTCAAATTCTGATCCTACGGACAATATGGTTTTCAATCTGATATATAAACAGAGGTATATATAATGATTGATGTATTGGAGATCAGAAACGCAAACCGCATCACAATCGGCATTCTTGACACGGCAAAATCGGTGATATGGCATTCCGTGTATTACGGAGTCGGTGACTTTGAAATCTATATACAAGCAACGCCGGAAACGGTGCAACTTCTTAAAATCGGAAATTATGTCACACGATACAACAACGAAGAGGTCGGAATCATCGAGTCAATCAACCTTGAATTTTCTGTTCAAGATGGTTATATGCTCACGGCAACAGGACGATTTGCAAAATCTTTGCTTGACCGCCGCATTATTTACAAACTCAAGGAAACCGTCAACACGCCGACCATTTTGCGCGGCAATGTTGAGATTGCAGTTCGGAGATTAGTGCTTGACAATGCCATCAATTGTTCATTTGATTCACGGCGAAACATTCCTGTTCTTGCACTTGGCGCACTTAAAGGCTTAACGCCAATAATCGTTGACGAAAATGGACAAGCAGCTGAAAAACAAGTTTCGTATCAACCATTGTTGGAATACACGGATGAAGTTCTTCAGGAATATGGAATGTCAGCGAATGTCATCCTGAACGATAGCAATAAAATGTTGCTCTACACGGTTTTTCAGGGATCAGACAGAAGCGCGGGAAATGAGAGCGGAAACGAGCCGATTGTCTTTTCGGTTGATTATGACAATCTTAATTCGTCAACCTATTTCTATAACGAACAAACGCTTAAAAATGCCGCTCTAATTGGTGGAGAGGGCGAAGGACTTGAACGCTTTTTCACGCTCCTGACGGCTTCAAAAAGTGGTTTGCAACTCCGTGAAATGTTTGTTGATGCTTCGGACATCAACAGAGAACACGAAGTTGAGGGCGAGGAAGAGCCTGTTCGATATACAAACGCCGAATATCGTGCGTTGTTGAATCAAAAAGCACAACAAACGCTGAAAGAGAATATCATTCAAGAATTGTTCAACGGCGATGTGAATGTTGATTTCGGCATTCATAAACTTGGACAGGATTATTTTCTCGGAGATATCGTCACGGTGCAAGATAACTATATAGACAAATATATAAATGTCCGAATAACAGAGGTCACGGAAGTTCAGGACGATAACGGATATACTGTGGACATCGTATTCGGAGAATAACGAGAGGTGAAATAAATGGCACAAAAAAGCGGGTTTTTCAATGCTCTGCTCCAAGCGGGAGTTTATGATCGACAGTATAATGCTGATGACTATTGCGACAATCTCGCCGTCATCATTTCGGATGGAGTTCTGCGCGATGAAAACAACGGACTTAAAGTCACGGCAAGCGGATTGAATCTGTCCGTCAATGCCGGACGAGCGTGGATAAAAGGACATTACTATAAGAATGACACGGCTCTTTCCCTTCCCGCCGTTGTGCCGCCTACTGGCGGTTCAAGAATCGACAGAGTTGTTCTCCGATTCGACAAGACCATTTCTGTCAGATCGATCACGATTCAATATCTTCAGGGAACGGCGGCAACTTCTCCTGTTGCTCCGGCTCTGACGAGAACAAGCACAATATATGATTTGTGCCTTGCGGAAATCACAGTTGCCGCAAACGCAACATCCGTGGCTGTTGCCGACAAGCGCGGCGATTCATCCGTTTGTGGATGGGTTTATTCGGTTTCCGGCGATAACTCGTTTTTTGAAGCGTTTGACGAGGAATTTGAAGATTGGTTTGATGAGGTCAAAAACACGCTTTCATCCGTGACATTGTTCAAACAATACAAGTGGGAAGACACGCTTGCAACGGCAACAAATACTGTCCAGTTTAATATTCCGCAGTATGATCCCGATGTTTGCTTCTTTGATGTTTTCCTGAACGGCATTCTTGCCGATGATTACACGGTGAGCGGCGCAGATGGAAACATTCTCACATTCGGCACAACACTGACGGCGGGAACAGAAGTGACGGTGCTTGCATACAAGTCAATTGACGGCACAGGCATTATGTCAGTTGCCGATGAAATCACGCAGCTTCAAAACCAATACGCAACTCTTGACGGCGTTTCAAAGTTCGTTTATAAATGCACAGGCTTGAACGATAATCTTTCCTTGTCACAGATTGCCGAAGCGTTTTATGAAACCGCTTATATTCGTTCAAATGTCACGCAAGCGGCAGATGATTTTCTTCAGGCACTTGGCGGGAATCATTATCTCGCAAATCTTCCGCTTGATGCAAAAATCACGATTGAAGTTGTCGGCACTTGCGGAGCGCAGAATCCTGTCTATGGAAGCGGATCATCGTCAAGCAGATACAGATATTTTAATCTCGGACAGACAAGCAAAATGGCGAAGCATCTGATCTTCGACTTCGCAAAATGCGACAAGATTTTTGTCGAATGCGCCGCCAACACGGACAATATAATTTTCTATGGCACAGACCTTGATATCCGAAATGTGGCTTGCAAGGCTACTTCAGCCGGAGCAAACTGTCCGATTCAAATGGTTGCCAAGAGCAATGTCGGAAGAGTCAATTGTGAAGATTGCTCGTTTGAAATTCTTGCGACAGGCAAAGCAATCATCGCAACGAGCGGAACATTCCTCAACTGCGATACTTGGGCGGCATCGGGAGCATCTCACGCGCTTCTCTTTGTGCCGGACACGAATTCTCTGATTCGCGTAATCGGCGGAAGACATCTTGCTTATGCTTCAGCAAGCAACTCAACGGCGGCGGTCTTCTACATTTACGCGAATTCCGCAAACGCCGTTGTAATGGCAACAAATATCAACTGTCCGACAGTTTCCTATTCGGGATATTGGCAACAGTATTTGGCGGTTGGTTACGGCGGCAAGACGATAATCGATCTTGTTGTCAGCACGATGAATAGTGTTGGAAACTATTACACGATTAACAACCAAGTTTGGCTATCAAAGACTTGGTAAAAGAAAAAGCGCACGGAATCAACTCCGTGCGCTAATTTTTTACGGTCTTTCAAATTTATTCAATGTTTTTCGTGCGATTTCTGCACTTAACGCCCAATGTGGATGCCCTTGTGGGTTGTTATCCCCAATGCGGGTTAAAGGAAAGACGATTAAGTATAATTCAACTTTATCGTCAGAGATAACAATCTTTTCGATGAGTTTGTCAAAAACAGATTTGACAATGTGGGGATCAGGACTATCAATATTAAGAGCGCAATCTTCAAGATACTGAATGACGAATTCTTCCGAAATAACAGTTCCTTCGATTGTGTCAAGTCGAGCAAGTTTTTCATTTAGTTTTTCGACTTGTGCCGAAAATTCTGCAATCAGTTCATTGTTCGCTTCTTTCACGGCTTCGTTTGCAGAAAGATTTTGAACTTGCAATTGCTTAATATTATCCAAAGCCGTGCGCTTTTCCTTTTCTGCGGCATCAAATTCCTCTTTCAACAATTGCGGAGTCGAATCCGTTTGCGAAACGATAAAAGCGGCAATCTCTTTGATTTTATCCGGCGTGAGAATACGGTCTTTGATTTGCTTGATGCAATATTCTTCAAGGATGTCTTTGCGAATGTTTCGCGCTTTACAAAGATGATATCCTTTTTTCTTTGAGCAAGCATAATATGCGTAGCCGCCAATATGCGGTTGCTTTGCTTGGTTTTTATACATACCAGTATAATGTGCGCCACAATCTGCACAGAAGATTTTCCCTGTCAGCGGATAAAAACGCTTTGTGCGGCGTGGTTGTGGAAGCGCATTTTGTTTGTGCTTCATTTGCACGGCGTTCCAAGTTGGAATGTCGATAATTGCGGGAACTGCGCCTTCAAGAAACAGTTTGTCATAGCCTTCGATTTCATATTCACGAATACCAATATAGAAAACATTGCGAAGCATACGGCACATCGTTTGGATCGACATCACATTTCCTTTTCGCGCAATGACATTGCGGCGAATCATTTCATCACGGATGTAATTAAGTGAATAGTTGTTGGCATAAAGGTCGAAAATCAGTTTCACGATTTCCGCTTCCTCTTCGTTTACGCAGTATTTTTTGCGAGGTTTTCCGCGAGTGAACTCTCCAGTTTCATAAGTGTCATAACCAAATGGCACATAGCCGCCTAAAAAATAACCTTGTTTCGCGGCAATATACATTCCAGCTTTGGCGTGAGCCGCCGTGATGTCCGATTGCAATTCGTGCATTGCAAAGAGATTGATCCCGCTGAACTTACCGTGTGCAGTTGTCAGATCGATTGGCTCAATAACTGACTCAATCGGAATGCCATACTTCTCCATCAGATCGTGATTTGTGTTCAGCGCATCTCGCGTATTACGGAATGAACGCGAAAACGAAAATACAACAATTTTGTCAAACTTGTTCCGTCCGGCATCATAAAGCATTTCTTCAAGTGCTTCTCGTCCGGCGGTCTTTTTTGCCGTTTTTGCTTGGTCAATATAAATTTTTGTGAACTTATATCCCTTGCGTTCGATATATTTCAGGCACTCTTCCTCTTGATATTCAATTGAATAACTGTCCGCTTGTTTGTGAGAACTGAAGCGGATATAAATTACTGCGCGGATGATTTTGCGCGTTTCTTCGTGTTTGTCATTGATAATAATCATTTTTGGCTCTCCTTCATTTTGAGATACAATCTCATAAATTCCTGATAAAGTTCCTCTTTTGCTTCTTGGGGAACTTTTGTGTTCTCAAAGACTTCTTTGGCTCTCGCAAGTAAGTCGAACGCTTCGTCTTTTGGGGTTAATCCAAAATAATCGAGTCCGATGCCGAAGATTTCGGCAATGTCCGAAAGTGTTTTAAGACTTGGCGTTCTTTGCCCAATCTCATAACAAGATAAGGTTGACCGTGATACTCCGATTCGCGCCGCGAAATCCTCTTGAGTCATCTTTCTGCTCTTTCGCAGATTTTTGATTTTGCTTCCTATGGTCATTTAATTCACATCCTCTCTTGGACAACACATATACTATCATCATTTTGTTGCCGAATGAAGCGTTTTGTTGCGGAAATACACAAAATGATAAAAAAGTCCTAAAAACTTCCGATGTTACAAAACATATAATGAATGTTCATTTGGTGTTCATATTCGTGATTATAATAGTATTCAGATAGGTCGAGAGAGAGATCGATCGAAGAAAGGAAAAAACAAAATGACAAAAGCACAGGTAAAGGAACTCAAAAAATGGTTTGAGGAGAACGGTGTTCATTATCCGACCTATTATAAGAGCAAAGAGGAAACTTTAATCGTAACAGTTTACGAGTGGGGCGATTTCGGAAGCAAATGTAATTGGGAAGTCGAGGCAAAGTGTATATCCACATTGCTTAATCTTGTATCAAAAAAAATGAGACCACGATACGAAATCCGCGAGACCGTATATCAGGGTTTTATTCACAGAACAAGCGTGAGATTCTGCTAATATATTCAGCCGAGCGGGAGCGGCTAATCTCCCGCAGAAAGGACAAAGCAATGAAAAGACAAGAGAAATATCCCGACACGCCAACATTTCACTACCACAACGCAAATCCTCACAATCGGATCACAGGCGATTGCGCGTTCCGAGCCATCGCAACGGCTCTTGATCAAGATTACAACACAACCGTGATGGAAATGGCAGAAATGATGTGCAAAACTGGTTTTGCTCTTAACGATGCAAAGGGCGAAGACAAATATCTTGCAAGCAAAGGATGGGTTAAACATCCGCAGCCGCGAAAGCCGGACGGCACGAAGTACACAGGCAAAGAGTTTTGCGAACTTAAAGCGAATAAGAATGTTCGATACATAGCGCACATAGGCGGTCATCACATTGTTGCAATTGTAGACGGACGAGTTTATGACCATTGGAATTGCACAGGCGGTTGCATCGGCAACTACTGGACGAAGGAATAAAAGAAGCCGAGCGGGAGCGGCTAATCTTCCGCAGAAAGGAATAAAAGATGGAACAGAACAAATGTGCAAGGATCAGAGCGGAGCGCACTCCTGACGAAACATATTACACCATTGAACGCAATGACATTGAAAACGAGTATGACGGTTTTTCGCTTTGGCGCGAATACCATTTGAAAGCCAAAAAAGGCGAAACGAGATGGTTTATCAGCGATATGATTGACGATATCATTTGGCTCAAAAATTGTGGCTTTAAGGTTATCAACGAAGTTGAGAGGGAAATCATATGAGATTGTGGCACAAAGATTTGATCCCGCTTCTTCCGCGCAAGCAACTTCTTGGACAATGGCGTGAATGTTGCGCCATTGCAAAAAGCATCCACGAAAAAGGCACTCCAAATCACATCCTCGTCAACAGGATTATGCAATATCCCATAAATCACTTTTACACTTATGCAAGCCTTGTTTTTGACGAACTTATAAAACGAGGATATCACGCAGATTGGATCAGAGTTGCGAGAGATTTCCCAAAATACTTTATTCGGGCAGAAGACGATTTGTTTGTCACTTGGCACGATGATAGATATCTCCGGCAATGCTTTTTCAATCTGCAAGAGAAGTTTGATTGCGGCGGCATAACACTTGATGAATTTAGTAAAATTTATGATTTCGTGAGATCAAAGGGGGTGATTTGAAAGTTGAAAAAGAAGGGAGATACCAATAAACCGTCTTTTATTCGTGACGGATATCACGAACTGGCAAACGCCATCGTTCTTCAGGCGGTTGAAGATTTCCGTTATGCGGTTGCTGATGAAAAAATCATTGAATCGAAACTTATGCGCGGCGAATTATCTTACGACATCGCACATCCAAAAATCAGATCGGCAAAAGCCGAGCAAAAAAAAATTCGGGCGTTTTTTAAGTCAAGTTGGTGCGAATGGCTGACCGAAATGGATTGCACAGGACTTGCGGACAAAATCAAAAAAGACACGCTTGAATTTATTCGGCTTGGTGAAACTGCGATGGCAGCTCCGCAAGCGAAATCAATGACGAAAGCAAAATGGGACAAGCATCCGAAGAAATATGCGGAACTGTTTCAAAATCAGTTCCAATGTCCGACTTGTGGCGGCGCGGTTAATATGACTTACGGATTTGTTGGAAGTACAGAAATAAGAAACAATCGATTCAATCGATATGGATGGCGAATTCAATGCGCCGGATGCAAGTTTCGCATTCGGCAAGAACGAGAGCGAATCAAGCAGAAAAAGAAAGGGGAATAAAATGAAAAGAATGATGATGTATTGGTTGATTGATCTTGCGCTGATTGCTTTCCTTGTGATTTGTGCAATTGCGAATCGTAGCCAAGCGATTGAAGCAGAGGAAACATTCTCGTTGCCGAGCGTGGGAGTCGGAAGAACTGAAAATCAAGAAGTCTGCAAGTTACAAGCAAGTTGCGAAACGCTTGAAATCATTGAGGAAATTGACATTCAGCCGATTGAAACGGAGATTTCCGCAAGTGAAATCGAGCCGGAGAGTCAAGAAGAATTTGACGAGGACACAAATGTCCTTATCACAGAAGAACTTGTCGAAGTGATTCCGGCGATTGAGGGCAAATATCTTGATGTTCCAATGAGCGCAGAACTTCAGGACTATGTTCGCACGATCAGCGCGGAATATGGCGTTCCGTTTGAATTGACGATGGCGGTCATTTATGTTGAGAGCAAATTTATTCCCGAAACCATATCGTCAACTGACGATTATGGACTTATGCAAGTAAATAAAATCAATCACGAAGATTTGAAAGAACAGTTCGGATTTACGGACTTTCTTGATCCTTATCAGAATATCTATTCCGGCATTTACATTCTTGCCAACAAGATCAGAGAAAGCGGCGGCGATTTCACAACCGCGCTGATGAGATACAACGAGGGTGATCAGGGAGCGCGTGACAGATGGGCGGTCGGTCAGTTTTCAACGCAATATTCCGAAGATGTGCTTTCCAAGTATTACGAATACATAAGAGAGGGATAAACAAATGAATTTAGAACAAGAAGTTAAAACTTTGATGCGTAGAAGCATAATGGAAGAGATAAACGGTTTAGGCATTCGTGCGGCAATAAGAGAAAGTATTGAAGCGAGCGGGATATCGAAACAGGAAATCAGAAAACTTGTTGAAAAAACAGTTGATAGTTATGTTCGATCTGCCGATGTTGTTGCCATAGCCGAAAAATATGTTGATACACTCATTAAATCGACAGTTAAAGAAACTGTCAAAAAATATATTGAAGGTTCTCCTTATTCATACTCAAACAAGCCAAGAGAAATTCTTTCAGAAACTATAAGAAAAGAACTTTTCAAAGAATGGAATGATAATTATTCTCTTACCGTTACGGTCAATAAAAGAAATGGGGGTTGAAAATGATTAAGTTGAAACCGTGTCCGTTTTGCGGAAGCGTGGCGATTACTTTGGAGAAAGTCAATTTTGGTGAAACACAAGTGTGTTGTACGAACTGTGGGGCAAAGGCAGATTCGTATTTATACGAAAAAAGTGCAATAGATGCGTGGAACAGGAGAATGAATAATGATGCCGAGATACATTGATGCCGAACAAATTCCATTTATCGTTGAGGGTGACGATCATATAGCGTACAAGAGTGTAATTGATGATATTCCGACCGCCGATGTCGAGGAAGTAAGGCACGGAGAGTTTGTCGGTTTACTTGTCAAAAAACGCGATTGGAAAGGAATAAAACGCAGCTATTTTCAGCCGCATAGTTGTAGTGTCTGCCGTACTGCGCTGATGGGGACAGAACGCTATTGTCCTGATTGCGGTGCAAAGATGGATGGAAAGGAGAACAAAGATGAAAATCAATAAAGTATTAGTTGATGACATTCCAACGGCTTGCGGCGATTGTATTTTGCTTTATTATCACGATGGAACATATTATTGTCCTGTTGTTGATGGCATCAAAGGAAGTCAAGAAGTCTGTAATCCTGTTAATGCAGAATATAGACGAAGTGACTGTCCGCTTGAAAAAGTAAAGCACGGACATTGTATTTTTGCCGATACGGAAATGTTTACTGCGGCGGGCGAAGATGGATATGAAATCCGATTTAGAACGCCAAGTAAAGAAAAGTTTCTTGCAGTACAAGCAGAGTGCCGCCGCCAAATTGACGGAAAGGAGAACAAAGATGGCAGAGATGAATAAGTTGAAACCGTGTCCGTTTTGCGGTGGTGAAGCGGTACATTTAAGAAGCAATTTGGTTTATACGACAACCTATGTCAGTTGTACAAAATGTAGTGCGAGAACAGATTACTACAACACAAAAGGATGGGCAACGAGAGCGTGGAACAGGAGAGTGAGCGAATGAAGGCGTGGATAGTTTCTGATCCAGTAGCAGGATATTCCGCGGTTGTGTTCGCCGAAAGTCGCGGGAAAGCGAGAGTTGCGGCGTTATGCACAGAAGAGTGTATGGATTCCGATTTTCTTGAAATCAAGCCGCGCCGTTTTCCTGAAGCCGATTGTATGTATCGGGGGGACAACTGGCGAATGGATTGGTTCAACGATGAAGACAGGCGGTTTTTGCTTCAGCACGGTTGGCATTGTGAACGCGAATATGCTGAATGCGCGAAATGTGAAGACTTGCAGTATTGTGAGTGGGGTCAAGACCTTTTGAGAGATCAGGAAAGAGAGGAAAATGAAGATGCCGAGATATATTGATGCTGATGATCTTGAAAATATTACGGTAGCGACAGACTCAAACGGTTATCTTAAGCGCATTGATGCGCCGACCGCCGATGTTCAGGAAGTGAAGCACGGACATATTATTCATCGAAATGTGCGTTTTATGCCGTATGCCGTAGCAGAAGAATGTTCGGTGTGCCACAATTGGGGGTTGATTTTGACTTTCAAAGCAAATTATTGTCCAGCTTGCGGCGCAAAATGGACGGAAAAGGAGAAATAAAAAATGAAATTATATCGATCCGACATAAGGTACATTATCAAAGCCTTAAAAAATGAATCCGTGGATTGGGATGATCCTTTTGCCGAACTTGCGGCACGATTTGATAAATTGCTTTCTGATACAGATTGCGGGGAAAAAATGCTTGACGGAGAAACCAATCCAAATTTTATTATTATCGAAGAAAGGAAAAACAATATGGATGTTTTTAATGTGGATGCGATATTGCGAATTCACGAAGAAAATGAAATCAAAATCAAAGTTGTTCTTGATGATGGCGCGTATATGCCTGAAAGAGCGCACAAAACTGATGCCGGACTTGACATCAGATCACCAATCTCCAAAATAATTCTTGCCCACGATTCGACCGTGATTGATTCGGGCGTACATATTGAAATTCCCAAAGGTTTTGTCGGAATGATCAAGAGCAAAAGCGGTTTGAATGTGAAATATGGCATCACTTCAGAAGGTGTTATTGATGCCGGATATACTGGCACAATCCGTGTCAAGTTATACAACAATTCTTCTGAAATGTATCGGATCGAGCGCGGAGACAAGATCACGCAGCTTGTCATTCTTCCGATTATCACGCCGGACATTGAGGTTGTCGAAAGCCTTGAGGACACGGAGCGCGGAAACAATGGTTTTGGAAGCACAGGCAAATAAAATTTGCCGCGCAACGCAACAAAAGTGAATAAGAGCGCAACATTTTGTAAATGAATTTAAGGAAGGGGGCGAGAAAAATGAGAATGAACCTGAAGGTCTTCAGAGTGAAACAAGGCTTATCACAAGGCGAAATGGCAGACCGAATCGGTTTCAGCCGTGGAGCGTACACGGCAATCGAAGCGGGAAAGCGAGATGGACGGCAATCTTTTTGGGTTGCTCTTCAGAAAGCGTTTGACATTCCTGATTCGGAAATGTGGTCATTGAGAAAAAATGAATAATAAGACAGAACGCCGCTTTGAAACCATTTTGGTTGAGAGGGACAAGCCGCCGAATTTGCGCCTTACGGTTGATTTGCTTATTCAAAAAATCAATAGAGGGGAGTTGAATAAGATTGAAAACGCAAAGCGAGAAATACGGCGAACTTCTTCAGGCAATAGCAAGCCTGATGGTCACGAAGAACATTGAAATTGAATTGCTTCACGAAGAAATCAGCCGTTTGAAGCAAATGCTTTTGAAAGCAGAAAGGATAAAAAGAAATGGATAGAGCCAAAAGATATCACATAACCGTAATAGATCGCTTGAATAACTCCATTGAAATTGATAGAGATGTTAATTCTCTTGCGGGAGTGCTTCAAGATAAAGAAGGATTGATATCGCGTTTTGCCAATGTAAGCGCGACAGATGCAGAACTGGCACACTTAATTTTTGCACTTATCCGCGAAGCAAGTCATCTTGCAGATACTTTTCTTGAGAGGGTGAAAAAGTGAGCAATAAAAATACGCTCAAAGTTGAAGTCACTATTATCAAAACAGGCGAGAAGGTTATTGAAGAAGAGTGTACATCTATTATTGCGGGTATTTCAGGAGATAATGTGATTTCATCCTTCACTATCAACGAAGATGCACATATAACAGATATACTTGCCGCATCAAAGGCTTGTGAGCAAGAGATTCGAGATTATGAGTCTGACAACTCTCAATTTGCATTTGCACGAAGAATGTTTCGTGATATAGATTTAGAACTTGATGAAAAATCAAGTTTGAGAAAGGAATGAAAAAAATGAGGAAATACATTCGGAAAATATTAAGAGCCGAAGCGAAACGCAAAGGCTTCAGACCGTCCAAATGGGTGCATCTTGAATGGCAGAGGTTGCAAGTCAAAAAATGTGGCGCAAAACGCCGCGAGATCAATCAGGCGAAGGGAACACAACCGAAATCGAAATGGAGAAATCGAATCAACTCACAGTTGGTTTGACTTGCAAACGGCGAAAAGGCGGGATCACTCCCGCCTAATTGCCCACAAATGTTTGTGTCCAATACACGCCGTATTGACCGCCTTGATAATATCCCACACCAAGTTCCGTGAATGATTTGTTCAGGATGTTGGCGCGATGCCCTGAAGAATTCATCCAAGCGTTCATTACTTCTTCCGGCGTTTTTTGCCCTGCGGCGATGTTTTCTCCCGCAGAAGAATAATGAACTCCAAAATCCTGAAGCATTTGGAACGGAGAGCCGTAAGTCGGAGAATTATGGTCGAAATATCCCTTGTCTGCCATATCTTTTGACTTCATCGTTGCGATGTCCGTCAACTTGGCAGAAAGCGATAATGGCTTCAGACCTTGTTTCGCTCTTTCTTCGTTGACCAAATTCAAAACCGCTTCAGCCTGTGAAGTTGTTTCGTGGTCGGTCGGCTCTTCGTTACCGTGCTGAATATCATCAGACTTTGAATCTTCAGAAGTGCTTGCGCCTGTTCCGTGTTCAGCATATTGCGGCATTTCGATTTTATCCATCGGAAAGATCAGATGCGGATTATGCAAATGACGGTTTAGTTCCATCATCTTATTGAACGGAATTTTATATCTTTGCGCGATGTTCCAAATCGAATCGCCGTGTTGAACCGTGCATTGAGCCGAGGAAACAGACGAAAATCCAAACAACATTGCAACGAGCGACATTAAAAGGAATGATTTTTTCATACGCCTATTATGTGCGGTCTGTTGCAAATCCAAACACAAATAAAGAAAGGGTTGCGAAAATGGACGAATATAAACTTGAACTTTATTGGAACGATATCCCGAATTCAAAAAATGAAGCCGTGTCATATCTAAATTTGATAATGTGGTGGAATGTCAACGAGAGGGAAGTCAGGCGCATTTTGCACGAACTTTCCCGATACGACAACGGCGATAATTATGTTCTGATCCGCTCCGGCAAGTGCAAAGGATTTTACAAGACCGATGACCGCGAACAAATTGAAAGATACAAACAGGAATGCTTGAACAAGGGCAGAAGCGTTTTTGCGCCGATTAAAAAAATCAACAGGATTCTTGCGGCAAACGAAACGCAATATTCCCTGATAAACAATCTCCGAGTGATTCGAGAAGATCGAAACCTGAAACAATCGGCGGTTTGCGCTTATATGCAAGTATATGACGGCGCATTTGATGTTTCGATGCTCTCAAAGATGGAAAATGGCGTTTGTTTGCCGACTCCGTTCCAGTTGACAAAACTCGCGGAGTTATACGAATGCGAACCGACCGACCTTGTGTTTGCGGAATTGTATTTGTAAGCAAAAAAAAGAAGGTGCGAAATTGAGAATTGGCATTTTAGACATAGACACTCAAAAAACCAAGACGGCAAAAGGAACATACGATAAATTTCCCAACATTGCTTGCGGCAAAATATACGGTTATCACAAATTAAATGGCGATGATGTAATTTATCCATACAAAGGCGAAAAAGTTGATAAGTTATATATTTCAACCATTTTTTCTTGGACAAAACCGCACATTCCCAAACTGATCGATGCTTATTCACCAGTTGCAAAAGAAATTGTGGTTGGTGGCACAGGATGGGATTGGCGAAGCAAGCTGCCGCCTGAAATCGATGCGATTGATCCCAAATGGACTTATGAAATGTATGGCATTGATTACGGAATTGGCTTCACTATCCGTGGTTGTCATTGCGGATGCTCGTTTTGCGTTGTGCCGCGAAAGGAAGGGATTCGGGAATACAGAGTTGCAAGGATTTCCGACTTGATAAATCCGAAGTCAAATCACATCGTTCTGCTTAACAACAATTCATTTGCTGATATTGGTTTCTTTGAGGATGTAGAAGAGATCAAAGAACGAAATCTTACTGTGAATTGGAATCAAGCGAATGACATCACTTTATTGACTTCTGATCACGCATCGGCGGTTGCAAGTGTTGAGTATAGGAACTTTGCCGGAACAAAAAAGATGTTGCACTTTGCTTGTGACCAAATCGTGAAACGAAAACGCGATCCCGAAACTGGACAATGGGTTTCATTCGATATGTTAAATGTTGTTCCCGAAAAAGTAAGAATGTTGAATGAGTACGGAATTCCGTCCTACCAATTGACATTTTATATGCTGATCGGATTCGACACAACGCTTGAAGAAGATATGCTTCGCTTTAATATGCTGAATGATTTGGGATGCAATGTTTATGCGATGATGTTCCGCGATCTCAATGGAAAAATTGGCGTGGACGGAAAAGGGAATCCGCAAGGCGTTTGGGTAAAGCCTTTGAGAGATTGGATAAATGGACACGCTTTTCGGAATGTGAACTTTGAAAACTTCGACCGTTACACGAACGCATTGAAAAAACAAGATCAACTCAAACTTTTCTAAATTAGAAAGGACAAACAAAATGGCTGAACGCAGAATGTTTGCAAAGACAATCGTTGATTCAGATGCCTTTCTTGATATGCCTTTATCGGCACAGGCGTTATATTTTCATTTGTCAATGAGGGCAGATGATGACGGCTTCATCAACAATCCAAAAAAGATTCAGCGGATGATCAACGCAAGTGATGACGATTGCAAGCTGCTCATCGCAAAACGCTTCATTCTCGCTTTTGAGAGCGGAGTTATCGTCATAAAGCATTGGCGCATCCACAACTATATTCGCAATGATAGATATAAAGAAACGCTTTATCAGGACGAAAAAAGCGAACTCACACTTGATGAGAGAAATGCTTACACGGAAAAAAGCCGTCTTGGTATACCAAATGACAACCAAAGGGATACACAGGATAGGTTAGAGATAGGTAAGGATAGTAAAGAGTTAAAAGAAGATATATTGTCCGACAAAAAGCAAAAGGAATCGCACGAAATCAAAATGATTGTCGATTACCTGAATGAAAAAGCCGGAACGAGATATCGAGCAAGTACAGAAAGCACGGCAAGGCACATCAGGGCGCGACTTAATGAAGGATTTACACGCGATGACTTTATCCTTGTCATTGAAAAAAAGTGCCTTGAATGGCTTGGGACGGATATGTCAAAATATCTCCGTCCTGAAACGCTCTTCGGCTCAAAGTTTGAAAGTTATCTGAATCAGAGATCAGGAGCAAGGCGCGGCGCAAATGGCGTTGTTCTTGACGAGCGGAAAGACGATGATCTTGATGGGATTCTGTGAGGTATCAAGTTATGAATTATGAAAAGATAATGTCTAAAAAAGATGCACTTGAGTGGCTTGACAGAAATTTCAGGGCGGTTGCTTGGCAAGATTGGGACAATCCTGATAATGAAGAACAGGCAAAAGATTATGCTTCAATCTGCATTGCTATGGAAGCACTTGATAAGCAGATAGCCAAAAAGCCAATATCTAAAAAAAAGACTACTCCTGCGGGAACACACATTTATAAATGTTGTCCTGTTTGTGATGATGTTGCCGGATTATATTTTAACTACTGTGACAACTGCGGTCAGCGGTTTGATTGGAGTGAAGAAAATGGACTTAACAAATCTGATCAATAGCATTGCCGAGAATGCGGAAAAGGCTATTCCGATCACAAACGGAGATTATACCGATGACGGTCTGATCTACTGCGGAAATTGCAAAACGCCAAAGCAATGCCGGATCGAGATATTCGGACAAGAGCGAACAGTTCCCTGTCTGTGCAAATGCGGGAAAGAAAAACTTGAAGCAGATGAAGCCGAGCGAAAACGCCGTGAACGGTTGCTTGGCATCGGTCAGATGCGTGATATAGGTTTCCCCGATGCCGAAATGAAAAACTGGACTTTTGAGAGGGATGATCACACGAATGAGAAGATTTCCAATGTTGCGCGGCGATATGTTGACAATTTTCCTGAAATGAAAAAGCGTGGTCAAGGCTTGCTTTTCTTTGGCGAGGTCGGGACAGGGAAAACATTTATATCGGCTTGCATCGCAAACGCTCTGATCGATGAGGGATATCCGTGTATGGTGACGAACTTTTCACGGCTCACAAACACTTTGAGTGGAATGTTTGAAGGAAAGCAGAAATATATCGATGACCTGAACAAGTTCGATTTGCTTGTCATTGATGACCTTGCAAGCGAGAGGGACACGGAATATATGGGAGAGATTGTGCAAACTATAATTGATAGCCGTTACCGAGCTGGACTCCCGCTGATTATCACAACGAACCTGACAAGTGAAGAGTTGAAGAATCCCGCCGAGATCAGAAAGAAGCGAATTTATTCAAGGCTTTTTGAAATGTGCATTCCGATTGAGGTTGCCGGAATGGACAGACGAAGACAAAAACTCCGTCAGGAATTCAAAGAGATTGGAAATCTGCTTGGTTTGGATGTTGCAGAACGCAACTCCGAAAACGAAAAGGCTGATTAAAAGCCGTAATTTTGCCGCCAATCGCGGCGAGGAAAAGAAAGGGATTTACAATGAATGTTCTTGTTGCTTGCGAAGAAAGTCAACGAGTCTGTTCAGCATTTCGCGCAAAAGGTCACAATGCTTTTTCTTGTGATCTGCAAGAACCGTCAGGCGGTCATCCTGAATGGCATATAAAAAAGGATGTCACACAAATTTTGAGTCCGAGGGATCATTTTTGTAGTGGATATTATATAGTCTTTAGCACAATGGATGGACAATATCACGAAGTTGAAAAATGGGATTTGATTATTGGTCATCCGCCTTGCACTTATTTATCGAATGCGGGTGCTTGTCGGCTTTATCCGCGCAAAGGCGAACTGGATCAGGATCGATTTCAAAAAGGGATGCAAGCGAAAGAATTCTTTATGAAAATTTGGAACGCCGATTGTGAGCGCATTTGCATCGAAAATCCGATGCCGTCCAAAATCTTTGGCTTGCCGGAAAAAACGCAAGTCATTCAGCCGTTTGAGTTTGGGCATCCGTACACGAAAAAAACTTATTTATGGCTTAAAGGATTGCCGCCATTAGTGCCGATTGACAAAGATCAGATGAGCATTTTTGATTTGTTGCCTGAAGAGGAAGCGCGAAAATATCGTCCAGTAAAAGCAGACGATTGGGAATGGAACATTGTCAATCCTGTTGGAACTTATATTTGCGGCAATTCGGAAACTTGGAAGCGGCAAGCTGCGCGGGGAGAAGTTTGCGGCAAAGAAAAAAATCCAAAAGAACGAAGCAAAACATTTGAGGGCATTGCGGCGGCAATGGCTGAACAATGGGGATAGGAGCGAGGGCATTTGTCATCAAAAGAAGAACTTGAAGCCGAGATTGAGCGAGTCCGAAATCTTATGCGAAACAAGCACAGTTATTTCATCCGGCAAGAGTTGAAAAAGTATATGAAATATTTGCAAAGACAGTTGAAAAAGAAAGAATAAGGGAGAGGGACAATTTGACCGAAGAAGAGATCAAAGCCGAGATCGAACGCATCAAGGATCATATCAAAAGCACAAACAGTTTTTATCTTCAAAGGGATTTGCGAAAATATCTCAAAATTCTCAAACGAGCATTGAAAGAAATGAAGAAGGGACGAGAATAATTTGCACATCTCTTTAACATTATTTTTTCTTGTGATGCTGGCATTGATGATTGGTTATATTATTTGGCGCGATATCGAATGAAAGGTGGAAACTGAAATGAATCAAGTTGAAATTATTGCGTTTATTGCTCAAACGGCTTTGACTTATATCTTTGTTGCAATTGCCACAGGAAGTTCACAAAAGCAAACTGTCATAGATCAGAAAACGGATTTGCGAACTACGAAAGAAGATATTATGTCCGAGTTAAAAGATAGCCGTTCAACGCTTTTGCGGCAAAATGACACGCTGATAAAAGCAACAATTGATATTGTTCAACAGACAATAAAAGCCGAGATCGAAAAGGCAATGAAGGAGCAAAACAAGCAATGATAAAATTCATTATCCCGCTTCAACCGATTTCAAAAAAGAATTCTCAACAAATTTTCATCAACTCCAAAACAGGGAAGCCGTTCATCGCGCCGTCTGCAAAGTATAAAGAATATGAAAGCGCGGCGGCGTGGTTTATTCCGAAGCATAAAAGGATAAACGAGCCTGTCAACATCAAGTGCTTGTTTTATATGAAAAATCGGCAGAAGTGCGATTTGACAAACTTCCTTGAAGCAATTGATGACATAATGGTCAAAGTCGGCTTGCTTGCTGATGACAACTGGACAATCGTATATTCACACGATGGCTCACGGATTCTGCACGATAAAGACAATCCGCGCACAGAAGTCTATATTGATTTCTACTCAAAAGACGGTTGAAAAGCCGTCTTTTTTGTTGCGTTAAAAAGAAAAATGTTGCGTAAATAAACATTTTGTTATATTATCGTCTTGTAGCAATATTGAAAGGATGTTTCACTTTATGAAATCAATTGAAATGCAAAAAAAAATGTTAGAAAACGAAATCAACCGAAAGGAAAAATTATTAGAGAATTATCGCCGTTTTGGTGAGTTTGATTTTTTAGAGATGGCAAAAGAAAGCGCAGATAAAATCGAACAAATCAAAATTCGCATCAACCGCGCTGAACGAGCAAAAGCAAAACCGAAAAAAGAGCGCAAAGATCGACCATCGCTTGACCGCAAAATTAAACAATCGCTTATCGAAATGACGGCATACGAAGTCGGCATTGAAAAATGTCTGATCTGCGCGGGAACATCGCCAATCACGGCAACGGCAATCATTGACGAGATCATTGAAAGCGAATTTGATTCCGAATCAAAATTGATGATGATTAAAATGTTTCTTGACAATCAAATGTCGAGTTTAGATATCGATGGACTTTTACACGATGAAATGATTATAATTCCGCGAAAAAGGGCAGAATAACTTTGCGGGAAATGATAGCAGAGGGACGAAGCATTTTGCTTCGTCTTTTTTGTTGCGGAAACGATACAAAATGTGTAATTTTGCCTTATATCGTTGACAAAGATATTTGGCAAGTGTATATTAAAGGCGAAATCCCATAAACCTAATCATAAGGACGAATGAAAGGCATAATCGAATAATGCTGATCATTCGTCCTCTTTTTATATAAAAAAGGCGGTGCAAATCCGTGGGAAGACCTTCAAAATATGAAAGCGACATAAAACCGCATCTTGACGAGATCAGAGAAGCGGTCAAATCCGGCGCAACGGATAGAGAAATCGCAAATGCGTTTGGAATATCGGTCAGCACAGTTTACGAATACAAGAAAAAATATAAAGAGTTTTCAGATGCTTTTGCGCGTGGGCGCGAGAGAGTTGTCTTTGAGATCAAGGCGGCTTTGCTTAAAAAGGCTCTTGGATTTGAATATCAAGAAGAAAAAACGGTCGGCAAGAAAGACAAGGACGGCGAAAACATTGTTCTCATTGAGCAATATAAGCGTTATTCGCCGCCGAGTGAGCAAGCTGCCGCAATGCTTTTGCGGAACTATGATGAAAACTGGCGCGACAATGACAATGCAAGCGCGAAGATCAAAAAGCAAGAAACAGACTTGCGGAAAGCGATTGCAGAAGCAAACAACTTCGATTTGAATCTTAAGGATTGAGAGGGAAAAGAGATGCCGGACGAAAGAAGATATTATGTCCATTCGGATGACAACTGCAAATTTGAATCAATGACCAAAGAACAAATTCTTGCGGCAATCGTGCAAGCGGTGGAAGGTCATTCGATTTCCGATGTTGACACAGGATTCGTTCAGGTTCTTAAAGAGCAGAATCACGGCGCGGGATTAAAGTTTTGGATCGGCTCAACCGCCGAATATAACGCGCTTCAGAGCATCGACCAAGATTGTTTTTATATCCTGACCGATGACACAGAGCTGGACGATATGGAAGCGGACATTGAATCTTTCCGCGCTGAACTGACGGATATGGGGACAACGGTTTCAAATCTTTCTGATGCCGTGGAATCGCAAGCGCAAGAAATAAGCAATGTCGGCGTTATTGCGATATCAAATTCCGATTCGGTTTTCGATTCTGACACGCGCAAATCGCTCGTTCTGTTGAACGGTGTTTGGATTCCGTATGGTGACGATCTGAATTATACGCTTGACTTTTATTCGGGTTTTCTGCCGCATCATTCGCATCCGGCAGAGCCTTACACTTTAACAATCGCAGATTTGAAACAAGTGAGAGTCACGCCGAGGATCGCTCCGCTTTGCGAAGTCACTTGCACGGTAACCGTTGACAGAACGAACAATCAGATACACATTCGCGGAGTTTCGCCGCACGGAGCGCAGATCTATGAAGGCGGCACAGGAACAACCAGTTTCGTTATTGTGGAAATGACTTGCGAAAATACGGCGGGAAACACTTATCGGATCATCTCCAACAAAACTTGCCATTATTCCGTTGATGTAGACGGAACTCCTTCGTGGATGAAACTTCAGGTTGAAAAGATTGTCGGGGTGATGTGATGGCTCAATTTCGTGGTAAAAAAGTCATATTCTCGCCGCAGTTTCATCGGCGTTCGCTGATTTTGCATTTCCGCTCACAAAGCGGCTTCACGCTTTCAAAAGATGCGCTTTCAACCATTTCGGACAAAGTTTCATATTCCTATGACAAACAGACTTGGACGGAATGGGACGGCGAATCGAGTTTGCGGAGCAGAGAAGGTTCGCTTTACTTGCTTTGCGAATAAACCATAAAAGGGGACAAAAACAATGGCACAAACATTCGGAATCGACATATCACATTGGCAAGGCAATTTTAATTTCGCTCAAGCTGCCAAAGAGGGCGTGAAATTCGCAATCATCAAATGCGGCGGCGCGGATAGCGCTCTTTATGTGGATAGCAAATTCGACCGCAATTATCGGGAAGCGAAAAACAACGGCATCGGAGTCGGAGCATATTTTTTCGGCTATGCCAACACGGTTGCAAAGGCAATCGAAGAAGCCAAATATTGCGCGGACATCCTGAAGGGCAAAAAATACGAATATCCGATTTTCTATGATGTCGAAGTTGACAAAATGGATGTCGGCAAAGATGCCACAACGGAAATCGTCAAAGCGTTCTGCAATTATCTTGAATCCAAAGGCTATTGGTGCGGATTCTATACCAATCTTGATTGGTACAACAACAAACTGAAAGGCGCAGAACTGGCAAGGCGTTATTCGCTTTGGTTGGCGTGGTGGACGGCAACAATGCCGAGCGTGGACGGAATGCAGATGTGGCAATTCGGCGGGGAAACAAACTATGTCAGATCGAACATTGTTGCCGGACAAGTTGTTGACCAATCTTATTGCTTTGTTGATTTCCCAACAATGATCAAGAATGCCGGAAAGAACGGCTATACAAAGGAGCAAGAAATGACGGAAACCGAAAAAGCCGAAAAATGGGCGGTTGAGAATGGCATTTTCATTGGCTATTCAGACGGAAAATTCGGATGGGGCGATTATTTGACGAGAGAGCAAGTCGCGCTGATCCTTTATCGGTTCTATAACAAACTTGAAAGCGGCGCATTGAAAAAATAATGTTCACATCGCTTCCGCAATTTTATAATTCGGAGATTTGGCGCAAATTCCGAATGGCTCTCATCCTTGAGCGGACAAGTGATGACGGCGTTTTATATTGTGAGCATTCCGGCAAACCGCTTGTTCACAATTATGACATAGTAGCGCATCACAAAATTCCGCTGACGATGGCGAATGTGAACGATTTCAACATCTCGCTCAATCCTGACAATATCCTCATCGTTTCGCAAACGGCGCACAATGAAATTCACGGACGATTCGGCTATCTTGCCGAGCGGAAAGTTTATTATGTCTTCGGTGCGCCTTGCGCCGGAAAGACAACTTTCGTGAGAGGGATCAAGGGCAATTCGGACATCGTGCTTGATATGGATTCCATTTGGCAAATGATAACTGGCGGGGATCGATACGAAAAGCCAAGTGCGCTGAAAACGAACGCTTTCATCATCCGAGATACAATGACCGATATGATAAAAACAAGATCAGGTCGATGGGAAAAAGCGTTTGTGATTGAGGGCGGCGCGAGAAAAGCCGAGAGGGAGCGCAAAATCGCTCTTTTAGGCGCAGAGCCTATTTATATTGACACAGACAAAGAAACTTGCTTAAAACGGCTTGCAAGTGACGAAAACCGCACAGATTTTCAAAAAGTCGAGTGGACAAAATACATCAACGAGTGGTTTGAGGATTTTGAGGAATAAAAAATGAGTACAGAAATCATTGTTGCGCTTGTGACGAGCATCTTCACGCTTGCCGGAGTCATCATCACGGTGGTTTGGGGAAACAAGTTGACGGAATACCGAATAAAGCAACTTGAAGCCAAACAGGACAAGCACAACTCTTTGATTGAACGAATGTATAACGCCGAAGACAGGCTGAATTTGCTTGACGAGCGAACAAGTTCAAACACTCAACGAATCGAAAACCTTGAACACAAAGAACAACAATAATTTAAGGGGGATAAAATAAAAGTGGGACAGAGCAGAAACGAAAACATCCTTGAGAATATGCTTGGCGCGTCCAATCCTATTGGAGAGCCGCAAAGCCGGATTGAGGAACTTTTGATTGACATCTATGAACAGGGCGCGGGACTTCCTGATGTTGATCAGAGTGATGACGGCAAGGTTCTTGCGGTTGTAAATGGCGAATGGGACAAAGCGGATATTCCTGACGGCAATCTTCCTGTTGTCACTTCTGTTGATGATGGGAAGGTTTTGAGCGTTAAAAACGGCTCTTGGAGCGCGAATGACGGCTATGCTAAAAATGACGGCTATTATGAAGAAATGTCCGTTGGAAATGCTGAACAGTTGATTTCAACCGTGATGGTCGAAGATAAAGAGCCTTATGTCAAAAGAACAAGCGGCGGCGGCGCAGATATCGGGAATCGTCTTTATGAAAAACTTGTCGGCGGGACTATCGCGTGGAATCAGTTGAGCATACCCGCGAACACGCATACAACGAATCAGGTTGTTTGCACGAAGAATTCCGATGGAAGCGTGACTATCAACGGAACGGCAAGCGCAACAGGATCGCTGGGGACACATCAGAATGTCACTCCGAAAAATGGTCATATCTATCTTGTATACGCTAACAAAGAAGCGTGGGATGCGGGACTCGCGGTGTATGCGGGGCTGACTTCATCGGGAACTGTTAAATCAAGAAACACAGTAGTTAAATCAACAACGAGTTCTTCCTCAACCATTTCTTTCCGTGCGACCGAAGGGCAAACCTTTACGAATGTCAAAGGTTTCGTTACAACCTTTGACCTTACGCAGATGTTCGGTGCGGATATCGCAGAATTTATCCTTGCTCTTGAAACCGCAACTGCGGGAGCGGGAGTCGAATGGATTAAAAAACTGTTCCCGAAAGACTATTATGTTCCTAATGCGGGAACGCTGATGTCCGTCAAAGCGGCGGCGCATAAAACGGTTGGATTCAATCAGTTCAATAAAGATGCTTACGATGAAGAAGAAGATCATTATCCGATTTATCTCATTGCGGGAAATGAATATGAGATAAGTCCGATTTCACTTTATCAAGGCACACAAACCGTAAACATATATGAAGATGCTGATTGGCAAAGTGAGTTGTCTATAACTATAAACACTACAACTCAAAGAGGAACATTTACGCCTACTAAATCAGAAATTCATTATGTCAATATTGGTACGCACGGATGCTCTCCTGATGAACTTTGCATCCATCTTGTTTGGAGTGGCAAGAGAAACGGCGAGATTGAAGAATACAAAGAGCGCACATATCCGCTTGATTCTTCGCTTGAGCTGCGCGGCATCCCGAAACTTGATGCGAATAACAAATTTTATTTTGACGGCGATACCTATGAGAATGACGGTACGGTCACAAGAAAATGTGGCATCGTGGATTTGGGAACGCTCGGTTGGAATGCAACCGCAACTATTATGGGTCATCCAAGAGCAAACACAGCCAATCCGCTTGCGGGTGCTAAACCTGCGCCATCATTCGGGGTTCTGGGGAACTTTATTTGCGACAAATATGTGGCATCTTATGTTCCTATCGGAAGTAACAATGAAAATATGGCAATCACGATTCACACGGATGGGAGGGTTTATGTGAGTGATGCGTCTCTCGATGGCAAAACTGGAGCGCAAGTTGCAACGGCACTTTCGGGAGTCTATCTTGTCTACGAACTTGCAGAGCCGACAACCGAATCAGCAGAGCCGTGGCAGAGTCCGCAAGTGGTCGATGACTTCGGAACAGAGGAATACATTGATTACGGCGTTCAGCAAGGGACAAGGGATGTTGCAATTCCTGTTGGACACGAAACTGAATATCCCGCAAACCTTGTTGATAAAGTCCAAAGAAGTCCAAATCTTCCGAGTGCAGACGGCGATTACATTGTGAGATACAACAACAATCAGGCGGCGTATGTTCCGCTTGAAAGCAAATATCCTTCGCCGCCGTCCGAAGATGGAACATACAGACTCACGGTCACGGTCGCGGACGGTGAAGCAACTTACAGTTGGGAGAGTGAAGCGTAATGATTACTTTGCACGATGTAATTGATATCAGGACAGGCAAGCATCATTCTATTGTCATTGTAAGAGAAAGACTTTCTAAATATTTTATTCCTTATACTGAAGAAGATAATGAGGAATAAAGATATAAGATATTCTTTATAAAAGAATATATATAAATAATTATTAAGGGGGATTATTACAATGGCAACTTGTAAAGGCAAGAGCAAGAGCAAGAGCAGAAGCAAAACCACACGCAGTTGTGGTGGTGGAAAAAAGAAAAAGAAATAACGAATTTGGTCATCCTTCTTTGTCCTTTCGGGGATGACAGATAAAAAACCTTCGCCATATTCGGGTTTACCGACAAGACGGATGAGGTTCTTGCGGTCGGGATTACGCAAGTTTTCAATCCGTCTTCCTTTCAGCCGATTGGTCTAATGGTTATGACATCGCGCTTTGAACGCGAAGAACAAGGTTCGATTCCTTGATTGGCTTTCGGGAGAGATATATATCCCTCCCCATATTGGTTGTTTTTGGGAATTGGTTCATAC
>JAZORX010000033.1:0-5198 GCA_045656845.1 Acutalibacteraceae bacterium | reverse complement strand
AGCTGACAGACATTTAAATCTGTTAGCTCTTTATCTTGAATAACTGAATTTTGTTGTCATTTTGTTGTCACGGGGACATTTTAAACTTCAAAAA
Organism: Acutalibacteraceae bacterium; assembly: GCA_045656845.1. GTDB lineage: Bacteria > Bacillota > Clostridia > Oscillospirales > Acutalibacteraceae > CAG-488. The sequence continues at coordinate 5,104 of JAZORX010000033.1, read as the reverse complement.
CCTTGATTCTGCTTAGGGCTTCAGGTTTTTGAGATTATTCCCACTCTGCGCCCTCGATTTATTGCATTAAATAAATTCGTTTAATACTGCGCTAAAAGTGACCTGTTTAATTCAGTTTTTTCATAAGATATAAATGGCTTCACAGATTTTTGTTGTCATTTTGTTGTCACGGTAATTAGTTATCTACTGACTTCAATCAGACTCCCTAACCACTGTTCTTTATTCTTACTACTTAAATTATACACAGATCTTTCTCTTAAGTCACGTTCTAAAGCGCACGAAAATTTGAAACCATTTTCCCAAAACAGACGTGCAATGCGCACAAAAAGAAACACAACTAAACTCAAATATGGATTATGTTGTTTTTGTCAAATAAAATTAGTCGCTATATTTATTTTTAATATAATCAGACACACTATCCATTTCTGGAAATAATGATGAAATATTCAGCGTTACCAATAACACACCTTGCCTGTGTCACAGTGATTTTGGGATGCCGAATCTGATAATTGATTTTTGGAAAAGTGAACTTGCAGGTGCAGTCAATCCGTTTGATATGCTGTGGGCAAAACCCGAATACGAACTGTTCTGTCTGACACCCAGATTCGGTGAAAAACTAAAGCTTTATGAGAAATATAAAAAGAGAAATGCTTGCAATCTTTTGTAATTGTCGGTCAGATTGATAATTTCATAATTTATTTACTATCTCCCTTCTAAAAATTTTCTTTTTGTTTTGATATTTTTCTGTAAGGGTTTCAGGTATTTCTCCCTGACAAGTGAATTTGCGGATACAAATTCTGTGCTCGTTAAGACAGATGCCATTAATTTTAGTGTTGTTATTTCACAACTTATGTTTTTGTTTCTTGGCAAAGTCACTTGCGGCAGAACGTCGTTCTTTGCTTTAAGGCTCTGTGAGTCTGAAACAAAAATCTTCCTTTCTCAATCTCAAACATCAGTTTTCCGTCTTCGGAGTCGCCAATCAACTTACTATACCACGCGAAACATTTATTTACCAAGCGTTTGGAGAAATTTTTATTAAAACATAACTGATGTCAAAAATGGCGTCAAGCATCTTTGCTCAAAAATAATCTGACGGTAGATTTAACACCAATTTCTCAAAAACTTTATACAAGCTAAATACATTGTATAATAATAACAAAAAAATCAGTTCTGTGATAGTAATAATCTACAAGCAAAAGTTTACAGATAAGTTGACAGATGTAAATATAGGTGTTAAAATTTATATAAACAATTTGTTCATGTAACGAGGAAAGATTTAAATGAAAAATCAAATTGAACAATTAAAGAGACAAAAGAATGCTGTTATTCTCGCTCATTACTACGCACCTGCCGAGGTACAGGAAATAGCCGACTATGTAGGCGATTCATTCTATCTTGCAAAAATTGCAAAGCAGAGCAAGGCGGATATTATTGTTTTCTGCGGTGTGTATTTTATGGGCGAAAGTGCAAAGATTCTCAACCCTGATAAAAAAGTGCTTATGCCTGATCTCACTGCCGATTGCCCCATGGCTCATATGGTAGCTGATGGTATCATTGACCAAATGCGTAAAAAATACGATGACCTTGCTGTTGTGTGCTATATCAACTCAACAGCTCAACTGAAATGTCAGAGTGATGTTTGTGTCACTTCGTCAAATGCGGTTGAGATTGTAAAGTCAATTCCTAACCAAAACATTTTCTTTATTCCTGATAAAAATCTCGGCAGGTTTGTTGCTGAGCAGGTACCTGAAAAGAACATAATACTCAACAACGGTTGTTGCCCAATTCACGCAAATATTACAGCAGAACAACTCCGATCAGAAAAAGAAAAGCATTCCGGTGCTAAAGTTTTGTCACATCCCGAATGTGAATCTGATGTTCTTGTTTTGTCCGATTATATAGGAAGTACGGCAGATATAATCGCTTATGCAAAGCAGAGTGATGCAAAAGAATTTATTATCTGTACCGAAGACGGCATAGGTTACAAACTGATAACCGATAATCCCGACAAACGGTTTTATTATCCCAATCCTCATCCGTGCTGTGCCGATATGAAACTCAACACACTTGAAGCTGTTTTATCGGTTCTTCAGAACGAAGACAAAGAAGTCATTGTTGAGGATTCTGTTCGCGTGGATGCTCTTTTGCCTCTTGAGAGAATGTTAAAGTTTGCGAGGAAATAATAACAATAATGATTACTGATATTATTATTATAGGTTGTGGCGTAGCAGGGCTTTACTGTGCACTGAACCTACCTAAAGATAAAAAAATAATCGTAGTTACCAAAAATGAAGCTCCCCAAAGTGACTCTTTCCTTGCTCAGGGCGGCATCTGCGTTCTTCGCAATGAAGAAGATTACAAATCTTTTTTTGAGGACACGATGAAAGCTGGTCACTATGAAAACAATCCCGATTCCGTAGAAATTATGATTCGTTCTTCTCAGGAAATAATCGGAGACCTTGTTTCTTTTGGTGTTAGTTTTGAAAAGGACGGCGAAGCTTTCACTTATACCCGTGAGGGTGCACATTCTAAGCCGAGAATCCTTTTCCACGAAGATGAAACGGGTAAAGAAATTACCTCTCATCTGCTTGAAACCGCAAGAAACAGACCTAATATAACACTTATAGAAAATTTTACTATGGTGGATTTGATTTGTAACAGCAATATCTGTTATGGTATTATCGGACATGATAATAACGGAAACTATATAAGTATAACCGCAGATTATACAGTGCTTGCAACAGGCGGAATCGGTGGCTTATTCAAGCATTCCACCAACTATCGTCATCTGACGGGCGACGCCCTTGCATTGGCACTCAAACACGATATTAAATTACAACACATCGATTACATACAGATTCACCCGACAACACTTTACACAAAAAAACACGGACGGGAATTTCTGATTTCCGAATCGGTGCGAGGTGAAGGTGCAGTGCTACTAAATTCCAAAGGAGAAAGGTTTGTCAATGAGCTTCTTCCCCGTGACGTGGTTGCACAAGCCATCTTTGATGAAATGAAAAAAGAGGGTAGCGAACATGTATGGCTATCATTGGCACCGATACCCGAAGAAGAAATAAAAACACATTTTCCAAACATATATAAGCATTGCTTGGATGAGGGATATGACATTACAAAAGAGCCGATTCCCGTTGTTCCGTCACAGCATTATTTTATGGGCGGAATTGACGTTGATCGACATAGCAAAACTACTATGGAACGGCTCTATGCGGTCGGCGAAACAGCATGCAACGGTGTTCACGGCAGAAACAGATTAGCGAGTAATTCACTTCTTGAAAGTCTTGTTTTTGCCAAGAGAGCAGCAAAGCATATCAAAAACAACTATACAGAAGCCCAACAGACAGACGAAGTTATAATTGACCCCCGTCAGTATAAGGGGTATGCAGAAAAATATAAAGAATCAGTTTTATCAGCTATAGAAAAGGAGAAGAAAAGCCATGAATAATATTACTATGAAATTAAATTCAGATGACCTTATTTTAAATGCACTCAAAGAAGATATAACAAGTGAGGATATTTCCACCAATTCCGTTATGCGTCACTATCAGCTCGGCGAAGTTGACTTGATTTGCAAAGAAGACGGTGTTATAGCAGGCCTTGATGTTTTCAAAAGAGTGTTTGAACTGCTTGATGAAAAAACAGAAGTTGCTTTTTTTGTTCAGGACGGCGACATGGTTAAGAACGGACAAAAGATAGGTTTTGTTCGTGGTGATATCCGAGTTTTGCTTTCAGGTGAGAGAACAGCTCTGAACTTCTTACAGCGTATGAGCGGTATCGCTACATATACCCGTAATATCGCCGACCTGCTCAAAGGCACAAATACCAAGCTTCACGACACAAGAAAAACAACACCCGGCATGCGTGTTTTTGAAAAGTATGCGGTTAAAGTTGGCGGCGGTTACAATCACCGCTTCAATCTCAGCGACGGCATTCTCCTCAAAGATAATCACATCGGTGCTGCAGGCGGTGTACGGCAAGCTGTTGCAATGGCAAAAGAATATGCACCTTTTGTTCGCAAAATCGAAATTGAAGTTGAAAACCTTGATATGCTCAAAGAAGCTCTTGAAGCCGGCGCAGATATTATTATGCTTGATAATATGAGCGTTGAAGATATGAAAAAAGCCGTTGAACTCTGTGCAGGCAAAGCTGAAACAGAGTGCAGCGGAAATGTTACAAAAGAAAATGTTGCAAAACTTACCGATATTGGTGTAAACTATATTTCGAGCGGAGCTCTTACACATTCTTCTCCTATTTTAGACCTCTCGCTTAAAAATTTACACGCTATATAAAGGGGTGAATAAATGAAAGCTGCTGATAGAAGAAAAGCGATTGTTAATATGCTGTTATCATCAAATGAAGCTATATCGGGCGGTAAGCTTTCCGAAGAATTCGGAGTATCAAGACAGATTATTGTTCAGGATATAACTGTGCTTAAAGGTTCAGGATATGATATTCTTTCTACCCACAACGGATATATCATTCAAAAAACGCCTTTGAAAGAGCGTGTTTTCAAAGTGTATCACACTACAGAAGAAACCGAAGATGAATTAAACACCATTGTTAATCTTGGCGGAACTGTGGTTGACGTGTTTGTCTGGCATAAGGTTTACGGTAAGATGACAGCACCGCTGAATATCTTTTCAAGCCTTCATATAAAACAATTCATTGAAGGAGTAAGAAGCGGTAAATCCACCGAGCTTATGAACATAACCGGTGGTTATCATTATCACACCGTTCGTGCAGATTCCGAAGCTGTTTTAGACAGAATTCAAACAGCTCTCGAGGAACGTGGATATATCGCTCAAGGAATGTAATATTTTATTTGTTGTTTTGTATGTCATAACCTTTATTAAGTAAGAAAACACTATTGCTTTTTCAGCAAAAAAGTGGTATGATATACAAAACTAAATAACTTATGGTTGAAGTTTGCAGAAGAAGCTTTTGCTGCCGAAGGAGTAACGCTCTCAGGCTTCCCGAAAGGGAAAGGGACTGCAAACGGACATAACTTTGGAGAAGCTCATTAAATTGAGTGCCGAAGGGGCAAGGCGCAAGCTAATCTCTCAGGCAAAAGGACAAAGTTTTT
>JAZORX010000032.1:0-4767 GCA_045656845.1 Acutalibacteraceae bacterium | reverse complement strand
TTTTCGATTTCCGGCACATTCTCCTCTGCTGTAGCTTCGTCTGTAATGTCCTCAAGAACGAGGTCTACATCCGTTGTTTCTTCGCTCACCGTTGTTTCCGGAAATGTTGTTTCATCGATATTTCTGTCACTGACTCCCTTGACGATAATGCCCACGATTATGAGACAAACAATGATTATTGCCGTTACAAGACCTGCAACAATCTTTTTGTAATTATCTCCCTTAACTGCTAAAATTGTCATTTTGAATTACCTCCTGAATTTAAAATTTTTCACTTAATACTGATACAATTTCTATGGGTACATTTGCAGTATCAATTTTTTGACCTGCGAAATATATCGGTACTGAAATTGTGTAGTGAATTACAATCTCAAGCTCATTTTCCTGTCTGAAACTCATCTCAGGATATGTCATTGAGTATTTGAGATTTCCTTCACTGTCATAACTATACAGCCGTGAAGCTGTTTCGTCTAATGTGCAAAAGTCACACAGAGCATCTGTGAACTCCTGCGGATTAACACTTTCGGTGTAGTCATTGCCTTGCTTGATGCTGTCATATATCCTTGTAGCATTCTGTGTTACAAAACTGTCAAGTACAACTTTACTGTTTTCTCTTGAAGTATCAATAAGGGAGACGGCAGAAGCATAGACAAATATACCAGAAAATATCATAACGATTACAAGAATGAGTACACAAACGGGTACATAGCTTTCAGCCTTTTTGTTTTTAAGTATCTTCATTTATTGCACCTACTTCCAATACTTTTCGGAAATACCCGACCTCGTTGTACTTACAGTTACGGGTATCTTAAATGCACCGACACCTCTGACATAGGTATGCACGGACACGGTGACTGTCATTTTGTCACCGAGCTGCACTCTCTCATAGGTCGAGTTGTAGTATTCTTCAGCGGATGCAACTACATCAAACTCAAAAAATGAGCTTCTGAGTTCTTCGCATCTTTCGTCAAACTCCTCACCGAAGGAGCCTTCCGAGGTGGCAGTTTCAATGAGAAAGCCGCTAACTGTGTCCAAATCCTGCCGCAGCATAAAAAAGGTGTAAATATTCAATGTTACAACAAGCACCATCATAAGTGCAATTATGCCAACGGCAACATCAATATAGCCTTCCGCTTTACGGTTTGAAAGAATCTTTTTCATATTCATTACCCCCTTAACCGAAAAGAACGCCGACAGAGCCCATTATCTGTGCGATAATAACCACAACATAAATGAGCATAAAGCAGAAAAGAAGGCTCATAGAAAGCTTCTTTACCTTTCTCGGTATCTTCTGTGCCTCAAGTCTTAATCTCTGTCTGTGAATGTCTGAAAACTTCATAGCAAGGTTTGACCAATAAATAGGAGCACTGTCACCTCGTATCATACCGATAAAGCCTCTGCAAACATCGCTCATCATACTTGAGCCTACTCTTGCTTCAAGTCTTGTGATTGCCGCTTCCTGATTACCCGAATTCATATCAGCTATTGTAATATCAAGCTCGTGCTTGAGTTCGGGCCCGGCATTACGGGAATATTCCGTAAGGATGGATAAAAGGCTTCTTTCGTGCTTCAATGTCTTTTCAACATTGGCTACAAGCCTCGGTAATTCGTATTCAATCTTCGCTCTTTTCTCCTTTATCTTTCCTCCTACACTTTTCATATTTATTCTGTAAAGAACGAAAGCAAGGAATATGACAACAGGACAAAGTATGGGGAAGATGAAATACAAGGGCACTGCAAACACACCGATAATGAGTGCTTTTACAATAGCGTTAGCCTTAAACATTTCGGGTGTAATATTCATCTGAGCAGTACGAAGGTCTGTTTCAAGCTCTATCCTTTTAAACTCATTCATAGGAATACGCTTTGCTATTGCTCCTGCAAAGCCGCCGAGCCATACATCAATACTGCTTGTCTTTTCCTGATGCTGTTTGGCAAGGTTTGTAATAGCCTTTGATGTTCTCATATACGGCACCTTGAAAATGTCAGCGAGAATAAAATAAAAGGCGATACCGAAAAGTACGCCTACAATAATCTTAATCATTTCTTTTCTCCTCCTTATGCCTTGTATTCAACGGGTTTAGTGAATTTGAGAAGGAACATATATGTCACGATAATAACCGCACCGCATATTCCTAATACAATCTTACCCGGTGTTTCGTATATGAGTGTGTGAAACCAGTCCTTGTTAAGAACATACAAAAGAGGAATATTACCCACAACAAGACCTACCATTGTGAAATACTCTGTTCTTACCGCAGCCATCATAGTTGAAAGCTCACTGTTTACCACTCTTACATCTGTAAGTTTTGCAACAATGGGATGAAGTGTATCTACAAGTGCTCTGTCATCCTGACAGCGGATAAGAGCATCACACCACTCTCGGAAAATATCATCATCAACCTTTTCTTTAAGATTACGAAGTGCCTGCTTCACACTCGATGAAACTGCAACAGCATCTCCGATGAAAGCATTGAAGCAAGCTCTTAAGGGTGGTTTGATGTAATCAAGGTTTTCTCTTACTGCAAGAATAATATCCTCGTTTCTGATATATGAAGTAGTAATTGTTGAAAGTGTTGTTTCCAAATCAGTTTTAATGTGTTTTTCATACTGTGAAAGACTGTTTCTGACATAGATGAAAGGTATAAGGGCAAAGGCTACCGATAAGGCAGGAAGAAGGAATATGTTGTCAATGAGAACTGCAACTACCGCACCTGCCGCAAAAAGAACGAGTGAAGCACAGCAGACAAGAGCAAATTTATTCTCCTGTCCCATAGCTGCCAACGCCGTCTGTGTATATGCAAGTTTAGAGCCGAGGCTCTTTTTCTTTTTACCTGCTCTCATATTTCTTGCTTTTTCTCTTAATGTTACTTTAGGCGTTGTAAGCCTCATAATATCTTCTGTGATCTGCTGTGGTGACAGATTAAGAAAACAAACTATTGCTACAATAAGCAATAAGGAAGAAATCATAGGCATAATCAAGAGTAATCAGCTCCCTTCTCCAGAAATTTTGAAAGAACATCCTGCGGTACACCGAACTGCATCAGCTTCTTTTTAAGGCTGTCGGACATTATCTCCGGCTGTTCAAAGTGTCCCTCTGTAATGTTTTTACCCTTTTCGATAACATTCTTTGTGATGTTGAAACGGAAAAGGGTGTGGTACGCTCTTTCACCGTTGGGAAGAATTTCACACTCAGTTATATCCATTATCTTTCTCTCGTTGTTCTCAAGCTTATGTGTATATACGACAATGGGAAAGGCCTGACCTGCCTGCATAAGTGAGGTCTTGAAGTCAATGGGAAATCGCTTCTGACAAAGAAGAGCTATTCTCATATGTGCCGCATCTGCCGCCGAAGCGTGTACCGTAGAAACAACGGTGTGTCCCGTAAGACTTGCTTCTACTGCCGAGTAGCACTCAACATCTCGCATCTCACCGACACATACAATATCGGGATTAAAACGAAGGGAAGCTACAACAAGATCTTCCTGAGTAATGTCATAGGCTTCATTATCCGAAGGTCTTGAAAGAGTGTGAACTACATTGTTCACTACCTTGCCTTTCTTATCCTTTCTCACAAGAGCCAACTCACGGGAGCCGCTTTCAATGGTGAAAACTCTCTTTCCGTCAGGAATAGTGGTAAGAAGTGCATTAAGAAGTGTTGTTTTACCCGAAGATGTGGCACCTGCTACAACAACAGAAACACCGTATCTCATACAGGTGCAGAGAAAATCAATCATCTTTTCTGTTGCATTGCCTGACTTGATAATCTGCGTTCTGTTAACTCTCGACGGGTGAAGGAGTCGGATAGAAACACTCACACCGATTTCATCATCAACAACCGGGGCTTTAAGAGCCGTAATTCTTGTATTATTCGGCAAATGCCCCTGCGACATGGGAGAAGCATTGTCAATAATCATACCCGAATGATGAAGAAGTCTTTTAACAATATCCGTAGCATGTGTAGGAGAATAAAAATGCTCCTTTACCTTTTCAATCTTGCCGTTTGTGTAGGTTATGGCAATATCGTTCCAAGCATTGATATTTATTTCTTCAACATTATCTCTGCCGAGAAAGGGTGTAAGTATGGAATACTCTGCCATTTCAGAATAAATCTTGTCACAGAGCTTTTCATCCGTCATACCTTCAACGGAATAAGCCGTATCACGCAGATACTTTTCAATGTAGGATTTAAGCTGTGAGAGCTTTGTTGTATCGGTAAGTGTTGCGGCATATTTTGATGAGATATGCTCCTGAACCATAGATAAAAGAGTAACAAAATCAATTTCACGATTCATTTATATCACTCCTTTAAATAACTCTGTTCACAAGAGTCGAAAGCCTTTTCTTATACTCTTTTGCATTGAGCCTTTCATAAAGACTTCCGTCAAGAAGCTGCTGTTTTACCTGTCGGCAATAAGGAAGAACACAAGCGACATTTTTAAGATGTGTACAGACATCCTCCAAAGGTATATAGAGTTCGTGTTCCGTGATGTTTATTACCTTTAAGCTCTGCTCCGTTCCCGATGTGATAATCTTATCTCCGTAGGAATTGAGCCAAGTCATACTTTTAAGGTCGGGTGTGATGACCTGAATAATATGGTCAGCTCTTGCAAGTGCCTGTTTTGAGATAAGGTCTGTATCCTCGTTTGTACAGTCAACAAACACATAACCGTCAGTTGCCGCAAGAACATCAAGAAGATTTTTCACCTTCTCTTTTGTCGGTGTAGGGAAACTATATTTACTGTCACCGGACATAAAACCGAGGCA
>JAZORX010000031.1:0-4518 GCA_045656845.1 Acutalibacteraceae bacterium | reverse complement strand
AATGATGAACTCGGTGCTATCGAAAATGCTTATGTTAAGTACAATGACGATAACACAATCACAGTAACACTTCCTGATGACACAACTATCACTTATGCAAATCGTATTACTGCAACAGTAACCGATTCTATCGGCGGTGCGGTTAAGGATAAGAGTGTAACAGTTAAAGACATCAACGAAAAGACATATACTGCTCTTACTGATGAAAACGGCAAGGTTGTAGTTCCTCCGGTAAATACTGATATGACAGATGCCGAAGGTAAAGGCGTTGTTAATGGCTATGATGTAGTAATCTATGATGAAACAAAGCCTATTGAAAACGCATATATCGAAATGGTTGACGGAAAACTCAATGTAGTTCTTCCTGAAGGTGTTGTTTTCGATTACCACAACAGAATTACCGCAGAAATCAAAGATGCAGATGGCAATCCTGCAAAAGAAGTATTTGTAAACTTTACAGACGGCAATAAAAATGTTGAAACTGTTGTTTCTGACGAAAACGGCAAGGCTATCGTTCCTCCGGTTCACAAAGATATGACAGATGTAAACGGCGAAGCAACTGTAAACGGCTACAAGGTAGTTCTTGCAGACGAAAAAACTCCTATTGCAAATGCTTATATTGAAATCGTTGAAGGCAAAATCAATGTTAAACTTCCTGCAGGTGTTGTGTTTGATTACACCAACAGAATTACTGCAACAGTAACAGACAAGGAAGATAAACCCGTTAAGGATATGAGCGTTACATTTACCGATTCAGAAGATAAGAGCGAAAGCAATCTTACTGACGAAAACGGCAAAGCAAGTGTACCTCCCGTATATATGGACTACACAGATGTAAACGGATATTCAGAAGTTGACGGATATATCGTAACTGTTGTAAATGAAAAAGGTGCAATCGAAAAAGCACTTATCACACACAATGCAGAAGTTAAGAACGAAGATGAAACAGTAAAAACCGCTGAAAACATTACAGTTCTTCTTCCTGCAGGTAATGTATTCGATTATGATAACAGAATCACAGTAACAGTTCAGAACAAGACAGATAAAACATCTGTTAAGGATATGAATGTTATTATTACGGAAGCTCCGATTAAGGCTGAAGATGCAACTGACGAACCCGTTGCAAAGACTTTAACTGATAAGACAGATGCTAACGGCAAGGCAGTATTCCCTCCGCTTAATGAGGATATAACCGACAACGAAGGTAACTCCGGTGTTGAAGAAACAAAACCGGGCGAAGGCGAAAATGCTGACGATGTAAAAACTGCTTACAAAGTTCTTGTAGCAGACACTAAAGGCATTATCGGAAACGCATTGGTAGAAATCAAGGACGGCAAAGTAACCGTTACACTTCCTGAAACTCATACTCTTACTACTTCAAATCAGACTACTGTAACCGTAACTGATAACGAAGATAAAGCGGTTAAGGGTGTATCTGTAACTATCAAAGATAAGACCACATCAAAAGCAGGCACAACAGATGCAAACGGCAAAGTAACACTTCCCGTTAAGTCATCCGGTGGTGGCGGTGGCGGTTCTTATTCCGGCGGTGGCGGTGGCGGAGGCTCTTATGTTTCTACTACTGTAACTATCGTAGATAAAGACGGAAAGACCGTATCTGTTACAAAGTCTGTAACAAGCACAAAAGCAACTCTTACACTTCCTACGGGCAAGAACCTCTTGGAAGATGATAATTACTACACAATCACAGTAAAAGCAAGCTCCAAAGCAAAAGCAGATTACCCCGTTGTTTTGAAAGATAAAAACGGCAACGAAGTAACCGGAACAACTGATGAAAACGGTGTTATTATTCTTCCGGGCGAAGAACATAGTGCTTATATCTTTGGTTATAACGATGGCTCATTCAGACCTGACAACGATATGACAAGAAGTGAAGCTGCTGCTATTTTTGCAAGACTTATTGCAGAAGAAAAAGGCGAAACTGTTTCCGGCAAGGCTACATTCTCTGATGTTAAATCAAATGATTGGTGCTATAAGTACATTGGCTATCTTGAAAAGTATGACATCATTAAGGGATATTCTGACGGAACATTCAGACCTGATGATGCAGTAACAAGAGCTGAATTTGTAACGATGGCAGTTAGATACTATGCACTCTTTAACGAAGTTAAAAAGAGCGATTACACAGTAAACTATACTGACCTTACAAAGAGCTATTGGGCATACTCTGATATTGCTTATGCAAAACACATCGGTTGGCTCAATGGTTATGCAGACGGAACCTTTAAGGGCGATAACAACATCACCCGTGCAGAGGTTGTAACTGTTACAAACCACGCAACAGAAAGAACTCCTGATGAAGATTATATCAACAAGAATGTGTCAACTCTCAATAAGTTCACAGACCTCAAGAATAACTCTCATTGGGCATATTACGACATTATGGAAGCCGCAAACACTCACCTCGGCGTAGCAAACAAAGATGCTGAAAATTGGGTAAAATAAGAGCTTTCACAAAGGGGCAATTTTCAAAGGTTGCCCCTTTGAAATGTCAAAAAAATTTTTTCTTCCAAAATTTTTTGTGTTTGTTGAAAAATGTCGATATAATGAAATCAGGAAACCAAACAAACCAATTTTTTAAGGAGGAACAAACGATGACAAAGAAAATTTTATGTTTAGTAATGGCGGTTATGATGCTTGCAGGAACAACGGTGTTTGCTTGCGACACAACAGAGGACTTACCAATCGGATATTACAACATTGTATATGCAAACAGATACTTATTCTTCGCAACAGATGGTGGCTCGACTTTCAGACCTCTTGAACTCCCTCGTGGAACAAAGGTAAACCTTAATGATTATATCCCGACAAAAGAAGGTTATGAATTTGAAGGTTGGTACACTACACCGAGAGAACAGGTCGAAAGATTGACCGAAATCACACTTGATGAAAATTCAGTTGTGTGGGCGAAATGGAAAATCAAAGACGGTTTATCTCAGGAGCAGATTGACAGAGGCATTGTTGCAAGAGAGGTTATCGGCAATCATGTAGTATTATTGACCGTCGAAGACAAAACTTTAATTGCACCCGTTACAGACCTTTGGGTGCAGCAAAACGCAAGACTTGAAGCTATGATGAAGCTTTACAATCAGAAATTTAATAAACAATAAAACGGATTGAGGGTGATTTGAAAAAATCGCCCTCTTTTCAATTTAAGGAGGTGGTTATCTTGAAATTCAAGTATATTTGTGGTGACACAAGTTGAACAACAGACAAAGCGAAACAAGAACTCTTATAATTGTGTTTATATGTCTTTCTCCCGTAGTTGTGTGGCTTGCTTTACTATTTGCCGGATGCTATCAGGAAGGAAACAAACTTTTTGAACTCTTGGAGAGAATAACAATAGCACTTGAAAATCCAATGCAGATAACTTTTAATGAGTATAGTCTAAAGACCGTACTCATTTTTTTATTCTTCTATGCTATGGGTGTCGGTGTTTATTTCTCATCGAGAGAAAACCGCAGACCGGGCGAAGAACACGGCTCTGCTAAATGGGGTGTTGTATCTCAGATTGTTAAAAGGTATGCAGACTTTAAGGAAAGGTTTAATAATATTCTTTTCTCACAGACAATGCGAATCGGTCTAAATGCCAAGAAACACAGACGAAATCTAAATGTATTAGTTGTGGGTGGTTCAGGTGCAGGTAAGACACGATTCTATGCAAAACCAAACATAATGCAATGCAACACCTCTTTTATTATCGCAGATCCAAAAGGAGAAATGCTTCGCTCTGTTGCTCCGCTTTTGTTGGAAAAGGGTTATGATGTAAAGGTGTTTAATCTGATAACTCCCTCTAATTCTGACGGGTATAATCCATTTACCTATATCCGCACAGATGAAGATGTTATAAAACTCATAACAAACCTTATACAGAATACCACTCCAAAGAACGCACAACAGAACGATCCATTTTGGGAAAAATCAGAAATTGCACTCGATACTGCTTTAATGCTTTATCTCTTGCACGAAGCTCCGCCTGAAGAACAGAATTTTGAAATGCTTATGTTCTTAATCGAAAATGCGGCAGCTATGGAAGATGATGACGAATATCAATCTCCCGTTGATTTGTTGTTTCAGGGTTTGGAAGATGAAAACCCGGAACATATCGCACTCAAGCAATATAAGATATTCAAGCAAGCAAGCGGTAAAACTGCAAAATCAATCCTGATTTCTGCGGCAGTAAGACTTGCTGCTTTCAATCTCCCTGAAATTGCGAGAATGACATCTTATGATAATCTTGACCTCGGAAGTATGGGAGAAAAGAAAAAAGCAATCTTCTGTGTTATTCCCGACAATGACAACTCATTTAACTATCTTGTAGGTATGCTTTACACACAAGCTTTTCAGGAGCTATATTACAGAGCAGACCATAAACACGGCGGAGAGTTGCCAATCCCGGTACACTTCGTAATGGATGAGTTCGCCAATGTTGCACTTCCTGATAACTTTGAAAGATTGCTTGCAACAATGCGTTCAAGACGAATTTCTGTAAGTATA
>JAZORX010000030.1:0-2764 GCA_045656845.1 Acutalibacteraceae bacterium | reverse complement strand
AGAACCTCGTGAATTGTCACTGTTCCGTCTTCATTCTGGAAGTTGTCAAGGATTGCTGCAACTGTTCTGCCGACTGCAACACCTGAACCGTTAAGAGTATGAGCAAGCTGAGCCTTTGCTTTCTGATCCTTCTTGAATCTGATTGCTGCACGGCGAGCCTGGAAGTCTTCAAAGTTTGAGCAAGAAGAAATCTCAACATATCTGCCGTATGAAGGCATCCATACTTCGATGTCGTATGTCTTTGCTGATGAGAATCCGATATCACCTGTTGAAAGGCATACAACTCTGTGAGGAAGACCGAGAAGCTGAAGAACTCTTTCTGCATCGTTTGTAAGCTTTTCAAGCTCATCGTATGATGTTTCGGGGTCAACAAACTTAACAAGCTCAACCTTATTGAACTGATGCTGACGGATAAGTCCTCTTGTATCGCGTCCTGCAGAGCCTGCCTCAGCTCTGAAGCAAGCTGAATATGCACAATAGCTGATGGGAAGCTTGCTGCCGTCGATGATTTCGTCTCTGAACATATTTGTAACCGGTACTTCAGCTGTCGGGATGAGAAAGAAATCGTCAGTTGTCTTGAATGCGTCCTCTTCAAACTTCGGGAGCTGACCTGTACCTGTCATTGAAGCTCTGTTAACAAGGTACGGAGGAAGAACCTCTGTGTAACCGTGCTCAGTATGAGTGTTAAGGAAGAAGCTGATGATTGCTCTTTCAAGACGAGCGCCAAGACCCTTATAGAAATGGAAACGGGTTCCGGTAACCTTTGCAGCTGTTTCGGGATCAAGAATTCCGAGGTCTGCACCGATATCCCAATGAGCTTTTGGCTCAAATTCAAAGCTTCTCGGCTCACCGAAACGACGGATCTCAACATTTTCGCTGTCGTCCTTACCGAGAGGTACAGTTGAATTAGGAACATTCGGGAATTCATACATCATTGTCTTCTGCTTTTTATCAAGCTCAGCAATTTCTGCATCGTTTGCCTTGACCTTTTCCTTGATCTCGTTCATACGAGCCATAATCTCGGAAATGTCTCCGCCTGCTTTTTTGATCTGCGGAATCTGCTTGCTTGCAGCGTTCTGCTCCTGCTTCATAGCGTCAGTCTTTGTCATAAGCTCACGACGCTGAACATCAATTGCAAGAACTTCGTCAACAAGTGCGTCCATGTCTTTATTTCTCGACTTCATCGCTGCTTTGACCAAGTCGGGATTTTCTCTGATAAGTTTGATATCTAACATTTTTATCACTCCAGATAAATACTCTTTTCCGTAATTTTCAAGCTGCAAAGCAAGGCTTCCAAGGTCTTCCCTGTCAAAAAACTCAATTTCAAGAATTCCTGAGCCTTTTTTGCCGTTTTCCTTTATTTTAACCTTTCTGCCAAGGTTATCAACGAGAGCTAATTCAACCTCGCTGAAAAATTTATCTCTTTTCTTCGGCTCTTTCTGTTTAGCCGGAGATTTTTTAGCTTCTTTAACGAGAGCTTCAATCTGACGGACGGAAATATCTTCTTTTATAATGAGGTTTGCCGTCGCAATCATTTCTTCTTTCGTTGAGAAACCAAGCAATGCTCTTGCGTGACCTGCTGAAATAAGATTATTCTTGACCATTTCCTGAATTTCTTCGGGAAGCTTAAGAAGTCTGAGTGCATTTGCGATCGCAGGACGGGATTTACCGACCTTCTCTGCTGCCTCTTCCTGAGTAATCTTCAGCTCGTCCATCATGTAGCTGTAGCCGAGCGCTTCTTCAAGAGGATTCAGGTCTTCACGCTGAAGGTTTTCAATCATTGCGATTTCGATTGTTTCTTCATCCGTAAGCTCCTTGATTATAACGGGAACTTCAGAAAGACCTGCAATTCTTGCGGCTCTCCATCTTCTCTCGCCTGCTACGAGCTGATATCCGCCATTTGTCATCGGACGGACAACGAGTGGTTGAAGAACACCGTGCTGAGAAATACTGTCTGCAAGCTCAGAAAGAGCTTTTTCATCAAAAATCTTTCTCGGCTGGTCGTGGTTAGGCTCGATTTCCATGATTTTGAGCTTATTCGTTGAAGAATTGATTTCTTCAACTGAATTGTCAACAAAAAGAGATTCGAGTCCCCTGCCGAGACCGTTTCTTTTAACTGCCATTATTTTGCCTCCTTGCCGTTTGATTTAAGAAATTCGTTTGCAAGGGCATCATAAGCAGCGGCACCCTTTGAATTTTTATCGTAATACATTATCGGTAAACCGTAGCTCGGAGCTTCGGAAAGCTTGACATTTCGCGGAATAGGCGTATTATAAACCTTTTTCGGGAAAAATCTTTTAAGCTCGTTAACTACCTGATGCGTAAGGTTGAGTCTTCCGTCAAACATAGTAAGAAGAACGCCTTCCATATCTATAAGCGGATTATAGAGCCTTTTTACCTGACGAATTGTAGACATAAGCTGTGAAAGACCCTCAAGAGCGTAATATTCGCACTGGATGGGAACTAAAACAGTATCTGCTGAGCACAGCGCATTAAGGGTCAGAAGACCAAGAGATGGCGGACAATCAAGGAAAATAAAATCAAAGCTGTCTTTAACAAGCGCAAGTGAGTTTTTAAGCCTTGATTCTCTTCTTGTCATATCAACAAGCTCAAGCTCTGCTCCTGCAAGGTTCATACTTGAAGGAAGAAGCCAGAGATTGTCAAATTCTGTCTTGATCATTATCTTTTCAATCTGCATAGAGTTTATAAGCACATCGTATGCAGATTTTTCAAGCTCTCTTTTGTTTATTCCGAGGCCGCTTGT
>JAZORX010000029.1:0-5943 GCA_045656845.1 Acutalibacteraceae bacterium | reverse complement strand
CTGGTCAACTTTTCCGTGACGGATAACAATCATCGGGTTACCTTCAACAAGCGATCTGATTTTTGCATTTTTAAGGCAGACAGCTGAATTTATGATTTCAAGAGAAACAAGAAGTAACACCGCAAATATTGAATTAACAAGAGGTACACCGTTGTCTTCAATAGGAATTGAAGCAATTTCCGAAAGCAGAATTGTTATAACAAGCTCCGTCGGTTGGAGTTCCCCAAGCTGCCTTTTTCCCATAAGCCGCATACATACTATAATAAAAAAATAAAGTATGCTGACTCGAATCAAAGTAATGAGCATATTATCACCTGAAAATATTGTTCTCATCATAAATTAAAGTATACCTTTGTTTGACATTGTTATTATACAATGGTATAATAACTTGATAAAATGCGAAATGTTTTGTTCAGGAGGTGATTGTGTTGAAAAAGAAAAAAATCTATCTTATCCAGGCTAATTATACTTACTCGGGCAGTGCTCATCTGCCGTATGCTGTCGGTATGCTTCAGGCTTTCTCGATGAAGGATGAAAGAATAAATAAGCACTATACTTTTGAACAGATTATCTTTGAACGCAAGTCACCCGAAGAAACTCTGAAGAAAATTTCCGATCCTGCTGTTATCGGCTTTTCCTGCTATGTATGGAATTATGAATTCAACAAAAAAATTGCCTCAATGGTCAAGGAAAAGTATCCTGAGTGTAAAATAATTTTCGGAGGCCACCATGTCCGTGACGGTCATTCTCAGCTTCAGAAATATGATTTTATAGACGTTCTTATCCACGGTGAAGGTGAGGAAGCTTTCCGTGATGTTCTTCTGTCTTTTGTCGGGGAAAAGGAAATTAAAGATATTAAAAATATTTCCTACAGAAAAGACGGTGAATGTATCACTACCGAAAAAGCTCCGTTTCTTCTCTGTGATTATCCGTCACCGTACCTTGAGGGCGTTTTTGACTCAATTTTAGCTGATTATCCGCAGTATGAATTTATCGCCTTGCTTGAAACAAACCGTGGCTGTCCTTATTCCTGTGCGTACTGCGACTGGGGCTGCCTTGCATCAAAATTAAGACTTTTCCCGATGAAGAGAATTCAGAAGGAAATCGACTGGCTTTGTGATAATAAAATTGTCGGTTGTGGCGGTACAGACTCCAACTTCGGTATAATAGAGCGTGACGAAGAAATAACGGATATGCTTGTTGAAGCACGTATAAAGAGGGGATACCCGAAAAAATTTCAGACCTCATATGCCAAAAACAGCAATGATCGTGTTTTCAGAATAGGTAAAAAATTCGAGGACTGCGGAATGAGTAAGGGTGTCACAATTTCTTACCAGACAATGTCACCTGTAGCTGCGGAAAATGTCCTTAGAAAGAATATTCCGGTTGAAACATTTTCTCAGCTTATGAATAAATATAATGAGTGCGGAATCCCGACCTACACTGAGCTTATTCTCGGTTTGCCGGGTGAAACGGTTGAAAGCCTCAAATCGGGCATCGACGAGCTCTTAAGGGCAGGTCAGCACTATTCTTTGTACATTCATAACTGCGAGCTTCTGCCTTGCTCAACTATGGCAGATCCGGATTATATGAAAAAATTTGATATCTCCGCAACAAAACTGCCTCTCAATGAGCCTCACCGTGAGGCTGAGGAAACGGACGGTGTTAAGGAGTATTCTCACCTTGTAACCAAAACATACTCAATGACCAACAAAGACTGGATTGAGATGAATAAGTTTTCTTATCTTGTGCAAAGCTTCCATCACCTCGGTCTGTTAAGATTCATTGCGATCTATCTTTATAATTCTCTTTCGGTAAGCTATAAGGATTTTTACTCAGCTTTGATGGATTTTCTTTGTGAAAACAGCGAAACCGTTGCAGGCAAGGCGATGAAGCTTGTTGACGGTAAACTCCACGGAGTTATAGAAAACAATATCTCAATAACTCAGGCTGATGAGCGATTCGGCAGTGTTGAATGGCCACTTGAGGAGCTTGTTTTCCTTATGACAGTATATGAGCGTGAACGCTTTTATGAAGAAATCAAGCCTTTTATATATCGCTTTATCGAAGATAAAGCTTTTGCAGATGAGTTTGTTGAATATCAGCGTTTTATGATAATGTATCCTGAAATCACCTGCGAAGAAAAGTGCTTCGGTTACGATTTTTCGGCGTATTTTGACGCTGTGCTTGGTGGAAACACAGCAGAGCTTCAAAAAAAGAAAACAAAGATAATTCTTGATAAAAAAGGCTTTCCGCTTTCGTGGGAGGATTATGCACGCTTCATAGTCTGGTACGGAAGAAAATCAGGAAGCAATTTTTATAAATTCAGAAAGGAAGTATAGCTGTGAAAAATGTCTATTTTGTGCAGACAAACTCTGTTTTCGGTTCAGGGGTTAAGTCGGCTTATCTTCCTTATTCAATCGGTACAATTGCCGCTTATGCATGGGCAGATGAAAAAATCAAAAGTGAGTACTGCCTGAAAAAGTTTATCTTTATGCGTGACGAACCGGAAAAAATTGTTGATTCAATGGAAAATCCGTATCTTGTAGGCCTTTCCTGCTACGTATGGAGTATGGAATTCAACAAGGTGCTTGCACAGAAAATAAAAGATAGATATCCCGATTGCCTTATCGTTATGGGCGGACACAGTATCTCTCCGACAGCTGATGAAATGGAGAAATATCCTTACATCGATTTTCTCACACACGGTGAGGGTGAAGTGCCGACAAAAGAACTTTTACTTGCGTTGTGTGAGGGTTCTTCGTTTGAGAATGTTCACAGCCTTTCTTTCAGAAAAGACGGTGAGGTAATAACAACCGAGCCTGCACCCGTGTGCGATATTTCAGATTTTCCGTCCCCGTACCTTGAGGGATATTTTGACGAGATATTAAAGGATAAAAGCATCAACTATTCCGTTATCTGGGAAACAAACCGAGGCTGTCCCAACCGCTGTGCGTACTGCGACTGGGGTGTGCTTAAGTCAAAAGTGCGTATGTTTCCTATGGAGCGACTCAAAGCAGAAATCAAGTGGATGGCAGACAATAAAATTGAATACATCTACTGTAGTGATGCTAACTTTGGTCTCTTTGACCGTGATGAAGAAATCACCGACCTTATGATAGAGTCAAAAAGAAAAACAGGCTATCCTGAAAAGTTCAAAACAAACTTTACCAAAAACAGAGACGAGTTTGTTTTTAAACTCAGCTGTAAAATGTTCGATGAAGGTCTCGGCAAGTCACCGACACTTTCTTTCCAGACAATGTCCCCGCAGGCACTTAAAAACATCGGCAGAACAAATATGAGTCTTGAACATTTCAAGAATCTTATGCGGATGTATACGAACAGGGGAATTATGGCTTATTCTGAGCTGATTCTCGGTCTGCCGGGAGAAACCTACGAAAGCTTTGCGGAGGGAATAGAAACCCTTTTTGAATGCGGACAGCACAAGAGTGTTATTGTTTATCCTTGTGAATTGCTTCCGAATTCTCAGCTCGGCAGTAAAGAATCTGTTGAAAAATATAAAATCGACGTCTGTCGTACTGAATTCAGACAGCACCATTCTGCTGTGGACGAAACAGCGGTCAGGGAGTATAGCGACAACATTGTTTCAACATACTCAATGACACTTGAAGACTGGAAAAAGTCTTATATCTTTGCACTTTATGCTCAGGGACTTCACACAATGTGCCTGACGATGATGATAGCCGTTTATCTTCACAATGAAAAAGGCGTCGGCTACAAGGAATTTTACGAAGGACTTATTGGCTGGAGTGAGGAAAATCCCGATACGCTCTGCGGTGAGCTTTACAGCGAATGTAAGTCTTTTGTCGATGATGTTATCGACGGTAAGGATTCTTTCAAAAGTGTGTTTGACGGCTTCGGAAAGACCACGTGGGGCTTTGACGAATACCTGTTTATGAAAGGCGCTGTTAATCCCGAAAAGTTTTATTCGGAAATCAGGGAGTATATCAGAAAATACTCTGCTGACGATAAAATAACCGATGAACTTATAAAATATCAGAGCGGAATAATCAAAAAGATGAATATGACACAGCTTGATATCGAGCTTGAATATGATTTTGAATCATACTTTGATGCGATTCTTAACAATAGCTACAAACCACTTGAACAGCGTAAAAACACGGTCACCGTAACAGAGGAAAATCCCGTAGCAACAATTGACGAGTATGCAAGGGAATATGTGTGGTACGGCAGACGTGATGACGCACCTGTTTATTCTGCTAAAAGAAATAATCTTAAAGTTACTTATTAAAGGAGGAATGTGCCGTGAAAAAGATATACTTTGTACAGGCCGGATTTGCGTTTGACAAGTCTGTGTATCTGCCGTATGCAACCGGTTGTCTTGCGGCATATTCGTTACAGTATGACGATTTCAGACAGCATTATGAGCTTGGCGGATTCTTTTATAAAAGAGAAAAAACTGACGATATAATCAGCCGTATGGAAAATCCATCTGTTGTTGCTTTTTCGAATTATGTGTGGAATGTGGAATTTAATAAAGCTCTTGCTGAAAAAGTAAAGAAGCTTTATCCCGAATGTATCATAATCTACGGCGGACACAGTGTAAGAAACGACAGTACTCAGCTTCTCGATGAATGCGATTTCATTGACTATCTCATCTTCGGTGAGGGTGAAGAACCGTTTTACAATCTTCTGATGTCGGTTGCAAACGGCACTGACCTGGACGGTGTAGAAAATATCGCATACCGAAAAAGCGGACAACCTGTTTTAACAGCAAGAAGTGCTTGCAAGGATATTTCAGACTATCCGTCACCATATCTTACGGGACTTTTTGGCCCTATTGTGAAAAGCGAAACTGTTGAGCTTCTTTCAGTGATTGAAACTAACAGAGGCTGTCCTTATAAGTGTGCCTACTGTGATTGGAGTGCAAAAAGTAAAGTACGCTTTTTCCCGATGGAAAAGGTCAGAGCTGAGCTGCGTTGGCTTTCTGAAAATAAAATCGAGTACTGTTTCTGTGCGGATGCAAACTTCGGTATGTTCAGACGGGATATTGAAATTGCTGACTATTGCATTGAGCTTAAGAAAAATACAGGATATCCCGATGTTTTCCGTCCTTGCTATGCAAAGGAAAATGATGATATTGTTTTTGAAATATGCTCAAAATTCAACGAGTATCATATCGACAAGGGTGCCACGATGGCTTATCAGAGCCTTTCGGATGCCGCACTTGAAAATGTAAACAGAAAAAATCTTACTATGGAGCACTTTGCCGACATAGTGAAGAAATACAATCAGGCAAAAATCCCGACCTATTCCGAACTGATTCTCGGTCTTCCGGGTGAAACTTTTGATTCGTTCTGTGACGGACTTTGCAAGCTTCTCGAAGCAGGTCAGCATAATTCGGTAAGTGTCTACCATTGTGAAATTTTACCGAATTCCATTATGGGTAGTGCAGAATATATTGAAAAATATCAGATTAAATCTAACAAAGTAAAATTCAACCATATACACAGTGCTGAGGTTGAGGAGGAAGTTCCCGAATATTCGGAAATTGTAATGGGTACAAACACGATGACGAGGGAAATGTGGATAAAATCCAACTTGTTTTCCGTAACGCTTCAATGCTTTCACAGCCTTGGTCTGTTGAGATGCTTCGCTATTTATGCCCGTTATGAAAAAGGTATAAGCTACCGTGATTTCTATGACAGGTTGTTCAACTTTGCCATAAACAATCCGGACACCGTTTTCGGCAAGGTACTTGCACGATATGAGGACAGGCTGACACACTCTCTGGAGGGTGACTGGAATTATCACAATCCCGTTTTCGGTAACATTGTCTGGTTCTTCGAAGAGGGTATGTTCCTTGAATGTCTCTACAACGACAAAAAGTTCGAAGACGAAATTCAGCCGTTTCTTAACACTCTCGGTATTGAAGCTGACGTTTTTGATGAGCTTAAAGAG
>JAZORX010000028.1:0-18804 GCA_045656845.1 Acutalibacteraceae bacterium | reverse complement strand
AGCTTTTCTCTGTCAAAATCAGAGGTGGTGTTTTCAAGCTGAAGCTTGATCTGACCGACTCTTGCTGCGATATCAGCCTTTTCGCCTGAACCGTCAACGATGATTGTGTTTTCCTTTGAAATCTTAACCTGACGAGCCTGACCGAGCATATCAAGAGTTGTTTCGCTGAGCTCAAGACCGAGCTCTGATGCGATAACTTCGCCACCTGTGAGGATAGCAATATCACGGAGCATATCCTTGCGTCTGTCACCAAAGCCGGGAGCCTTGACAGCAACGCAGGTGAATGTGCCGCGGAGCTTGTTTACAAGGATTGTTGAAAGAGCTTCGCCTTCAACATCTTCAGCTACGATAACGAGCTTTCTGCCACCCTTGAGAACCTGCACAAGAAGAGGAAGAATCTCCTGAATGTTTGAAATCTTCTTGTCTGTGATGAGAAGGAGAGCGTCATCGATAACAGCCTCCATCTTATCTGTATCGGTTACCATGTAGGGAGAGATGTAACCACGGTCAAACTGCATACCTTCAACGATGTCTGAATCTGTAACAGCTGTCTTTGACTCTTCAACTGTGATAACACCGTCTGCGCTTACCTTTTCCATTGCGTCTGCGATGATGTTACCGATTTCTTCGTCAGCAGCAGAGATAGTAGCAACACGAGCGATGTCGTTTGAAGATGTAACAGGCTTTGAGTTGTTCTTTACAGCCTCAACAGCTGTGTCAACTGCAAGCTTGATGCCCTTCTTGACTACCATCGGGTTTGCACCTGCTGCAACGTTCTTCATGCCTTCGCGAACGAGAGCCTGAGCAAGGAGAGTAGCGGTTGTTGTACCGTCACCTGCAACATCGTTTGTCTTTGTTGCAACTTCCTTAACGAGCTGAGCGCCCATATTCTCAAACGGATCCTCAAGCTCAACATCCTTGGCGATTGTAACACCGTCGTTTGTGATGAGGGGAGCACCGTACTTCTTATCAAGAACAACGTTTCTGCCCTTGGGGCCGAGTGTGATTTTAACTGTGTTAGCGAGCTTGTCGATACCGTTCTGCAACGCCTTACGAGCTTCCTCGCCATAAATGATCTGCTTTGCCATAAAAAAGTTCCTCCTTATTCAACAACGGCAAGAATATCGCTCTGACGAACGATGATGTATTCTTCCTTGTTGAGCTTTACTTCTGTACCTGCGTATTTGCTTGTGATTACTTTGTCGCCAACCTTGACGTACATTTCAACTTCTTTACCGTCAACGATACCGCCGGGGCCGACTGCGAGAACCTCAGCAACCTGCGGCTTCTCCTTTGATGCTGCTGCGAGGATAATACCGCTCTGGGTTGTTTCCTCAAGCTCTGTCATCTTAACCACAACACGGTCTGCAAGTGGTCTGATATTCATAAAAATTCCTCCTATGAAAAGTGTTTAATAATTAATTTGGCACTCTCTTTCGCTGAGTGCTAAATCTATTGTAGCCACATTTGCAGAAAAAATCAACCCCTTTTGAAAAAATTAACAATTTAATAATATTTATGTTTGTTTTCAAATCTTTACTACTTAAGAAAATAGTGATATCATATCATTCAGTAACAGTGAAAAGCAGGTGATCTGATGCAAATCGGAATGTCGTCATCATGCCTCTATCCTTTTACGGTGGAGGACTCTTTAAAAACTGTCGGTGAGCTTGGCGCAAAAACGGCAGAGATTTTCTTTAATTCATATTGTGAGCTGAAAAAGCCGATTATAAACGAGCTTCGGGCGATGAAGGATTATTATTCAATGGATATCCGTTCAATTCATCCCTTTACCTCTGCCTATGAGTCTGTGCTTTTTTTCAGCGGATACAAGAGAAGGGTGCTTGACGGAATCGAGTTTTACAAAAACTATTTTGAAGCAGCAAATGAAGTAGGAGCAAGGATGGTTGTCCTTCATGGTGGGAAATCACATACGGATATCGAGCCTGAAAGATATGCGGAAAGCTATATTCTTCTCAATAATGCCGCTATTGAGGCAGGGGTGCATATTGCTCACGAAAATGTCCGTGATCATCTTTGCGCCAATCCACAGTTTATGAAAAAAATTGCCGATTATGTCGGTGACGAATTCAGAATGGTGCTTGATATCAAGCAGTGCAGACGAAGCGGTGAGAGCGAGTTTGATTTCATAGAGCTTCTTGGCGATAAAATCTATCAGGTGCACCTCAGCGATGCGATTCAAGGCAAGGACTGCCTCGCACCCGGCACGGGTGAATATGATTTTAAAAAGTTCTTTGATGCTCTCAATTTGGCAGGGTATAACGAAAGTGCACTGATTGAGCTTTACCGTCATAACTACGGAGAACCCGAAGAATTGAAAACTGCAAAAGCCTATTTGGAAAATCTATTATAAAAATATTGAAATTGTATATTAATGTATGGTATAATGCTATAAATAATGTGCTATTATGCGCTAAGTGTAAGGAAGTGACTTTTATGAAGTGCCCGTTTTGCGGTTTTTCAGAGAGCAAGGTTATCGACTCACGCCCGACTGATGAGGGCGAACGCATCCGTCGTCGCAGAGAATGTACGAGCTGCGCGAAGAGATTTACAACTTATGAGGTAATTGAAAGTGTGCCCATTATCGTTGTTAAAAAGGATAAATCAAGAGAGTCCTTCGACCGTGCAAAGTTGTTCAACGGACTTTTGAGAGCTTGTGAAAAGCGTCCCGTTTCTATTGATACAATCGAGAAAATCGTTGACGAAATCGAGCTTACTCTTCAGAATTCACTCGACCGTGAGGTCACGGCTACACGCATCGGTGAGCTTGCTATGGATAAGCTCAAGGATACTGACGAGGTTGCGTATGTTCGTTTTGCATCCGTTTACCGTCAGTTCAAGGATATTAACACATTTATGGACGAACTCGCAAAGCTTCTCGGCGAGAAAAAATAATTTAAGTGAGATGATATTATGAGTAAGAAAGGTACAGCTGCTAAAATAGCTCTCGGCGTAACTGCCGTTGCAGGCGTAGCAGGTAATCTTGCATGCAATTTCGCAATCAAGCGCCCCGACCCCTTGAAAGAAAAAAAGCCTGAAACTCGCGAGGTTTATATCAAGCGCGCAGAAGTAAGGGAAAGAAACAACCGTAATTTCTACAATTGCGAGCCGGAAGATCTCTCACTTAAAGCAATCAACGGCGATAATATGAGAGCATGGTTCCTTCCTGCAGAGAAAGAGTCAAAGAGGTTTGTAATCTGCGTTCACGGTTATAAGTGCAACGGTCCCGATGAATTCAGCCATATGGCTCCGTTCTATCACAACGATCTTGGCTATAACTATCTTCTTCCTGACCTTACAGGTCACGGCAGAAGCGAAGGCGACTACATAGGCTTCGGTGCTCCCGATGCAAAAAATATCCTTTTGTGGGTAGACTACCTTATAAATCGTTTTGGTACTGATATTGAAATCATTCTTCACGGTATTTCAATGGGTGCTGCAACGGTTATGAACTGCAACGAGATGTCACCGCCCGATCAGGTTAAGATCATCATTGAAGACTGCGGATTTACAAGCGCATCAGAAATTATGAACTTCAAGCTCAAGGGTATGATCGGCTTCGGCTTTATGCCTGCAGTCAAGCTCGGCAGTGTTTTCAGCAAGATTAAGGCAGGTTACTTCTTTGAAGAAAGCAATCCCCTTAAGAATATGAATAAAGCAAAAAATCCCATCCTCTTCATCCACGGTGATCAGGATCAGGTTGTTCCGTTTGAACACGGTCAGCGTCTTTACGATGCCTGCCCCGTAGAGAAGGATTATATGTGGGTACCAAATACTGTTCACGCATTCAGCTATTACAATGCGAAGGATGAATACGAAGCTAAGATCAAAGCTTTCATCGCAAAGCATATGGATAAGCAGACAGATTAACTTAACAAAAGGGCACGGAAGTGCCCTTTAAATTTGGAGGAAACATGGCACTATATAAAGATTTATCTAAAGATGAATTGATTTCACTTAAATGTGATCTTGAAAAGAAATATGAAGCTTTCAAAAAGCTGGGTCTTAAGCTCGATATGTCAAGAGGTAAGCCGAATAAGGCACAGCTTGACCTGAGCAACGGACTTCTTGATGTTTTCGTTTCAACAAGCGATTTTAAAACAGTTGACGGTTTTGATACAAGAAACTACGGTCTTCTTCTCGGTATTCCTGAGGCAAGAGAGCTTTTTGCCGATCTTATGGGTGTTGAGCCGAAAAATGTTGTTATGTACGGTACTGCAAGTCTTACGATTATGTACGACTATATTTCACAGTGCATGGTTATGGGCAGCGGTGGCGAGCCCTGGATGAAGCAGGGAAGGATCAAATTCCTCTGTCCCGCACCGGGTTATGACAGACATTTTGCGATTCTTGAGCATTTCGGTATTGATCTCATTGCTATCAGAATGAACGATGACGGACCTGATATGGATAGTATCGAAGAGTTGGTAAAGGATAGTAGTGTAAAGGGTATTTTCTGTGTTCCGAAGTATTCAAACCCCGACGGAATCACATTCTCAGACGAGGTCGTAAGGCGTTTTGCAGCGCTTAAACCTGCAGCAAACGATTTCAGAATTATCTGGGATAATGCATATCTTGTTCACGATATCAACGATACTCCCGATGAGCTTCTCAATATTTTTGATGTTGCTAAGGAATACGACAGTGAAGATATGTTTATCGAGGTCTGCTCAACATCGAAGATCAGCTTTGCAGGTGCAGGTGTTTCTGCTATTGCCGCATCAGAAAAGAATATTGATGCAATTCTCAGCAGAATGACAGTGCAGACGATTTCACACGATAAGATGAACCAGATGAGACACGTCAGATTTTTCAAGAATCTTGACGGTATCAAGGAGCATATGAAGAAACACGCAGCGATACTCAGACCGAAGTTTGAGGCTGTAACAAACGGTCTTACAAGAGAACTTGGTGATACAGGTATTGCTCGTTGGAAAAATCCGAATGGCGGATATTTCGTAAGTCTTTATGTTATGAACGGCTGTGCAATGCGTGTCGGCGAGCTCTGCAAGGATGCAGGACTTACGCTTACAACCGTAGGTGCAACATATCCGTACGGTATCGATCCTTACGACAGCAATATCCGAATTGCTCCGTCATTCCCTGATATTGATGAGCTCAACAAGGCAGTTGAACTTCTTTGCATCTGTGTTAAGCTTGCGGCTGTTGAAAAGCTTTTGAAAGATTATAAATATAAAGAGTGGTTAAAATATGACTCGTCCAATATATGAAGTCAGAGAATTTCATACATTCCGTGAGCTTCTTACCCAGAGTATGGCGATATACGGTAAGAGCCCGGCGTTTAAAGTAAAAAATGATGTCGGACAGATTGTTGATGTAAGCTACAATCAGTATCACGATGATGTTTTTTCTCTCGGCACAGCTCTTCTCGATCTCGGTCTTAAAGATTGCAGAGTTGCCGTTGCAGGTGCAAGCAGCTATAAATGGTGTATGAGTTATATGGCTGTTGTTTGCGGAGTGGGTGTTGTTGTACCGACGGATAAGGAGCTTCCCTTTGCAGATATAAAAAGTATTCTTGAGGTTTCTGAATCAAAGGCGATTATATTTGATAAGAAATTCGGTAAAAAGATACTTGAACATCGCGACGAGCTTCCCGAAGATATGATATACATTTGTATGGATGCGCATGAAGATGAAGATGAAGATGGTATCCTTTCTTTTGATCTTCTTGTTAAAAAAGGTGCTCAGCTTATCGCAGACGGCAATGAGGATTATATCGAAGCAAAGCCTGATGAAAACAAGCTTTCTGTTCTTCTTTTCACCTCAGGTACCACAGGAATGTCGAAGGCTGTTATGCTCAGCAGCCGTAATATATGTGCCGACATTATGTCGATTATGGGAATTGTTAAAATCAACAAGGGCGAAAGGATTATGTCTATCCTGCCCATTCACCATACCTATGAATGTACGGTCACATTCCTTTGCTGTATCTACGGAGGCGTGACGATATGCTTCTGCGAAGGCGTGCGCTATATCACAAAAAATCTTGAAGAGTATAAGCCGAATATTCTCATCGTTGTTCCGCTTATTATTGAAAAATTCTATGGCAGAATAATTAAAACGATTGAAAAAGAAAAGGCACAGACTAAGGTTAAGATTGCAGGTAAGATTTATAAGGCTGCAAAGAAATTCGGAGTTGATACGAGCGACCTTTTCTTTAAAAAAATCAAGGAAGCTTTCGGTGGAGAGATAAGGCTGATTATCTCAGGTGCTGCAGGAATTGATCCGAAAATCGTTGAGGATATGAACGGCTTCGGCATAAAGACATTCCAGGGCTACGGCCTGACGGAATGCTCTCCGATCGTTATCTGCAACAGTGATAAGGAAAGCAAACACGCTTCTATCGGCAGACCGATTCCTGAGGTTGAGGCAAAGCTTATTAACTGCGACGAAAACGGAATAGGTGAGCTTTGCGTCAAAGGCCCGATGGTAATGCTCGGTTACTATAAAAATGAGGAAGCAACAAATGCTGTTTTTGACTATGACGGTTGGTTCCATACGGGTGACCTTGCCAAGGTGGATAAGGATGGCTTCTATTATATTCAGGGCAGAAGCAAAAATGTTATTGTAACAAGAAACGGCAAAAATATTTATCCTGAAGAGCTTGAAGCTCTGCTTCTTAAGGAAAGCGTTGTTAAGGAGTGTATGGTTGTCGGTTCTGACAACGATAAGGACGATACGGTTGTCAAAGCAAAGATTTTCCCTGATGTCAGTGCTATTTCAGCTGAAAAGGGTAATGTGAAAGTTACTCAGGAGGATATCGAAAAGGCAATCAGGAAGGCAGTCCGTAATGTTAACAGTCAGGTCGTTGCTTATAAAGCAATCAAAGAGACTGAAATTATGGAAAAAGAATTTGCCAAAACAACAACGGCAAAAATCAAAAGAAATCAGTAATAATATAAAATCCCTTCTCATAGCTTGAAATGAGGAGGGATTTTTTATGCACAGAAAAAGAAAAATAAAATCCGGAACAAAGGATAATTCGCTTAAAAATATAGCTATAAAAACAGCAATCGGCTCGGCTGTGAATCTGGTTTCTTTCTTTGTTCTTCTGGCTCTTGCTGCTTTTGTTTTGTGGAAGAACGATGCTGACACGGAATCTTTTAAATATATAGTTGTTTCTCTGGGGGCTGTGTCGGGCTTTGCAGGTGGCTTTGTTGCAGTAAGACCTGTCAGAAAAAACGGACTCGCTTTCGGCACCATGAGTGCTTTGATGCCTTGTGCGGTAATTATTCTTTTGTCAGCGTTAATTGCAAAAAGCTCTCTTTCAGCGGCAGGCTGGATTTTTATTGCGATGAATATTGCTTTTTCAGCAGCAGGAGGAATTGTTGCCGTAAATAAACGCAAATAAAGTTTACAAACAGACTGCGGATGTGTTAAAATGAAGAAAAATGCAGTGGAGGCAGATTAAATGGATTTTCAGGTTAAGCAGATTTCTTCATTAAGCAAGGTTTACCTCGACGGTAAAGGCGAATTTTATGAAATTAAAAAAGGCAATGCTCTTAAGGGTGAACGCTTTTCTTATCAGATTGCATATAAATCAGACGAAAGATTTACTTCTACAGTAAAAATTGAATCCGAGCTTGAAAAATATATCAGTGTTCGTGCCGTCGGCAATGTTGCTTCGGAGCTTCCTTGCTATCCGGATAAAACAATGTATATGGAAAGAAGCGAGCCGGGACTTTTTCCTGATGTTCTTTTCCCCGTGGATGGAAGCCACTTCGTTAAGCCAAATAATTGGTTCAGCCTCTGGATCACCGTTGAGCTGCCGTGCGATGTCAAGGCAGGCAAGTACGATATCAAAGTTAAAATCTTCAAAGATGAAGAAAAGGTATCTTCAAATAAATTTACACTTACGGTTATCGATGCTGTTCTTCCGGAGCAGACTCTTATCAATACTGAATGGTTCCATGCAGATTGTATTGCAGATTATTTCAAGGTTCCCGTTTTCTCAGAGGAACATTGGGTATATACCGAGAGCTTTATGAAGGCTTTTGTAAGATGCGGAAATAATATGATACTTACTCCCGTTTTCACACCGCCTCTTGATACTAAGATCGGTGGCGAAAGAACTACAGTTCAGCTTGTTGATGTGAAAAAAGATAACGGTGTTTATTCTTTCAATTTCGATAAATTCCGCCGTTGGGTTGAGCTTGCAAAGAAATGTGGTATAAAATATTTTGAAATTTCTCATCTTTTCTCGCAGTGGGGAGCTTTTGCTGCTCCTAAGATTATGGCAGAGGTTAACGGTGAGTATAAACGCATCTTCGGTTGGGAAACTGAAGCATCAGGTGAGGAATATTCAGTTTTCCTTCGTTCGTTCCTTCCCGAGCTTATCAAGGTTATTGAAGACCTTGGCATAAAGGATATAACTTTCTTCCATGTTTCGGACGAGCCGAGCGAAGAGCAGATTGAATCTTATTCAAAGGCAAAGAATATTATTACGGACATCCTCAAAGAATTTACGGTTATTGACGCACTTTCAGATTACAAGTTCTTTGAGAAAGGTTATATCAAGCAGCCGATTCCTGCAACATCAGATATAGAAGAGTTTATTGAAAAGGGCTTCGAAAACCGCTGGACTTATTATTGCTGTGGTCAGGGTGAAGCATTGAGCAACAGATTCTTTGCGATGCCTCTTTCTGCAACGAGAATTCTCGGCACCCAGCTTTATCTTCACGAAATAAAAGGCTTCCTACAGTGGGGATTTAACTTCTACAATTCAGCGCACTCTCTGCGTCATATCAATCCTTACGAGGTTACGGATGCTGATTGTGCTTTCCCGTCGGGCGATTCGTTTATCGTTTATCCTTACGGAAATGGAGCGATTATGTCTATGCGTGGCGAAGTTTTCTTTGAAAGCTTACAGGATATGAGAGCGATGCAGCTTCTTGAAACTCTTATCGGCAGAGAAAATCTTATTAAAAAGCTCGAGAAAAAGTTTGGAGAAATAAAATTCCATACATATCCAAGAGGAACTCAGGCTATGCTTGAAATCAGAAAGTTTATCAATGACCTTATCGTGAAAAATATTTAAGGGGTGTTTAATGTGTTAGAGAGAGCCGCTTTCCCTGAGCAGGTCGGAGTAAGCTCTGATATCGTAGAAAGATATATACAATATATCGAGTCAATTAATCTGCGTACGGATAGCCTGATTTTTATCCGTAACGGCAAGGTAGCCTGTGAATGTCATTGGACTCCGAATGAGGCAGAAACTCCGCACGAAATGTTTTCCCTTAGCAAAAGTATCACATCAACAGCAATAGGTATTGCATACGATGAAGGCATAATTGATCTTAAGACAAAAATTTTCCCGAAGTATTTTCCACATCTGCTTTCAGATATGAAGGGCAAGCAGAAAGAATGGGCAGAGAAGATGACCATTCACGATGTTATCTCCATGAGAGCAGGTATTCAGACTCCCGTTATCAACGATAAAGAGAAAAACACGGATTGGATCAAAAATTTCCTTGCGTGTCCCATCAAGTTCGAACCCGGTACGGATTGGAAATACATCAGTGAAAACGCAGTTCTTCTTTCGTGGATTCTGCAGAAAGAAACGGGACTCACACTAACAGAATATCTTACTCCGAGATTGTATGAACCACTCGATATAAAAATCCCACATTGGGATAAAAATCAGCAGGGCGTTGACGCAGGTGGTTGGGGACTCTACCTTACGGCAGAGGACCTTGCTAAGATTGCGATTCTCTACCTTAATAAGGGCGAATACGATGGGAAGAGAGTCTTCTCTGAAAAATGGTATGATCTTGCAACGACTGCGTTCACTCCACGCACTTATCCTGTCTTTACGGATAAGTCGGAATATGGCTATCAGATATGGATTGACCACGAAAACGATGACACAACCTACCGTTTTACGGGTCTTTACGGTCAGCACGTTTTTATGTTTCCCGATTATGATGCAGCGATTGTAATAACAGGCAGTGACAACCGTGACGGTGATTTCATCAATTCGCTTTATGAATACTTCCCCAAAGGCTTTGTTGAGCCGAAGGAAGAGGTGAAAAAAGAAAGCCTCACAGCTTTCAATAAGTACCTTGAAACAAGATGCGTTTCTCCTTCATTCCGCAATGCTGCAGAGAAGAGAGACATTGCGATGGAAAAGAAAATCAATCGCAGAAAGATAAAGCTTGTTTCTTCTTCAACATTCAGTATCCTCGGTGCAGTTAACTATTTTATGTGGCGCAGAAAGGTCGGTAAGCTCGATCAGGTTGAGTTTAATTTCAAGGAAGACCGTGTTGAGATTTCTTTCAATGAAAAGAACTGCGGACGATTGATGCTCAAAGCAGGTATGAACGGTGAATATATCCGTAACTATGTAAGGTTCAGCGAGAATGATCTTATCATCGAAGCGCAGGCTACATGGAATGATGACGGTTCACTTGAACTCTTCTTCTTTGCTTCAGGTATACCTCAGACGAGGAGATTTAAGTTTATCTTCAACGGCAATTTTGTTAAAGTCATCAGCAGCACCGATCCCGGTTACGGTGACCTTGCAAAGTTTAACATTGAGTTTAATATGGCAATTTCCGTCGGGCCGAAGATTCAGAAGGTTCTTGACTTCGGTGCACCTCTTTTTGAAAAGTTTTACAGCGATACAGACGCAGTCGGTTGGTTTATGGACTAAAAAAAGCACCTCTTCGGAGGTGCTTTTTCAGCGTGTTATGAAAGTATAAAACAGTTAAGAACAGCACCTGCTAAGCCTGAAAGCAAAACAAGGGCCAAGGGGCCTGTCAATTGAATTGCCATACACCATTTTTCAATGTTATCTTTACGGATTTCATCGTATTTGTTGCTTCCCAGAACAAACAGGGTATAACAGGCGAATGCAAATACAATCAGGTAAGGAACGAGCATAAACAACAGAGAAGTATAATTAATGTCTGAACCGATCAGAAAGTTAATAAAATGCCCGAAATTTATTTCATTAACACCGCCGTGAAATGCCACTTCAATAAATAATCCGTCAAAGTAAATAAAAAGAAAAGTACACACATACTGACAATGCAGGATTTTCAGCGTTTTCAGTGCAAATTCACGGTCTCTTTTGATAAAGTATATGATCGTTGCGACAATGGGTGCGACGGCATAGGGTAAGAGAATTTCAATCATATACGGAATTGCTGAAACAAAAAACTGAAGTTCATAGGATGTGAAAATTGCAGCGACAAAATCTATAATAATGATGAAGGGCATCAGAAAAGCTGAAGCAAGAAAATACAAATAAATAAAAGGAGAAAGAAACAAAACTTCAAAGTATTCTGACAGATGAGAAACGACATCGGGATTGCTGAATAGTACTGAATCAACCATTGATAAACCACCTTTCAAATGATTTTTATAATGTTTTGCAGGGCATAACGGTTAAAAACGCAAGATCCATATCGTAAAAGGAACAATGAGATTGACAAAAGAAAATATTATCAGGCTTAAAATTTTATTTTTGTTGGCTTTGCTGTCGATGCTCATATCATTTGTAACGTAAATAGCATATGTGAAAAGTATAAAGTATGCACCCGAAAAGAGTAAAAGGAAAATCGGCGAGGAAAACATAAAGGTGAAAAAGCCTGAAATGAAGCCGTAGCTTTCAGTGCTTTTGGCTGTATATGATGAAACGGTTGTGTCCATAGCAATGAGCGACAAAAGCATTGAAAGGCTCAGAACGGATCCATTGATGAAGGTCGCAAGAGAGTAAAAAGCATTCTTTTGACTGAAGTATCTGAAAAGGGCGACCACGGCAGAAACGACAGCTCCGATAGTGAAAAGAAATATCATAAAAAGAAAGAATTTGCTCATCAATTTCCCTCCTGTATGTTTATTTGCTGTAAAATCGTAAGTGATACTCTACAATTGTATTATAGTTTTCTTGCGAGAAAGTTTGTAGGACACTTTTTACATCAGAAAAATGAGATTTAAAAGAAGAATTAAATTTTAAAATATACTTGATTTTTGCAAAGTTGTTAGTTATAATAGAAAAGCTGTAAGGCAGATACGGAGAGTTGTCCGAGCTGGCCGAAGGAGCACGACTGGAAATCGTGTAACAGGCTATAACCTGTTCGAGGGTTCGAATCCCTTGCTCTCCGCCAAAAATGAAAGGTAGTTCCGCAAGGAGCTACCTTTTATTTTTTGGATATATATAGAAGCAAGGGATTCGAACAAGGAGGGAGAAAACCGAAGGTTTTCGGAAGCAAACAGTCCGGTGGACTGTTTGTGCCGACGGGGCAACGAGCGAAGCGAGGCGAAAGGCGCGGGTAGCGCCGGGACAAAATCCCTTGCTCTCCGCCATAATAAATACCACCATTAATACAATCGTATCAATGGTGGTATCGTTGTTTTGTATTGCAGCTCAGATTGCAACGGCCGGTAATACGAAGTTGTAATACAAGCTGATGCTTATGTTCGCAGAACATAAGACATCACCTTATTTATCGTTTTTCAGCGAGCCTATATACTCAGCTGTAACAATACCGGCAGGAAGAGCGACGATTGCAATTCCGAAGAAAGAAGAAATCATTGCAACAGTCCTTCCTAATATAGTCACAGGGTATATATCTCCATAACCAACTGTTGTCAGAGAAACTGTTGACCAATAAATTGCATCAAAGAATGAATTGAATGAGTCGGGTTCAACATTAAATATTACAATGGCAGAAATTATAATATATCCTATTGCAAGACTGCCAACGGCAATTAATGGCTTTTTTGAACTTTTCAGAATCCCCAGGATAGTTCTTACACTTTTAGAATACCTGAAAATTCTGACGATTCTAAAAACGGTTAGAACTTCTGTGAATTTCAATCCGATCAGCCAACCCTGTATAGAGCACAAGAGAGCGAAAATCGACATAAAATCGATAATGGAGATTAGTCTGAAAGGATATTTAACAAAGGACAACCAACTCTTGTTTCCGAATTTGTAGTCTGCCGTACTCCATCTCAGTAAATAGTCGATTATAAAAACAACTAAGCAAAGGCATTCTAAAAAAGAAAAAAACTTCGGATCGTCTTTGATAGTCAGAGGAATAAGACTCAACGCAATGATAAAAATCATAAAGTTTTTATAGATCACGCTTACAATATTCCCGTTATACACATGAACTATTTGATATATTTTATTCCTCATAACCGCCTCCGATTTATCCGTTATTATTGTTATTGTTGTTATTATTGTTGTTGTTATTGTTGTTGTTGCTTGAGTAGCCACCATTGCCGCTGCCGCTGCTACCACTTGCGCTATTGGTCACACGAAAGACATCTGTGCCGATAAGAAGGTGATCAAACCCGGGAACGGTTTCTACAGAAAAGGCATTAATTCTTTCACCGTTTGCCTGAATATAGTAGATGGTTCCTCTGGAAACTCCCACTCTGTTCTGCCAATGAGCACAGAGAAAATTATACATATTCTCCACAACATAATCGGTAATTTGGGGTGCGTACTTTCTGACTTCTAAACATCTTGAAAGACGAAGGGCATCATTATAAGTTTTAGGTTGGATATTAAGCATTTAACATTGCCTCCATATCTTTAGAACTAAAATAATACAGTTCAATATTTTGAAACGGCAGGTTCATTGCATTAAAATGATAGAAGCCGTTATTTTTTTGTTTTGTATAATGGTAATCTCTTAAATCCGTTGTGGTAAAGAAAAGGTTGTTGGGAGACTGCTTAGAAAGCCGATCACCATACAGTGCAAGAAGTGGTCCTATATCAGCGCAGTAATAACCTTCTTTGTCTGAAGACTCAGCTGCAAGCGCTCCTTTGAAGATTTGGTGCGTCATAATATGAGCTTGTTTTTCTCGTTGTTCATCGCCGTAAACCACCATATCTCCGCTAAGAAGCATCATATACAATGCATTATTAATCGGATAATCACTTAACGCATCCATAGTTTCATGCTTGATATACAGTTTTACAGAACTCTGCTCAGATATAAAAACAATATCTCGTGTACGCTTTAATAATTGCGACTCTAAGGCATATTCCGTTCCGTCAACAAACAAGATAAAAGCTGTTGGGTCGTATACCATTTGAAGTTTCGGATCTCTTTCTATTAGGCCTTGCAAACTGTTTTCATCATATTCGCTTTTCAGATATGATTCTGCTAAATCAGGATGATTCTTAAGCAAATAGAAATATGTGAAATTTTCCGGCTGTTCCTCGTATTCAAAATCCCGATATAACTCTTTTTGCAATCTGCATGTATATGATTTGGGACTTTTATAAATTGTTTTTACAAACGGACATCCCGTTTTACACAAATGCAGATGTTCACAATTGCCACATTCTTCC
Organism: Acutalibacteraceae bacterium; assembly: GCA_045656845.1. Classification (GTDB taxonomy): domain Bacteria; phylum Bacillota; class Clostridia; order Oscillospirales; family Acutalibacteraceae; genus CAG-488. The sequence goes on along the minus strand of JAZORX010000028.1, from coordinate 4,448 downwards.
GTAAACCCCTGACGATTATGCGCTAAGAATATCTTTGCTTTTGCTGTGTCCAGAATTGTTTCTACAGAATCACGATATATATTTCCGTAATAAAAATCCGGATTACCTTGTCCGCGAACGCAGGAATAAATATCACCATTCTTTTCAAGCAAAAAGAATTTTTCACCACAATTATCACAGTTGGTACAATAAGCCGGAGTAAATTCAGCAAACCATGCCCCGTTTAGTCCCGGCTCAAGAGAGGTGCCGCTAAACTCTTTTTTCATTCTTTGATAAAGAGCCACTTGGCTGTTTTCATCTAAAGCCGTTAACTTGACTTCACCCTCTGTCTGAGGAGTGAATCCGATCATAAAGTTAAAGTCGTTCATATCAAGACTCGTATTATCAGCCAGGTATTTAATGTCAGAAACTATTTCATCAAGACGATCGAAATGTTCCTTGAAAATCGTGGAAGAAACCTTTTTACGGTTTGGCAGAGTGTTGAGCAGTTCTATGTTTCGCAAAATTGTTTCCAGTGTTCCTTTTCCACCTTTGGTAACACGATATGCGTCGTGCAAGGAAAGCGGAAGATCTAAACTGCCACTGATACTGACATCATAATCACGGATAGCATCAATGTGTCGTTCCAAACTGAATAGATTTGTTTTTATATGTGGTTTGTTAACTTTAAAACCGTTATCACGAATGATTTGTCCGTTTTCATTATAGTAATTGCTTATGTAGGCAACGATCTCTCTGAAGTTTTCCTGTGAAAGTGTAGTAACCTCACCACCATGCAGGGAAATGTTGAAAGGGATAACATCAGCTTCCTTGAATTTGTTTACGGCAAACCGTAAAGTTTCCAGGTATCCCTTATCACTTTTGAGTTCAACGGTGTTTTCTCCGAGATAACAATATCTGCAGCTCATATTACAGTTCATTGTCGGCACATATAAAAGATGAATGAACCTGCTCATACTTTGCTCCTATCTGATGATTATTTATATTTGATTTTTGTCGGACTTTCTTTGAATGCTCTTTCATCGACCGATGCACCCTGAGGAATCTCGATGTTTTTTAAACTATTGCATTTACGGAAAGCAGAACTGCCAATTTCGTTCACACTATCCGGCACGGACACATTCGCAAGAGAAGAACAACCGTAAAAAGCATGTGCAGCGATTCTTGTAACACCGTCAGGAATAACGATTGACTTCAGGGAACTGCAATTTTCAAAGGTGTTTCCTCTGATTTCCTTAATTCCGTCAGGAAGTGTAATCGTTTTTAATGACGAGCAGCCTTTAAAAGCATAACCGTGAATTACGGCAATTCCACTATGTAAAGAAACAGCCTTCAATGCAGTACAGTTCTCAAAGCAGTTGCCTCTGATTTCTGTGACAGTAGCAGGAACAACAAAACTTTCAAGAGAAGTACATCCCTTGAAACATTCACCTTCGATGTCAGTAATACCTGAACCAAAAGTAATTGTCGTTAGTGATGTACAATTCATAAATGCTGCACCGCGAATAATGGAAACGCTATCAGGAATAACAACGTTATTCAGCGCAGAGCAGTTTTCAAATGCTCTTTTGTCAATTTCCGTTACAGTGTCAGGTATCACTACAGTTTCCAAGGCTGAGAAACCCGAAAAAGCATCGGTTCCGATGGCAACAACATCCAATCCTTCATACTGTTCAGGGATAGTGATTGTGGAATCGCTTTTGTAATTAGTGCCACAAGACACCAATTTGTATCCACCGTTATAAGACTCGTATGTATTCTCTGCATTTCTCTGAACAGAAGGTGTATTACCACCATCGGAAGATCCACTGCAGGCAGTGCAGGATAAAATCATTAATACAACAAGCAAAAATGCTGATAATTTTTTCATCTTTTTATCTCCTGTGCTACGATTAGTTCAATAGGATCGTTCGGATTATCCTTTGCAATAGAAATAATAGTATTGATATTATTGATTTTTACCATCAATATAATATATACGATCAATGCAATAGGCCAGCAAAAAATTGCTCCCAAAGCACAGAACGCTGTGTACTTCAGGCGATTGGTTGTAACTGATCTGAGCCTGATTTTATATCCTGCACGTTCATATTTTGCAAATTCCTGAGTAATAATGGGGGTTAATATTTCTTCTACAGTCATAATTGTTTTCCTCGATTTCCTTACTTTTAGTTAAATTATACTCTTTTTGCATAAAAAATCAAGCAGATAATGATATTGCAGAAAATTGCTTATAAACTGAAACACATGCAAGACCTGCTGTGTGTTTTCAGAATAAAATCTATCTTACATCAACTCTGCAGCTTTTTTCTTTTTGCTTTAAAAAAGGAAACATTTGACACAGGCAGATTATACGGATAAAATATATAATATAATCAACGCAATGGAGAAAAGTATGAGTAGTATTATAGAAATAACAGATTTTTCTGCACCCGAGCTGGATGTATATGCTCGTTTGACCGAGGCTCAGCTGCTGAACAGGGAGTTCCCCGAAAAAGGCTTGTTTATAGCTGAAAGCCCCAAGGTCATTGAACGAGCTATTGATGCAGGGTATGAACCCGTCTCCTGCCTTATGGAAAAAAGACATATTGAGGGAGAGGGCAAGCCGATTCTTGAAAGAATTAAAGATGTGCCGGTTTTTTGCGCAGAATTCGATGTCCTGACGCAGTTGACAGGCTTCAAGCTTACGAGAGGTATGCTGTGTGCTATGAAGCGAAAGCCCTTGCAGAGTGTCAGAGAAATGTGTGAAAACAAAAGTCGTATTGTCATACTGGACAGAGTTATGAACCCGACTAATGTTGGTGCTATAATCCGTTCCGCTGCAGCTCTCGGAATGGATGCAGTAATCCTCACGCCCGGTTGCTCAGACCCTCTTTACAGACGCGCAGCCAGAGTCAGTATGGGTACGGTGTTTCAGATTGACTGGACTTTTTCGGCCGATGAAAGCCTTAATGAAATAAAGTCTCTCGGCTTTAAAACTGTCGCTATGGCGCTTAAGGATGATTCGGTTTCAATCGATGACCCGAGGCTGGCTGAGGAAAATAAACTTGCTGTAATTATGGGCACGGAGGGCGACGGCCTTTCGGACGAGACCATATATGACTGCGACTATACCGTGAAAATACCGATGTATCACGGTGTCGATTCGCTGAATGTAGCAGCTGCTTCTGCAGTGGCTTTCTATCAGCTGAGTGGTAAAAAGAAGAATGACTGACCTTTTGCAAAGGTCAGTCATTTTTATGCTTTTTCGTTATTGCGACTTGATTTTAATATACCACTGATGCGCCGCAGTTGTTGCAGAATCTTGAATTGGGTGCAACTCTGCTTCCGCAATTTCTGCAAAAACCTCCGGCTTGCTGTACGGGTGGTGTGTTTACGGGTGCTTGCTGTGCATTTTTTTGGTAAACAGGCGCAGGAGGTGTAACTGCCTGCTGATTCGGCTGTGGAGCCTGAGCAGAGGATTGGATAAAACCGTTAATGCCCGGATTGAGCTGAAGAATGTAATTTCTGCATCGCTCTGTAGGCGCTTTCTTATATAATTCGAGGGCAACTGCCGTGTTGGCGCTTGCCTTCTGTGCAAGATTGTTTTCTGCAATCACTTCTGTCCATTTCTGATAGACTTTTTTATCGTTTATGCTCTTCGCCCACTTTTGGAAACCGAGACCCATACCAAGCATAATTAATCCGCATACGACAAGCCCGATGGTATCTTCGCTAAAAGATTCTGTGAATCCGGAAGCTGCACCGTATATGGTGAAAACGATACTTAAAGAGATGAAAATTCCGCCTATAGCGCTTATAAATGTAGCTAATTTTGAAAGTTTGTATTTAGTGTAGGAAAAACGTATAAAAGCCATATGATTACCCCTTTTCTTATTAATATGATTTTAACAACAGTGCAGATGAAAGTCAATATATAGTACTTTAAAAGATGAAACAATCTTTTTTAAAAAAGTTCTTGATTTTTCGTGATCAAGGGTATATAATGCAAACGAAGTAAATACAGGGGAGCTTGTATCAGCAGGCTGAGAGGGAGTAATCAAACTCCGACCCTATAACCTGATGCGGATAATGCCGCCGTAGGAAGTCATACACAAGGATTTTTTACAGGAGGCATCCGAAAGGTTGTCTCCTGATTTTTTTATTTCATTTTCAATTCCGGGGAGCTGTTCTGAATGGCTGAGAGGCAGGTAAACCTGCGACCCGTAACCTGATCCGGATAATGCCGGCGTAGGAAGTATAGCTGAAGTACATTGTGATCTGCAGTAAACAAACAGTACTCTGAAAAACCTTCGCCGATATTACGGTGGAGGTAATTTTATTTTTGGAGGTATTTTTATGAAAGCAAGTATCGCAATCCAGGTTCTTCCCACAGCAAAAGATCAGGATGATCTTATCCGCATCGTAGATGAGGTCATCGCATTTATCAAAAGCAACGGTCTTAACTG
>JAZORX010000027.1:0-3216 GCA_045656845.1 Acutalibacteraceae bacterium | reverse complement strand
ATCCGTGTAATCAATCCTGCCCTCCGCCACAAGTTTATCGCTCATGGGAGTTTTTGGAATTACTCCGTAATAATTTATCAGAAACGCATCAAGATCAAGAGACAGCGCAAACTTGACAGTTTCCTTCAGGTTTTCCTCGGTCTCATCAGGGAATCCCACCATAAACGAGCCGAAAGTTGTGATTTTTGCCCTTGTGCACTTCTCAACAAACGCCTTGATCATATCCTGATTCATGGGTTTATTGATCTGTTTTCTTGTTTCAGCGCTTCCTGTTTCGATGCCGAGCAAAAGAAATCTGCATCCCGCATCATACATTTTTCTGAGTGTTTCTTCGCTTGTATAGGCATCGGCTCTGGTTTGTCCGCCCCAGACGAATCTGAGATTATTATCTTTTCTGAATCTTGCAAATTCCTCGATTTCATCTTCTGTCAGAAGCAGAACTTCGTCCGAAAAATTAACACCGTCAAGCTTATATTTTTCTTCAAGATATTTTACTTCCTCAAAGAAATATTTCAGAGGTCTCTTTCTGTGGCACGAATTATAGAACATCGTGTTGAAACAGAACGCACACTTATTCGGACACCCTCTCGATGTATACATATAGAGCATCCTTTTGCAATGCGGAAACTCACGGAAACACTTTTTTACATCTATCAGGTCCCAGTCAATCGCAGGCAGATTTTCAATATCCGAGTTGTTTTCGTTTTCGGTTGTGACAGCCTTTTCTCCGTCTGAGAATGTAAGACCGGGTATTGATGCATAATTTTTTCTGCCGTTCATCTCGTCGATAAGCGACACAAGTTTTGCTTCGGTTTCGCCGATGATAACGAAATCCGCAAGACCTTTTTCAATCACTTTTTCCGAGAGTGCAGATGCAAGCATCTCTGCCCATACAACCACCGCACCCAGTTTCTTCGACATACGGGATATCTCTGCAGAATCCTCCAAAGACGCCGTCGGAGGAACATATACCATGACCATCTCAGGGTTGAACGAATTCAGCACCTTTATGGTTTTTCTGAAATCAATGCATTTATCATAGACAAGCACTTCGTGTCCCAGTGATTTCATATATGTTGCCGTTACCATCATGCTTCTGCAGACGGGGTAGGTTGTTCCTCGCATGAGAAAACCTGCCTTCGGCTGAACAAATAATATTTTCATTATTTCACCTTACGAATATCAAACTTTTTGATTATATCAACCGCACCCTGAGGACATATTTCGTCACAGCACAGACATCCTATGCAGTCTTTTTTATTCAGTATCACCTTACGGTTCTCGATTTTCAGAGCGTGCATGGGACAAGTTGTCACACACTTACGGCAGAGAATGCATTTATCATTCATCTGCGGATATATTTTGAAAAATCTTTCATCAATTCTGTCGAGCATTATTTTAAAAGTTGCCGCAAATTTACTCACCGATGTTTTTTCTTTAAGAGGTGCGGGAAGTTCAAGAGGTCTGTCAACGCAGAATTCCATGTCGCCGACTGCCTCAATTTTTTTAGTAACAAAACCTTTTTTCTCAGCCGCAACAAGAGTTTTCACCATGTCTGTCGGAACCTGCATTTTTCCTGCAATAAACGCATCAAGCGCAAACACATCTTTTGATGAAAATGTTGCACCGAGGTGTCTTTTTGTTCCGTTTGCAGGGCCGTTCCCCTCCATTATATCTATTGCATCAACAATTGTGAAATCAGGTTTCACCGTCGCCGCAAGTTCAACAAGCATATTGGAAAAATCATCGGTTTTGGGATATCTCGCATGGAAAGCAGGCTTCTGAAGTCCGGGTATACATCCGAAAAGATTCTTCACTCCTGCAGTAATACCCGTCATGCTGTGGGTTTTGAGTTTGGGAACATTTATAAGATAATCTGCGTTTTTTATGACGTTGATAATGTTGAATTTCTTGTTAACAAAATCAGCAGAGCCGTAAATATCAGAGCTTTCAAAGTCAAGATTCAACTTCACGTGTTCGGTAAGAAAATCGTATTCAGCTCTTCTGTAGACTTCCTGCATCTGCGTGAAAAGAAGCACCGAACCGCCCGGACAGTCAGCTACGGTTATATCGTTTATGCCGATGTCTTTAAGGTATCTTATAATTGCAAAAACAAAAGCAGGATTCGTGTTTATTGAAAAATATGCTTCCTTGTCGGAGAGCAGATTCGGTTTAATGACAACTTTTGCATCTTTCGGAATTTCGTTTTCTATTCCATGAAACTCAAAATGTTTTTTAACGATATTATATATCTCGTCTGCATTATAATTGTCAGCTCTGAGCACTGCACATTTGCTCATAAATCCACCTCTCGAAAACTAAATAACTATATAATTATAATGCATTCCCGATATCAAGTCAAGCAATACAAAAAAGGCTGTAAAAAACTTACGTTTTTTCAGCCTCGGTTTGTCAGATTAAGATTTAATTAAATCAAGGATATAATCTTTTTACATTCTGCTTTTAAATATTCAGGTAAAGTTTCAACAAGTTTTTCGGATTCACTGCTTTTTCCCTCAACAGCATATAAAACAGCCATCACATAGGTTCTTTGAGGATTTTCTGCAGGACTGCATTTATAAGATTTCTCAAGATACATACGTGAAGTCTCATAATTTTTGCAAGATAAACAAACTGTGCCCATATCATAATATATTTGACCCATGTTTTCCAGTTTTAAGGTTTCAGTTTCATTTTCGGAATATAAACCAAGAGCTTTTTTATAGTAATTTAAGGCTTTTGAGTTTTCTGATTTTCTCTGTGCAAATTTTGCCGTACGATAATAAGGATGGAAACCAATTTTAAAAGAATAATCCTCATCGTATTCAAGCATTTTTGCATAATACTTATTCATCAATTCCTCGTTTTCAAGAAATTCATAACAAAGACCGATAAAATAACAAAGTGCAAAAGAGTCAAAATCATTAAAACATGCGTTCTCCAGTACGAGGAGTATCGATAACCCGCCGTTAAAATCTCGCTTTGATATTTTTATCAGAGAAGCTGTCAGGTGAATCTGAGCTTCCGATGACTCTTCAAAAGCTGATAAAAAAATCTTACCAAAAGCTTTACCATGTATTTCCCGCCATTGTTTGTAATTTTCATAATTCAAAGTATATTCCTGCAACAAATAAAAAAATTCATTTATATTCAAATGAATCACCTCTCTGATTTTCATATAATAAACATCAATTAAAATTTATATAGATAAAAATT
>JAZORX010000026.1:0-2982 GCA_045656845.1 Acutalibacteraceae bacterium | reverse complement strand
TACACTTCATCCGGATAACATGGCTGCTGGCCCTGCTTCATACGGTATGACAGATACAATGGGTCGTATGCACTCAGACGCACAGTTCGCAGGTTCTTCATCAGTTCCCGCACACGTAGAGATGATGGGTCTCATCGGTGCCGGTAACAACCCGATGGTTGGTATGACAGTTGCTTGCGCAGTTGCAGTTGAAGAGGCTTCTAAGTAAGAACCTGACTTCGTCAGAACCTTGTTACTTGCTTCGCTCGTAATAAGCTCTGAAACCCTTATATATCAACAAAAATGAGCTCTATCTCACTGTGAGATAGGGCTCTTTCTTCTTGTTTGTGATTGCTTGAAAAATCATAAATTTTCAAATTTGTCCTCCGTTTTGTTGTGTGGTTGCAGAAAAGTATTGTTTAAATAATTTCTAAAATGAAATTATATGTTGAACAGTACGAAAGTTAGTGGTATAATATTCAATATTGAGTAGAGGGGATATTAAAATGAAGGAGAATTCAATGCGTTATCCCATTGTCTTTGTTCACGGTATGTATGGCTGGGGAGACAGTGAGGGAATCAATAAAAAAATACCATACTGGGGTGGGACTACAGGTGATCTGACAGAATATCTTTCAGGCAAAGGGATTGAAAGCTATGCTGCTTCTGACGGTCCTATATCAAGTGCCTGGGATCAGGCGTGCGAATTGTATGCTCAGTTGAAGGGGACAAGGGTAGATTACGGAGAATACCATTCTCGTGTTTACGGGCACAGAAGATTCGGCAGAACATATAAAAAACCGTTGTTTGAGAATTGGAGCGAAGAGAAAAAGGTCCATCTGATAGGTCACAGCTTCGGTGGCCATGTCATAAGGCTTCTTGCCCATCTTTTGGAAAACGGTGCTCCCGACGAGATTGCATTGGGCAGAGAAGATACATCTCCTCTTTTCCTCGGAGGGCAGAAAGAGCTTATATGCAGTATAACAGCGATTTGTTCACCGTTAAACGGAACTGATGCCTATGAATCGGTCAAAAAGTATCATCTGTTGCCTTTGCTGAGGTTTGTTACTTTGAACAGTGCAGTTATTTTAGGCAGAACAAAGCTTCAGGGTAAGTATATTGATGTTCATCTCGAACAGATGGGTGTTAATACAACAGATGAGATAAAGGATAAAAAGAAATTTATCAGAGTAATGAAAGATCTTTTTGAGTGTAAGGAAAGTATCGACCATGATATGACTGATAAAGGAACTGAAGAATTAAACGGGTTAATCAAAAATGTACCGTATATATATTATTTTTCATATCCGTTCAATTTGATTGGGAAGAACAAAAAGGGGAAAATTGCTCCCGTGAATGCTAATTTCCCTTTTTTGAGAGCGACTGCGAAGCTTATGATCAGCACTGATAAAGCATTAAATAAGGTTACGGTCGGTAATGACGGTCTGGTGGATGTTGTTTCTGCTATGCACCCCAAAAACGAACCTTACAAGGCGTATAATCCTGATGAACCGATCAAGGCAGGAATATGGAATGTTATGCCTGTCGGAAAAGGTGACCACGGCACACCGATCGGTCTTATGACGGATAAAAAAGAGACGCATATTTTTTATAACGATTTAATTGAAATCCTGAGCGCTGTCGAAAATAACGATTGTGATGCGGCAGATGAAGGTGCTTCTGAATAAAAATCTGACTTAGCACGAAAGTTTTTCTGTTATTTTGAATTGAAATAAAAAACATTGATAAAACTACAGACACATCATTTTGGAGTTTTCCATCATGATGTGTCTGATTTTTTTATAAATTGGTTATATTCGAATTATTTGAGTTCATCGTAAAACTCGTTAAGATAAACTCTGCGGTTTTCTTTCATGGAAATGTTGGCAGCCATTCCTATGCCGATGGACATCATACCGGCACGCACGTCGGCCATTTGTCCCAAAGGATCACTTTTGCAACCGATAAAAAGATTCTCTCTGATTTTTTCGTCAGCACCACCGTGTCCGCCGGGCAAGTCCTGAGGTGCATTGATTGTGATTTTTTCTCCAAGTCGGTTGTAAATCGTGATAACATTATTTGCACCTTGTGCAAAATCTGAATATCTGCCGTCATATTTGCAAAATTCAAGGCGTCCGCCTGTTCCGTTAAAAGCAATTTTCAGGCCTTCGTACGGTGAGTGCGCTGTGAGTGAATAGCTCATTACTGCACCTTTTTTATAAAGAACATTAACACTTACGGTGTCCTCGATGTCAATCTCTTCAGAAAAAATGCAATTGTCTCTGTAATATCCGTCTACATCTTCACACTCAAGGTAAAGTTTATCCATAGGAGATTGATTTATATCAAGGTAAAATTCGCAACTCTTTTTATACTGACAGGTGAGACATCGTTGTGAACGCTCCTCACGGGTCGGGCCGTAATATCTTTTTGAACCGAAAGCATTGACAGCGACGGGGTCATCCTCCAGAAACCAGTTAATCAGATCAAAATGATGGGTTGACTTGTGCACAAGAAGAGAGCCCGAATTTTCTCTTTTTCTGTGCCAGCGTCTGAAGTAGTCAGCTCCGTGCTGCGTGTCAAGCAACCATTCATAATGAACGCTGAGTATGTCGCCTATAACTCCGCTTTTAAGAAGTTCTTTTACTCTTGCGAAGAACGGAAGATATCTCAGGTTAAAAACAACTGTAACGGTTTTTCCGGATTTTTCTTCAGCAACCTTTATTGCATTTGCTTTTTCAAAGGTGGTTGTCATCGGCTTTTCGACAATCACATCGCAACCGGCTTCCAATGCCTTGATAACATAAAAATCATGCATACAGTCTATGGTTGTTACGATAACTGTATCGGGCTTGACCGAACTGAGCATTTCGTCAAAATCATCATAAACGGGCACATCAACACCACCGTAATGGCTGACAAGTGCAGCGCGTTTCGGATTGATGTCATAAACACCACAAAGCTGAATGTGTTCCTTGAAATCCTTAAGTATCGGTTCAGCAT
>JAZORX010000025.1:0-2841 GCA_045656845.1 Acutalibacteraceae bacterium | reverse complement strand
TACAAGATACGAGCCGATATGTTTGCCGACAGACAGTGTTTCGTCAGCAATTCCGTCACCGATGATATGGCCCATAAATGCAAAATTATTATCTGTAAGCACATAACCGATAGCATCGTTTGTAAGGCTCACTGCATAGGTTGTAACTCCGTCAACTGTTGTTGAAAGGTTGTCATAGGGCCATTCTGTACCGTCCCAGTTTGCCCCACCGGTAATCTCGTCATCCCAGAAAACCTCGGGGTAAAGTTCACCCGGGAAAAGAGCAAGTGCAATCTTATTGCCAAATTCGAGATAACCCATTTCAGTTGCCATACAGTATTCTTTAACAAGGAATCCGTCGTAGAAAATCTTATTATTTACAAGTCCAACTTCGCAAGCAAGTGTAAGAATGCTGTTTTCGGGTACGATAAAAAGTTCTCTGTGCTTAACATTGATAACGGGTAAAAGCTCTGTGCAATAGTCGGCATCAACTATTTTTGCACCGACAAGCTGTCCGAGTTTTTTGGCGCTTGCACCCTTTTCTTCATGCTCGGTCATTCCTGTTGTATCCACCTCAATATCGCGTGAAACCTGACCGACAGCACCGGGTATCATGATAAAATTGCCGCCATCTGCATTTTTGATGTATTCATCTGCATAGTAGATATAGTCAGAGCCGACAAGACCGTTGCTTGCACTAAAAGAAGTTGCATGGCATGTAATATCGCTGATATATGTTGCGGGCTTTCCTGAATCAGGAACAAATTTAAAGCTTGCTGTATGAGGCAAATCTTCTTTTGAAATAAGATCGCGTTTATCCTTAAAATATTCGCTCATGTCAATTTCGGAAAAGTAAAGCTTACCCTCCTCCATTTTGCCAAAAGCTTCTTTGATTGCTTCGACTGAAACATTGATAAAGTGCTGCTTAAACACTTCAGCAGTTTCAAGACCTGCCATAGTTCCGTTGAAACCAATCAAATTGCACCAAAAAGTTCCGAAAAGCTTTCTGAAGAATTCCGTGCTGACACCCTGAGTGTCAAGAGCGGAGTGTGCATGAGTTGCACTGATATTGATACTTGCAACCTTGATACCCTGAGATTCACAGTATTCAATGATAGCTTTACGAATTGTGCGCACATCGGTTGAAGTAACGCCAAGAGAGTCAATAGCGCCAAGCACAACCGCACCTTCACCGCTGTTATCATCAATCACGGCAACTCGGATACATTGATCGTCATAAACACCCTCGGCAAACTTGTTAAGTAAATCTCTGCCGATGTTATATTTACCGCTGTCAACATCATTGGGAACGATGCTCTTTTTTGAATAACCGAGCTTCCATACATTATTTTCTCCTGCTGATGTCTGATATGTATCTCTGCCTTTCATAAATCCGATTTCGTCAGAATCATAATCATCTATGCTTTTCCAGTCTTTCGGATTCACATAAATTGCGCAGATTGACCTTGCAAGACCCTCAACAATAACATTAAGTGTATTGTAAAGACCTTTCATGATGCCGTCACCGACAGATTCATCCTGTGCGGCAGTTGCGTTCTGTTCCTGAGCAGCACAAGAACTGACAGATGCTCCGGAAACCAAAAGAGCAACACAAAGCACAGCTGAAATAATTCTTAAAAGTCTTTTTCTCATTTCTTTGCCTCCGTTACTATTGTTTGTTAATATATTACAATATTAATCAGATTCAGTCAACAATTAATTGCTATATTGCATTTTATGTAAAAATATATCTGTTTCAAACAAAGTTGCAACTTCAAATAAAAAGTGATATAATAAAAAAAATCTTTTAAGGAGATAACAGTCGTGGCTGATATTTTTCACAACATCGGAATACTTGCTCATGTTGACTCGGGTAAAACCACTTTAACAGAGCAACTTTTGTTTCTGACCGGCGCTATCCGAAATGCAGGCAGTGTTGATTCGGGAACCACGGCAACTGACAGTCTATCTGTTGAAAAACAGCGCGGCATATCCGTCCGTACCGCTACCGCAACCACCGTTTGGCAGGGAGCGACTATTAATATTATAGATACTCCCGGTCATATTGACTTTGCGGGTGAAGTTGAGCGTGCACTTTCTGCTCTTGATTATGCTGTTGTAATTGTTTCGGCTGTTGAAGGTGTGCGCGCTCACACTGAGAATATACTCAAATCACTCGATGCAGCAAATTTGCCGAGACTTGTTTTTATAAATAAGGTTGACAGAGCTGGTGCTGATGTTTTTAGGGTTATAAAAGCGCTTGAAGCGGTTTCTTCTCAGGTGCATATCGTTCTTTCAAAGATTGAAAATGAAGGTGCGGTAAACTGTTCGGTACGCGGTTATGATGAGGAAGAGTTTTGCATAAAAGCAACCGAAACCCTTGCAGATATTTCTGATGAAGCGGCTGAATTATTCCTTAATGATAAATCTCTTACTAAAGAAAATGCTGATGCTATTATCAGAAAAGAGATTTCTGACTGCAGACTTACTCCCGTTATTTTCGGCAGTGCAAAATATGCGGTCGGCGTAAAAGAGCTTGCTGATGTTTTGATAAAATATATGCCGGACTCAAGCCGAAGAAAAGCTGAAGATTTGTGTGGGATTATATTTAAGATTGAGCATGACAAGTCTTTAGGCAAGATTTCTCACATCCGTCTTTTCGGCGGAGAAATAGCGAACAGAGATGAAATTGAATTGTTTGCACCCGATAAGCACCAGATCGTTGAATCGGATGCTGTTGAAATTGATGATAAAAAATCAATTAAAGAAAAAGTATCACAGATAAAGAAATTCTGCGGAGCAAAGAGCACGGATATCGGTATTGTGCGTAGCGGTGATGTTGCGGCTGTATGTGGTTTGCCC
>JAZORX010000024.1:0-5587 GCA_045656845.1 Acutalibacteraceae bacterium | reverse complement strand
AGGACACTCCCGAAACTCTGCAGAAACGCGTTATGCAGGAAGCAGAATGGAATATACTGCCTGAAGCGGGAGAACTGGTATCAAAAGAAATTAAAGAAAAAGGTGAAGATTATGAACATATACAAGGTTAATGACATCGGCGAACTTATCCGTGACAATTCATATGTAGGCAGAGGTATCGTAATCGGTAAAACTGCAGACGCAAAAAAGGCAGTAGCTGCTTACTTTATCATGGGCAGAAGCGAAAACAGCCGTAACCGTATTTTCTCAGAGAAGGACGGAGCAGTTTTCACAGAGCCGTTTGATGCTTCAAAGGTTGAAGATCCTTCACTTATCATCTATGCCGCTATCAGAAAGCATGAAAATAAGCTCATCGTAACAAACGGTGACCAGACAGATACAATTTACGAATTCCTCAAGGAAGGCAAGTGCTTCAACGGTGCTCTTAAAACTCGCGAGTTCGAGCCGGACGCACCTAACTTCACACCGAGAATCAGCGGTATGCTCAAGTTCAATGATAACGATTTCACATATGAAATGAGCATTCTCAAGAGCCTTGACGAAGAGGGTTCAGACTGTGCAAGATACCTCTTTATGTATCCTTCAAAGGCAGGTCTCGGCCACTTTATCCACACTTATGTCTGCGACGGTAACCCGATCCCGACATTCCAGGGTGAGCCTGAAAGAGTTATGATTCCCGACGATATCGACGAGTTCACAAACACTCTCTGGGCAAACCTCAACGAAGACAATAAGATTTCTCTTTATGTTCGCTACATCGACCTTGAAACAGGTGCAGAAGAGAACCGTCTTATAAATAAAAACAACTGATTAAAGGATGGTGTACGAAAATGAAAGAATTTGAACTTAAATACGGTTGTAACCCCAATCAGAAACCTGCAAAGATTTTTATGAACGACGGAACAGATCTTCCGATCGAAATTCTTGCAGGCAGACCCGGATTCATCAACTTCCTCGATGCTTTCAACTCATGGCAGCTTGTTAAGGAGCTTAAAGAAGCTCTCGGTATGCCTGCAGCAGCATCTTTCAAGCATGTCAGCCCGACCTGCGCAGCAGTAGGTAATCCGCTTCCCGAAAAGCTCAAGAAGGCGTGCTTTGTAGACGATATTGAAGGTCTTGACGAGTCACCCCTCGCTTGTGCATATGCAAGAGCAAGAGGTACTGACCGTATGTCATCCTTCGGAGACTGGATCGCTCTTTCTGATGTCTGCGACAAGACAACAGCTCTCATCATCAAGAGAGAGGTTTCTGACGGTGTTATTGCTCCGGGTTATTCTGACGAAGCTCTTGAAATTCTCAAGACAAAGAGAAACGGCAACTATAATATTGTTAAGATCGATCCTGACTATGTTCCTCAGCCGATCGAGCAGAAGACAGTTTACGGTATCACATTCGAGCAGGGCAGAAACGATTATAAGATCGATGAGTCTCAGCTTCAGAATATCGTAACAGCTAATAAGGAATTCCCTGAAGAGGCTAAGCGTGACCTCATCATCGCACTTATCACTCTTAAATATACTCAGTCAAATTCAGTCTGCTATGCAAAGGATGGTCAGGCAATTGGTGTTGGCGCAGGTCAGCAGTCAAGAATTCACTGTACTCGTCTTGCAGGTAACAAGGCAGATATCTGGCACCTTCGTCAGAGCGATAAGGTTCTTAATCTTCCGTTCAGAGACGATGTTTCAAGACCTAACCGTGATAATGTAATTGACGGTTATATCAATAAGAATGAAGAAGATGTATGTGCAGACGGCAACTGGCAGAAATATTTCACATGTCAGCCCGAACCGTTCACAGATGAAGAGCAGGCAGCATACCTTGCAACAATTACAGGCGTATCAGTCGGCTCAGACGCTTTCTTCCCGTTCAGCGATAATATCGAAAGAGCAAAGAAGAGCGGCGTTTCATATATAGCTGAGCCCGGCGGCTCAATCCGTGACGATATCGTAATTGAATGCTGCGACAAGTACGGAATTACAATGGCATTTACAGGAATGAGATTGTTCCACCATTAATTTAAAACAAGAGGTAAAAAATGAACTTTTTTGAAGAACTTATAAACTTTGACCCCGAAGTTGCAGCTGCCTGTGGCGAAGAGCTTGAGCGTCAGCGCCATAATATTGAACTTATTGCTTCAGAAAACATCGTTTCAAAGGCAGTTCTCCTTGCAGCAGGTGGTGTTCTTACCAATAAATACGCAGAAGGATATCCGTCAAAGAGATACTATGGCGGTTGCTACTGTGTAGATAAGGTAGAAGAAATCGCACGCGAAAGAGCAAAGAAAATTTTCGGTGCAGAGCATGCAAATGTTCAGCCGCACAGTGGTGCAAATGCAAACCTTGCAACATTCTTTGCACTTGTCAAGCCCGGTGATACAGTTATGGGTATGAACCTTTCAGAGGGTGGTCACCTTTCTCACGGTTCACCTGCAAATATTTCAGGTAAGTACTATAACATTGTTCCTTACGGTGTTGATTCTGAGACTGAGGTAATCGATTATGATGAGATGCGCCGTATTGCACTTGAGTGCAAGCCGAAGATGATCGTTGTAGGCGCAAGTGCATATTCAAGAGTTATTGATTATAAAAAGTGCCGTGAAATATGTGATGAAGTCGGTGCATATCTTATGGTCGATATGGCTCATATCGCAGGTCTTGTTGCAGCAGGCCTTCATCCTAATCCGGTACCTTATTCAGATGTTGTAACTTCAACAACTCATAAAACTCTCAGAGGTCCGAGAGGCGGTCTTATCCTTTGCAAGGAAGAGTACGCAAAAGCAATCGATAAAGCTGTTTTCCCGGGTACACAGGGTGGTCCGCTTATGCACATCATCGCAGCAAAGGCTGTTGCATTCGGTGAAGCTATGACTGACGAGTTCAAGGCTTATCAGCAGCAGGTTGTCAAAAATGCGGCAACACTCTGCAAGGCTATGCAGGATGCAGGCTTCAGAGTTGTTTCAGGCGGTACGGACAATCATCTTATGCTCATCGACCTTCGTGATTTTGGTATTACAGGTAAAGAGATGGAACATCGCCTTGATGAAGTTCATATAACAGTAAATAAAAATACAGTTCCCAATGAAACGCAGAGCCCGTTTGTAACAAGTGGTCTTCGTATCGGTACTCCGGCTGTAACATCAAGAGGCTTCAAGGAGCCTGAGATGATTATGATCGCTGACTGGATGAAGAGAATTGCTACAGACTTTGAGGGCAACAAGGAAGCAGTTACAAAGGAAGTAACAGAGCTTTGTGCAAAATTCCCGATATATTAAGGAGAAATCGCAATGAAAGTAATGGTTGTCGGCTCAGGTGGCCGTGAACATGCTATAATCAAAAAGCTCAGATTAAGCAATGAAATTGATGAAATATTCGCTCTTCCCGGAAACGGTGGAATGGCAAAGGATGCAACCTGCGTCAATGTAGGTGCAAAGGATATCGATGGTCTTGTAAAATTTGCAACAGAGAATGCAATTGATTTTGCAGTAGTCGCTCCTGATGATCCGTTGGTACTCGGTGCTGTTGATAAGCTCAACGCTGCAGGCATCGAATGCTTCGGTCCCGTTGCAGATGCAGCTATCATCGAGGGTAGTAAGGTTTTCTCAAAAAATCTTATGAAAAAGTATGATATTCCGACTGCGAAGTATGAAGTATTCACCAATATGGATGATGCTCTCAGATACATTAAAACAGCTCCTATTCCGACGGTTATCAAGGCTGACGGTCTTGCACTCGGTAAGGGTGTTATCATTGCTCAGACCCGTGATGAGGCTGAAGATGCAATTTACTCCATGATGGAGGATAAGGTCTTCGGCGACAGCGGAAGCAATGTAGTTATCGAAGAGTTCCTCACAGGTCCCGAGGTTTCGGTTCTTGCTTTTACAGACGGTAATGTCGTAAAGCCGATGATTTCTTCAATGGACCATAAGAGAGCCTTTGATAACGACGAGGGCCTTAACACAGGAGGTATGGGTACGGTAGCTCCGAATCCTTACTATACTGAAAAAATTGCAGAGGAATGTATGGAAAAGATATTCCTTCCGACAATCCGTGCAATGAAAGCAGAGGGCAGAGAATTCAGAGGTTGCCTCTACTTCGGTCTTATGATAACTCCTGACGGACCGAAGGTTATTGAATATAACTGCCGTTTCGGTGACCCCGAAACTCAGGTTGTTCTTCCGCTTCTTGAAAGTGACCTTTTCACTGTTATGAAGGCTACTGCAAGAGGCGAGCTTGATAAAACTGAGGTTAAGTTCAGTGATAAATCAGCTTGCTGCGTAATCCTTGCTTCAAAGGGTTATCCCGTTAAGTACGAAAGCGGTTTTGAGCTTACTCTTCCCGAAACTGATGCAGAGAGCGAAATTTTTGTTGCAGGCGCAAAGCTTGATAACGGAAAGCTTCTCAGTGCAGGAGGCAGAGTTCTCGGTGTAACGGCTGTTGCAGAAAACCTTGAAACGGCTATCAGAAATGCATATGAGCTTACCGATAAGGTCGGCTTCGAAAACGGCTTCTGCCGAAGAGATATCGGCCGTAAGGCTTTGAATGCGGAGGTTAAATAAATGGTATATCGCATCTATGTTGAAAAGAAAAAAGGTCTTGATAATGAAGCAAAAAGCCTTCGTTACGATATAAGACATATCCTTCAGATAAAATCTCTCGAAAATGTTCGTGTTATCAACCGTTATGATGTTGAAAACATTGACGAAGAGTTGTTCAATTATTCAAAGAAAACTGTTTTCTCTGAGCCTCAGCTTGACATTATCTATGACGAGCTTCCTCAGGACGAAGCAACAGTTTTTGCAGTTGAGTATCTTCCGGGTCAGTTTGACCAGAGAGCTGACTCTGCTGCTCAGTGTATCCAGATTATTTCAAAAGGCGAGCGTCCTGCTGTACGAGCTGCAAAGGTTTATCTTCTTTACGGTGATGTAACTGCAGATGAGCTTGAGCAGATCAAGAAATATGTTATCAACCCCGTTGAGTCACGCGAAGCTTCACTCAATACTGTTGAGACTCTCAAGGTTGATTATGAAATCCCGACTACGGTTGAGACTCTTGACGGCTTCAATGACCTTGATGCCGACGGTCTTGCAGCCTTTGTTAAGAATTACGGCCTTGCAATGGATAATGACGATATCGCTTTCTGTCAGTCTTATTTCAAGTCAGAAAACCGTAACCCCACAATTACTGAAATCAGAATGATCGATACATATTGGTCTGACCATTGCCGTCATACAACTTTCCTTACAACTATCGATAAGGTAACCTTTGAAGACGAGCTTCTTCAGGCTGCATATGACGATTATCTCAAAACTCGTGAATTCCTCGGCAGAACAAAGCCGCAGAATCTTATGGATATCGGCACTCTTGCTGCTAAGTATCTTAAGAAGGTCGGCAAACTTGATAAGCTTGACGAGTCTGAGGAAATCAATGCTTGTACAGTTAAAATCGAGATTGAGGTTGACGGTGTAAAAGAGCCGTGGCTCCTTCTCTTCAAGAATGAAACTCATAACCACCCGACAGAAATCGAGCCTTTCGGTGGTGCTGCTACTTGTATCGGCGGTGCTATCCGT
>JAZORX010000023.1:0-9879 GCA_045656845.1 Acutalibacteraceae bacterium | reverse complement strand
TCAGAAAGGTGGCAGCTTCGTACAAGACAGAAGACAAGCTCGAAGCAAAAGAACTTTTAAAAACAATGCATGAGGTCTTTTGCTCCACCCATAAGACAGATTGTGTGGATGATCTCGATACTGTCGGAGATGAGTTTGTTTCACTTCCTGCAGTGATAAAGTCAGATAAGACAGGCGAAATCTGTGTGGGGCTAGTGTATGTAGATATTGAATCATCGGGTGAGCATTGGGGAACACAGTTTGCATTTAGTCTTGGCTTTTATGGTGAAGATGGAGAAACAATGCCACCAACAGTTAAGGCAGAGCGAGATAGAATCGGCTCATATGACTATTGGTACACACCAACCTTTGCAGGAGATATTCATGTAAGCTTTGACGATGTCCCTGAAGATGTTCAAAGCATGCTCGATTATGCAAAGGGAATTGAAGAACAAACACAGGGAATGAGTATGAATTCAATATAATTAATAATGAAAAGAGGTAAAGGAAATGATTTGTAAGATAACGAATATATACAATGGGGATAAGGGAACAAAAATATTATCCCTTCCAAAAAATGAAGAACAATTAAATTCCGCATTGGTGGATTTAGGCGTTGACAGAAGAAACGGATTTGTGCATGAAGTAATATTTGTAAAAACAAGAAGCAAGGAAATTGATAAGGCTATTCTCTCATTAAAGTTGAGAGTGGAGGAAGTCAATTTATTTGCAATGTATTACGAGGATACCACACCCGAATGGGATGTTAAATTTGAGAGAATACTAAAGGTATTCCAACCGGATAATGCCAAAGATTTTTTGAATCTTATGTATGAAAGTGAAGCATACAGCTTTTATAAAGCGAAGACGGTAGAGGAAATCGGTGAAAAATTAATATCGCAGTATCCTGCAATGGGCAGATGGACGGCAAAGGATGTAGGCGAAATGTTCCACGAACAAAATAAAGGAAGCTTTGTTTTGAATTCTCTATACATGGTAAAAGATGAATCTCTTCTTGATGAAAACACTTTCCATTATAACGGAGTGTCAGTCGGGGATTTCTATTTGGCAAGCGAAGATAAAGATTATGTTTGCTCTGTTGCAATGTTCAACAAAGAAAAATACGAAGCCTACATGCTTGAAGGCGCAGAAAAACCACCGTATATATCGCTTATGTTACCAACAACTATAAATGAGTTGTGCAGGGCAATGGATAGATTAGGTGGTAATGAAATTACATATTTTGTATCTCCTTTAACAGAGCATTTTCCAACAAATCTTGCGGCAAAGTTTTCGATTGGATACATTAATGAGTTTGCAGAGTTATGGTCAGAACTCGAAAAAGATAACAACATTATAGAAAAATTGTCTGCCGTGCTTGCCTATGAAGGACGAGAGGAAACAATAGACGATCTGTTAGATTGTTATTCAAGGCTTGATGAATACAAAATATATCCCGGCGTGTGTGATTACGGCATATTATTAAACCTTGATAGGAAAGACAATGAAAAAATGACAATAAAAGAGAAAAACAAAAGAATTAACCAATATATGTGCAATTATAATGGTTGTCTATCTGGTGAATATGGTCTTATATTAAAGACCAATGGAAAACAAGGTATAGAAGAGTTTTTGAAAGTTGATTATTTATGATAATACATAATTGAGGCGGTCAGTTTGTGTGAACTCAAACACACGAATTGACCGCCTCTTTTTTTTGTGTCTGAAATATGGCAGAAAGGAGAAGATTGCTATGAAAAAGAGATGTGGCAACCTGGTGCGCGATGCACCCAAGGCATAAATATCGTAGTGAACCGGCGGTTGTGTAATGCAACCGCCTAAATTTATGCCAAATCGGAGGTGTTTGAGATAGCTAAATATCAGAACAGCCCGATTCCATATGTAGGCGGAAAGAGAGCAATGAGAGAGATAATCTTAAAGTCGTTTCCTTTGCAG
This sequence comes from Acutalibacteraceae bacterium, assembly GCA_045656845.1. Classification (GTDB taxonomy): domain Bacteria; phylum Bacillota; class Clostridia; order Oscillospirales; family Acutalibacteraceae; genus CAG-488. Next base: position 7,944 of record JAZORX010000023.1, on the reverse strand, counting down.
TACCGTAGGTACATAGAGGTATTCGGCGGAGGTGCTTCAATCCTCTTTGCAAAACAGAAAGAAAAATTTGAGGTATATAACGATTTCAATGGGGACCTTGTAAACATGTTCAGATGTATCAAGGAACGACCTCTTGCGTTACTTAAAACCTTAAAGTTTTTTCCGCTTCACAGTAGGCAGGACTTTAGCATACTGCTGGACTTCCTTAACGGTGACGAACCAAAATATCCATACCAAAAGGAAGAGATGCAAATAGCAGAGGAGTATTTTGACAAACGAGATGAAGAAGAAATTAAAAACATCTTAAGCGAAAAGGTGAAACTTTACGATGTAGAAAGGGCGGCTACCTTCTATAAGCTGATCAGATACAGCTATGGAAGTGCCGGAAAGAGCTTCGGCGGTCAGCCAGTAAACCTTTCGAGTACATTGGAGCTTCTATCTGCGGCTGCTTTCAGATTGAGAGAAGCCGTAATCGAGAACAAGGACTTTGAGGACCTGATCAAGCAATATGACAGACTCGAATCGTTCTTCTACCTCGATCCACCATATGTAGAAACGGAGGGACATTACATGGTAGACTTCCCGAAAGAAAACCACATCAGACTGTTTAAGACCTTAAGTGAAATCAAAGGCAAATTTCTTCTCTCATACAACGATTGTGAATTTATCAAAGAATTATATAAGGACTATACAATCGTTGAACATACTCGTGCAAATCCTCTGGCTCACAGATATGACTCCGGCAGTCAGTTCAAGGAGCTATTAATCGCCAACTACGATATAAACGAAAGAAGAAAAAACGAACCTAAACAATTATGTCTATTCGGAGAGGATGATTTTTATGAGTTTAATTATCTACAGGACTACCGGTACAAGAGGCCGAATCACACTACCGTTTTCATTCCGAGAACTCTTGAGGAGAATAAGTAATAACACTTATATCAAGATTGTTTTCGATGGTGTGAGGCTTATCATAACACCGATGGTTGATAAGGGTAAATACCTGCAGGAATTTGATGTAGGTGTTAACCTTACAGAAAATGAAGCTGATGAGCTTCTTATTGGCTACAGCAAGGAGTCGTTGATTAACATGCAGGCAGCGGTACAAAAAAGATTACAAATGTGTACTGATAGCGAATCGGCAAGTAACAACGGCGGAAAGTAAGAATAACGAATCATAAAAATTTAATACCTTCATGAAGTGTCGAGGAGCTTTAGTCACCTGATTGGAGCGATGAAAACAGTGATTAGATTTTTTGATATGTTTTCAGGCATTGGCGGTTTCAGAGCAGGACTCGAAAGAGTCGACGGATATAAGTGCATTGGTCACTGTGAAATAGATCCGTATGCTAACAGAAGCTACAATGCCATTTTTGATACTGAAGGTGAGGTTTTTTTTGATGACGCTACGAAAATTAACCCAAAGAATATCCCGGAGTTTGATCTCCTTTGTGCTGGGTTTCCGTGCCAGTCATTTTCAGTCGCCGGAAAGCGAGGAGGTTTCGAAGATTCAAGAGGAACTCTCTTCTTCGAAATTGCAAAAGTTCTTAAGGAAAGGCAGCCTAAATATTTTCTTCTTGAAAATGTTCCCGGACTGCTTAGTCATAACAAAGGGCAAACATTCCTTACAATCCTGCGAACGTTGGATGAATTGGGGTATGGTATTGAATGGCAAGTGCTTAACAGCGCAGATTTCTCTGTCCCCCAATCCAGAAAAAGAATGTACGCTTTCGGATATCGTGATATCCGATGCGCCGGAAAAGTACTACCTTTCACAGAGTGCAACCCACAGACTCTTAAGCAAGTCATTGGAGGAAATCAAGGACAAAGAGTGTACGACATAGATTGTCTCAGTTGTACATTAGCAGCTAATGCAGGCGGTCAGGGCGGAAAAACAGGCATGTACATAGACATGAATGAAAACCCGTGTATCACTTGCTTGGCAAGATGCATTAAGAGTAGATACAACAGTGGGATAACAAATCGCAGAGGAGAAAACTCAGCCATTTTAGAGTGTTATATGCCATGTCTGACTCCGAACAGACTACATAAAAGGCAACAAGGTCAAAGATTCAGACCTGACGGTTGTCCGATGTTTACCCTGACCGCATGTGATATACACGGTATCTTGATGGGATGCAGAATCCGAAAACTCATGCCGAAAGAGTGCCTGAGATTACAGGGATTTGCAGACGAACAGATAGATAAAATGCTTGCGATAAACTCGGACAATCAACTATATAAACAAGCAGGAAACGCCGTAACAGTAACGGTCGTACAAGCAATAGGAGAGCGAATTAAGCTCTTGGATGATCAATTATATAAAAGGAGGAACAAGATTTATGGATTACAAAGCTAATGTAACTTTAATGACAAAACCCGGAAGCTTGAAAGGCGTAGCCTCAGTTTCCATCAATGAGGAGTTCGTTGTAAAAGGACTCAGAATTTATGAAGGTGACAACGGTCCCTTCGTATCAATGCCTTCCCGTAAGGTTGGCGAGAACTATGAGGATATTTGTTTCCCGATTACTGCAGAGGGCAGAGAAGCTCTTCACAATGCAGTACTCGAAGCATACGAACAGAAATTAACTCAGCAGGAGGAGCAGACCAATGAAGAAGGCAAAAACAATAAGAAATCCGGAAATAAGAAATCTCAGAAACAGTCAGATGCACCTAAAGCAGATGAAAACGGTGAAGAGATGTCCGAGGATCAGGAAGAACAGACCGAGGCAGGGCCGGAAATGAGCATGTGAGGTGAATAGCCAATGGCGATTCAGTTTTATAGGTACTCTTTAGAACGTGCAAGGACAGACAATGATATGGACTTGTACAATGAGAGTCAATACGAAAACCGAAGATGCCGAGACTATATTCAGGATGAAGAAACAGGCTTCCATGCTAATGCCTACAAAGATAATTGTGTGGACAGTGATGGCAGTTACACTCGAAAACTTATCGATAAATTCGGTTTGGAACGAGTGATGAACATGTATGCTGTCACTGTCAGATCGCACGATAATGACGGAAGAATCTCCGCAGATATTAAAGAGTGGGCTGCAAAATTCAATGCCGGGATCAAAGATGATGAGGAATTAAGAGAGTGTCTTATTACTCAAATCAATCCCGGCATTGTTGATTTACTTGCAAAGCACGCTCTAAAAGAGTTTAACAAACTCAATCTCTTTACAAGAGAACATTGTGAAGAGGAAGTCGGTGATTTGGAAGACAAGGTAGTGGTTATAAGCCATAAACACCTGAAAGAAGAATACTGGTCCCCTGAAAATCAACTTTGGATTGCGACAGGCGGATTCGGGTGCAGTCCGACCGCTATAGGCAGAGCAGTATATGCTACCTGCCTTATTGACGATGACAAAGGCAGATGGGACCGACATCAGGTCTTAGGTGTCATAAAAGACGAATACTTGCCTGATTGGGCAAGAGAGAAGCTTGAAGAGATGCAAGCACAAGAAACATCTCAAAACAATGATATTAATTTAGGATAAATTATTAGGAGGTAAGAAAATAATGAAAACAAAGCATAGTTCAAAATTAAGATCAGTGATTTCTTTACTTATTGCATGTATTATGATTCTCGGTATGGTGCCGACAACCTTTGCCGCACAGGATAACGAATATGTGGATCCTGCGGATAGTTGGCTCACTGCTAATGGCAGAACGAACGAGCTTGATATGAATGCAACAACCACATACGAGACACAGCACTGTTACGAATGCGGTAAAGATACAACCGTATTAACATACCGTGTTCCTGAATACACTCGTAGCGGTGAAACAGCAGCAAACAGAGGTGTTAAATACTCAGACGGAGCCAATATGGACGGTGATGAGTTTTATAACCTTGACGATGGCACTCCCGGTGTAGATGCATATTATACCGGGTACCACTACACAAAAAGTGTCTGCAATGCGTGTGGAACACTTAATCCATCGGATTGGAATGCGTATTGCTACAACAGAAATGTGTATGGATTGAATCCGTGTGATCATAACTTCTTTGTGGATTTCGATAATACGGAATATATGCAGTACAACAGTACACAGCATTATGTGTATCTTAAGGAAGGCGAATACTGTGCATTCTGTAAAGGCACATATGCACAGGCTGTACTTAGCAGAGAAGCTCATGACTTCACACAGTTAGTAGATGCACAGCTTGCTAATAACCGTTTCTATGTTGCAGAAACTTGTGTAGACTGCGGTTACGAAACAAGTGAATATGTAGTCGCAAAATCAGTTATCACTTCATACTACGGTGAAGTTGACGGAGAAGCACATACTGTTGAAGTGGCAGACCTTTCTGAAAATGATGTAACAACAAGAATCAGATACGGAACGGAAGCTGGTAACTGCAACAGAACCTCTGCACCTAACTTTACAACTGCAGGATATCACACTGTATATTATGAAATCGACTATATCTACGGTGGAGAAACAATGACAGAGAATGGTGTAGGGTATGTGTGGTTATTGGAAGAGGATAAAAACAACGGAACAATCGTTGTAATTCCTCCGCAGAGCCATGAACATGACTATAACTACCTTGAAACTGTTAAGCCTTCATGTGATGAATTGGGATATGACAGATTCCAGTGTAACGGCTGCGGTGACCTTATTAAGACAAACTATGTTCAGTCTCTTGGACATGATTACAGAGATGTTTTAATCAGAGAAGCAACCTGTAAACAGAATGGTGTAAAGCTTCACATGTGTAACAAGTGCGGTGATTTCTATGAAGAATCAACTCCGCTTGCAGGTCATGACTATGATAAACATACACACGATGCAACTTGTAAGAATGTAGGCTATGATGAATATACATGTACAGTCTGCGGAGATAACTACATCAATAACATTAAGCCTATGGTAGAGCATAGATACAGAAAACTTGTAAGACATCCTGATTGTGAAGAAGAAGGATATACGAACAACATCTGTGAAATGTGTAATGCAAGTTATGTTTCAGACTATGTGGATGCATTAGGACATTCTTGGGATGAAGGCAGAACCGTAACTGCTTCCGGATGTGACAGCGAAGGTGTTATTGAGCATCTTTGTACAAATGCAGGATGTAAAGAAAAACTCATCCTTGCATCTGATGCAACAGGACATACTCCGGGTGCAGAAGCAACATGTACCGAACCTCAGATTTGTGATACTTGCGGAACTGTTTTGGTATTACCATTAGGTCATACATATAAAGATAAGGAATTTGACGCTACTTGCACTGGTTCGGGATATACACTCCATACTTGTAAAGAATGCGACCACTCATACATTGATAGCTACACAGACATCATTCCTCATGATTACGATGCAGTAGTAACAGAAGCAACTTGCACAGCAATGGGCTTTACAACATACACCTGCCGTGATTGCGGAGATGAATATGTAAGCGATTATACCGACAAGCTTGCACACGATTATGTAGAAACCGTAACTCCTGCAACTTGCACAGAATTCGGATTCAGCACCTTTACATGTGCAGATTGTGATGATTCCTATGTAGGAAATCACACAGATAAACTTCCGCACAGATACAGTGAATCTATCACACCTCCGTCATGTACAGAAGACGGATTCAGTGTGTTCACCTGTGAAGATTGCGGAACTGAATACATCGGCAATTATCAGGATGAAGTTGAACACGACTATGAGGTAACAGTTGTTCCTGCAACATGTACCGAAATGGGTTACAGCATTTACAAATGTAAGGCTTGTGAGCATACCTTCAACGGTGATTACACAGATGTAATTCCTCATGACTATGAAGTAACTGTAGTTCCTGCAACTTGCACTGAGTTAGGTTACAGTATCAACAAGTGTAAAGTTTGCGGAGATGAACACAACAGCAACTATGTAGATAAGATTGCCCATGCTTATGAAGTAACAGTAACAGAAGCAACCTGTACTACAATGGGCTACAGCACATTCGTATGTAAGGACTGCGGAGATACATACAAAGCAGATTATGTAGATCCGAAGGGCCACACACCGAGTGAATGGATTGTAGATGAAGCTGCAACCATCGAACATGGCGGAAGCAAACATATTGAATGTACAGTCTGCGGAGAAACTCTCCAGACAACTGACCTCGCACAGCTTGCAGGTAAAGACAATACAGACGAAGATGGTAAAGCTCAGGTAGGCGATTACAGCCTCCTCCTTCTTGATGAGAATGACAAGCCTATCTTTAACAGCGAAATCGTAATCGATGTAAATGACAATGTGTCAGTGCTTCTCACAAACGGCAGACTTCTTGACTTTGATAAGCCTACAAAGCTGATTGCATTCTTCACAGAAACTCAGCAGCCGAAAGCTGACCTCAAAGTTGACTTTACAGATGCAAACGGTAATAAGGTAACAGGTGCAACCGACAAAGACGGTATCCTTGTAGTACCTAACAGCAAGTCAAACACAGGTGACGATAACGGCACAATCGGTAACGGTGATGAAGAAAAAGAAACTTATGTTGTTAGAATTACAGATAAGTTCAATGTAACTATCCCGAACTGCGAAGTGTACATCGGTGAAAGCAATAACATCGTTATTGACCTTCCTGAAGGCACAAGACCGACAAGAGAAAATCCTGTAATCGTAACTGTAGAGGACCAGAACGGAGATGCACAGGAAGGCGTAACAATCATTGCTCTCGGTGACTCTGACTTTATCGAAAAAGGTAAAACAGATGTCTACGGCAAGATTACACTTCCTACAGCAAGCGATGGTTATACAAACGAAGAAGGCCGTGTAAATGTAAACGAAAGAAATGTAGTAGTAAGCGATGAAAATGGTGTAATCCCGAATGCTTATGTAGTTTATAATGAAGATGGTTCTATCAATGTGGACCTTCCCGAAGGTAACGGCATCAGCCACCACAACCGTGTAACTGTAACAGTTCTTGACTCTATTGCAAAACCTATCGAGGGTGTAACAGTAACAGTTAAGGATGCAAATGAACTTCAGTACACAGGCACATCTGATAGCGAAGGTAAAGTATTCGTTCCGCCTCTTTCTGAGGACTACACAGATGCAGAAGGTAAGGCTGTAGTAAACGGAATCAATGTCCTTCTTACAGATGAATCCAAACCGATTGAGGGAGCATTTATCACTATTGCTGACAATCAGATCAATATGAAACTTCCTGAATCTGCAGTATTCGATTATCATAACAGAATTACAGCAGCTTTAACGGATGCAGAAGGTAATCCTGCAAAGGATGTAACCGTAATCTTTACAGATGGTAATGGCAATACCGAAACAGTTGTATCTGATGAAAACGGCAAGGCGATTGTTCCTCCGGTTCATAAAGATATGACAGATGTTGAAGGAAAGGCAGTTGTATCAGGATACAATGTGGTAATTGCAGACGAAAAGGCTCCTATTGCCAATGCATATCTTGAATTCGTTGACGGTAAGATTAGCATCGTGCTTCCTGAAGGAAGTGTGCTTGACCTTGCAAACAGAATCTCTGTAATAGTAACAGATGCAGAAGAAAAGCCTGTAAAGGATATGTCTGTAACTGTTATGGACAATACAGAAAGAACTGAAACTAACCTTACAAACGAGCTTGGTATTGCAATCGTACCTCCGACAAACATCGATGAAACAGATGTTAACGGATACGGTGAGCTTAACGATTACAGTGTAACTGTTAAGAACGAAACAGCACCTATTGAAAAGGCGTACATTGAAATTAACGAAAACGGTGAAATCTCCGTTAAACTTCCTGAAGGTATCCTCATTGCTCACGACAACAGAATCACTGTTACAGTAGCAAATAAGGGCGATAAAACACCTGTCAAGGATGTAAAAGTAACTGTAACCGAAACAATTGCAGAACCTGAAAAGGATGATACTGCAAATGAAGAAGCTACAGAAGGCGAAACTGCAGAACCTGAAGTTCTTGAGGCTAAGACATTAAAC
>JAZORX010000022.1:0-2400 GCA_045656845.1 Acutalibacteraceae bacterium | reverse complement strand
TCGCAGTTTGAGTAAACAGTCACCTTAGTTGTGTCCTCAACTCTGTCAATATATCTCTTTGAGCAGAGGTGAATCATCGGTTTTTCTGAAAGCCATGCCTGATAAGCAAAGTATGAATCCTTTTTATACTTTCTGTCGAAGGTAACAAGACCCTTATGGTTCATTCCGTTTTCTCCACCCTCTGCACGGGCATCAGCAGCGAAATCAAACATATTCCATACATGAGTTGCCCAGAGATACTTTCTCTCTGCTATCTGCTTGATAAGCTCCTCGTGGTAATAAGCCTGATATTCCTCAGTGTAGTCGCCCTGTACGGGTTCGGAAGTATGCCAGTCAAGAGCCTCACAGCCGTATTCGCTCAGACCGATCGGCTTTTTCGGATATTTCTTGTGGAAATCATCAAACCACGGGCCGTTCATTTCAGTCGAACCGCCGTACCAGCCGAAGTAATGGTTGTATGAAAGCACATCGCTGATATGCACATATTCAGAATCGATTGAACACATTGTAACGGAAGCGATTGTCGTAAGACGTGTTTTGTCCATCTTATGGCAAAGCGCGTTGAGATCTTTGTGGTTCTTGATAAGATGCGGATCATTTGCGCCTGCAATCGTTATCTCGTTTGAAAGACCCCATACAACGATTGAAGGATGGTTATAGTTCTGCGCAACAAGCTCCTTCATCTGCGAAACCGTGTTGTCGTAACCGTTTGCCATATGCCTTGAGATATAGGGAATTTCTGCCCAGATGATGAGACCTGCCTCGTCGCAAAGGTCATAGAAATCCTGAGAATGCTGATAATGAGCAAGACGGATTGTGTTCGCTCCCATTTCTACGATGAGATCGATATCCTCCTTATGATGCTCGTAAAGAAGAGCGTTACCGATCTGCGGTCTGTCCTGATGACGGGAAACACCACGAAGAGGATATTCTCTTCCGTTGAGAATGAAGCCTTTTTCGGGGTCGATTTTAAACTCACGGCAGCCGAAACGGGTTGAAATCTCGTCAACATCTTCACCGTCAACGATGAGGGTTGCCTTTGCAGTGTAAAGATACGGGTCCTTAAGACCATCCCAGAGATGAACATTCTTTATTTCAAACTCTGCATCATTATCTCCGTCTTCAGTCTTTGTTGCGATAACCTCGCCATCTGCTATAATTTCATATTTAACCTTGCAGTTATCCTTATTTTTAAGGTAAACCTCAACCTCAATTTCAGCATCCTTACCCTTGATTTCAGGAGTTACTTTAATTCCGGGTGCGCCGTAATAATCGAGGTCAAAATGGTTTTTATTTACGCTTACTATCTTAACATCACGGTAAATACCACCGTAGAATGTAAAGTCAGCCGTCTGGGGATACACTCTGTCGTTTGCCTTATTATCTGCAACTACAACAAGAAGATTTTTCTCTCTGATATCCTCAACCTTTACACGGAAGGTTGAATAGCCACCGTGATGCTCAGCAATTTTTTTGCCGTTGAAATAAATCTCTGCTGAGGAATTTACACCGTCAAACTGAAGGTAATATTCGTCATTTGAGCCAAAGTCTTCCTTTGAAAGCTCCTTTGCAAAATACCCCTTACCTCTGAAATAATCGTTTCCGCCGTCCTGTCCGTCCTCACCATTCCATGTGTACGGCAGGTCAAGCACCTTCCACTCAGTCGGGTATGCTGAAGGTACGCTCTTCTCGTCAAGAGAGAAAGCCCAACCCTGATTGATTTTGGTTACAGTTCTCATAAAATACCTCCTGAATTGATTTTAAAGCAAATTTCCCATATTTACATTTACAAATATATAATAACCAAAAAACGGATAAAATGCAAGAAAAAAGTGCTGCGTCGCAACACAACGCAGCACCTGATTTAAAAGTTATCAGTCGTTACCGAAGAAAGCTTCGTGAACAGCAGCAACTGCCTTGTCTGCATCCTTACGGTCGATGAGAACTGAGATTTTGATTTCACTTGTTGAAATCATCTGGATATTGATATCCTGATTGAAGAGAGCCTCAAACATTGTTGAAGCTGTACCCGGATGAGTTTCCATACCTGCACCAACAACAGAAATCTTTGCGATTGAATCGTCACGGACAACCTTTGCATCGCCGATGAACGGGAGCTTATTGATTGCATCGATTGCATCGTCTGCGTGAGCTTCACTTACTGTGAAAGCGATGTCCTTTGTGCCGTCACGGCCAACTGACTGAAGGATGATATCAACATTGATATTCTTTGCTGCCATGCTTGAGAAAATCTTGAATGCAACACCGGGAACATCGTTGAGTCCGCTGATTGAAATTCTTGAAGCATCTGTATCTTTAGTTACGCCTCTTACTAACATTTTTTCCATTTTAGCTGTCTCCTTTACCATTGTGCCCGGAATCGGGTTAAGGCTTGAAATA
>JAZORX010000021.1:0-10398 GCA_045656845.1 Acutalibacteraceae bacterium | reverse complement strand
TTCGTTCAAGCTGTCTTCTGATCTTCTTGGCTTTCCAGTCAGAAATCATCTTTTCATTATCCATTAGATACTGAATCTGATCTAACATGATACTTACATCAGCCATTTCTTCACATAAGTTAGAAAAGCCATAATAACCATCGAAATCCGGATACTCTCTTGTTCTCTTGTACTTGCTGGCAGCCTGTATCAGCTCTGCACATTCTTCCTGCAGCATATTCAGCTGTTGATCAAGTCCGTAATGATCTGCTATCTGCATCAATCGTTCATCAATCATTTTTCTATTCTCCTTATAGAATCTCCTGCTTCCGGTATGACCGAAAGGCTCGAACCATTATCCCAATTAACCATAATCTGGCCCATATCATCAACACCTATGACCGTTCCCGTTGTTCCTGCAGGTGGAGCTTGTATATCATCCATTGATATAAGTTCTATCCTGTCTCCTTTCTTCCAGAGCTTCTTTCTCATTGCTATCACGTTACTGTTCATGTCTTATCTCCCATCTTAACCAATATAGGTTCCCACTCAGTATCTGAAATACCACCACAATCATATTTTTCTTGTAGGTTGTGATAACACTGCAGCAGATAACGTTCATTGTGCCAGTCCTTAAATAATTCATCTTTGGGAACGTGGTTGGGTGGAAAAAACCATTTTGAGAAATTTGAAAAATTAACTCTATAACCTCGGCACTCCATTTCACAAGCTACTTTATTTCCATACCAGAAGAAATGATCCAAAGGATAATCCATGATCTTATTCACCAGAAGATGATTAGGTGTGCCCTTCTCAGCTATGTTCTTAGCGATCAAGCAACATTCACGCCATTGACCAAGCAGCTGCTGTCGTGGAAGTACCGGGATCAGGTCCTTATGCCAAAGTCTCATGTTATTCTTCCTCCTTCTTTATATGCGGTACATATGTGTCCCATAATATTTCATTCATCCAATTCCAGAACTCCTTACTACATGTACACGGTTCTAACATAGAGAATGTAATTTTCCCTTCGTCTCTCCATTTTTGTAAAATTAATCTCTCTTCATGATCAATCTTCTTGGGATCTATTCTCATTTCATTCATGAGTAAATACTGGAAGTATGGCAACAGCCTCAATTCTTTTAATGAAATACCATACTTCTTTTTTACTTCTTCGGTTAAGCATCCTCTCATTTTTCTTTACCTCCTCGAATCTAATACATCAAATGCATGTTCGTTGCCATCGAAATAATCCATCAACATATCAAATCCTTCTTGTGCAGATCCTTCATACTTCTGTGGTTCTGGTTCCTTTATTTCGGGAGCCGGGTGAGTAATAAGTTCATCGATCTGCTCCTGTGCCCTTCTGTGCTGGTTTGACTGGCTCATATATCCACCTCTGAGGTAATCTGAAGAACAAATCCAACCGTTAGAAGGTACTTCAACCTCGTATTCATGTCCTCTGTATTCCCAGATCTGAAGATAATATCTCTTGTCCGCTGTCCTGCTGGATCCCTTGTAGGTTGCTTTATACTGTGTCATGGTTCTGTCCTCCTCAAAATTCGTAGATTGCGATATGTGTACCATCTTCGAGGTAGCCGCCATCGTTAGGTCTGATGGTTACATTCTTCTTGATCCATTCCTGTCTCTGCTCATAGGTATCGAACTCTGCGATTACTTCCTCGGTATCCCAATTCTCTACATAATACTTTGTCATTGTCGTGTACCTCCCTATGTTTATATTCTTATTATATATCTTTATTACTAAAAAGCAATACATATAATAAAAAAAGAGAAGCCAGTTGCCCGACTTCTCTTTCTGTGTGAGGGAAAGGGATTGAGTAAATCAATTCCATAGTATCATCCCTCATTGATCCTGTCGATAGTAGCTTGATAGAGCTTTGGCTGCAGGACTTGGATAGTAGTCATGAGCTCGTCCATGACCATCCATACTTTATCCGCTTTTTTGTCTGTTATAGCCTTTAAGAATTCGTTATCTCCATATCTATCTATTGTTACTTCTCTGGTCGATTCGATCCTATTCATAGGCTCCTTATGGACAAAGAGATGGTCATATAAAGTGTAGAATGTGGCCAGCTTCTCGGCATTCTGATAAGTATTCGGGCAAGCCTCTAATTCATCAATTGCATCAAGAAGCTGACTTTTTGAGAACATATTAGTCCTGCTCCATTCTCCTGATGATCTTCTGCAGAGCTCTTCTTTCTTCTTCAGAGCCTACTTCATTCATCATCTCACGAAGCATCTCGACCTTTTCCTGCTTTTCTCCATCGTCGTAAGAATAACCTCTGCGTGAATAACCGCCACGGCCATCCCTGCCGCTTCTGCCATCACGTGCATTTGAGTAGCCACCTTCGGAAGAATATCTACCCATGCTATCACGATTCGCATTGGATCCTCTGCCTCTGCCGTTTCCACCTCTGGCATAAGAATAATTACTCATGTCCATATCGGAATCAGCATATGAATATCCATCCTCGGCATATTCCTCATACATCGTGATCTTACAAGCATTCTTGATAGAATTAAGGAGCTTGTCGATAGTCTCGAGACTACCGGCAGACAGCTCGCCTTTCTTGACGATCTGGTCCAGCTCTTTCTTGAGCATATCTTTCAACTCATAGTAAGTATGCATAACTCTTTCCTCCTTCCTTAAGCTATTCTTTCAACAGATATCGAAGCATTACGCCTGACTGTTAACGACGGTGTAGGTGTTACCGCAGCATCGTCTTCGGTCCCGTCAACGTACCTTCCCGAAACGGTCATACAACAACCACAAGGGATAGTGATTATAGCCACCGTATTGATGTGGGTATAATCCTCTACCGCAGCAGGAGTAACGATTGCTACACTCTCGGGTATTGTTACACCGTCAAGAGTAATACCAAGCGCCACAGGAGTTACTGCACCACCAGTCGGAATTGCAACATTTCCTTGAAGCGTAACTTTGTACCTCGCAAATCTGTTAGGAGTATTACCTTTGAGAATAAGAATCCCGGGAGCAGCAGGAATTACATTTCCGGCATTGCAAGGGATAGAAACATTGTTAAACGGGATAGTACCGTTCAATGCTACTGTGTTATCAGCAGTAGTTATATATTCTGCCATAGGTCATTCCTCCTTAGTTGTAGAAGCTACCATTGCATCCGCAACCTGCATTCTGATTGCAAGTGAAGATAGGTGTTCTGCCATAGACCGGAGTTGTCGGAACAGGACAGTTGTTAAGTCTGTTATACAAAGCATCAACTTCGTTAGAGAATCCCTGCTGAATGAAAGCGTTCTGTGCTGTCTGAGAAGCAGAAAGATTAGCTTCGGAAAGCTGTCTCTGCAGATCTGCGATACGATCATTCTTAGCTTCAACCTGTGCCTTAACACCGTCCAGTTCGAGCTGACAGAGTTTGTCGAGGATAGCCTGTGTGCCGTTGCTCTGGCTCTGAATGATGTCTCTCGTGTTGTTTGCATCAGCAAACCTTGTAGCAGCACTCTCACTCTGGATAATGTTCTGTGTCTGGCAAGTAGCAAGACGATTATCGCAGCAGCACTGAGCAAGCTGGCTCTGAAGACCATTCACACCCGAGTTGATAGCACTCTGAAGACCAAAAGCATTCTGCATAGCAGACATCTGGACATCAGAGAAACCATTGCAAAGCTGTGTCTGAATGCCATTGATACCATCTCGAATAGAAGTGATATTGCTATTCAGCATCTGGTCCCTGAAACCATCAGAAGTGATTTCGGCCTGATTCATCCAAGGATAGAGACCACCTGCACCTCCGTTGTTTCCACCACCGTAGCCATTGCCCCAGCCGTTACCGAAGATAAGGAACAGAAGTATAATCCACCAACCACTGCCCATATCACCGAAACCGTTTCCATTAGAATTTCCTACGACCGCAGCCAAATCAGCTGCGCTCATCTCACCAGTAGTAAGACTCATGTATAAGTCCTCCTTTCATAAAATTTGTATTTACATAAACTGCAGTTTTATGTCGAAATAATGTATAATTGGCTTAGCGGATAGGTTAGCTCCCGAAAGCCGTAATGCCTTAACGGTTTCCGCTTATTTTTAATAAGGCAGTACACGAAAGGCAGGTGTATTTATATGTCAAAAGCCAATAGGCTCTATAACATTTGGTGTGGTATAAAGAAACGCTGTTACAATCCTAAAGAACCTTGTTATCGTTATTACGGAGCCAAAGGTATTACCGTATGTAATGAATGGCTGCATGATTTCAATGCTTTTTCTAAATGGTCATTTCAGAATGGTTATTCTGATTTACTTACCATTGACCGGATTGATTCGAATGGAAATTATTGTCCTGATAATTGCCGATGGATCACTCATGCAGAACAGCAAAGAAATAGAACTAATAATGTTCGAATAGAACATAATGGAGAATCTAAAACCATTGCTGAATGGTCAAGGGTATTAGGATTAAGTGACAAGTGTCTTTATAAAAGGTATAAATCCGCAATCAAGCACAAGGGATTCTGTGAATATGATGATATGATAAACAAATCATCTTATGATCCGATATATACTGAACGATACAAGAATCGGAAACCAAAACCTTCACGAATCGTCGAACAATATTCGCTTAATGGCGAATTGCTCGATACCTTCTCACTTGTCGAAGCTGAATCACGAGGCTTTAACAAGCGAAATATACATAACTGTTGTGCAGGTCGAGCCAAGACCGCTTGTGGTTATATCTGGAAATATACCGATAAATTTTCTAAATCATAATCATTCCTCCTTTAATTAAAATCGAATTAACTAACTCGTTTTTTGAGTTAGTTAATTTAAGAAAATGCTTAAAAATTGAATTAAAACTTTAAAAAATGAGTTTATATTTCAAAAAACTGGCTTTGCTTTTCAAAATTTCACATGAAATCCTTGAATTGTTTGTAGATTTCATTCGTCTGCTGAGCATATTGATTCAGCTGATTTTGACTGATCCTTCCAGAATTAATCATGTTCTGTACTATCTGCTGAGGATTACCATTAATCATTTTTTTGAACTGCATCAATCTCTGAAGCATCGGATTCTGTGGCATGGATCCATGTAACTGGTTATATAAAGAATTCGGCATTACCCTTCACCTTCTTCCACTCGAATGCCACTTATTTCCTTCCTGACATCGTCTCTGAAGGCTTCAAATTCTTTCCTTGAAACATATTCATTAGAAGCCTTAGGAGCTGATACAGGCGAATTCTGGGCCGTTGTACGCTCCTTATAATCGAAGATCCTTAACGGCTGAGGCATACCACTCTGATCTGTGGCTTTGATATAGAAAACAGATTCTTCGGAATCCATGAGGAATACACTCTGTCCGGCAACGACAGGATAAGCCTTAGCAGCTGCTTCGCCCTGTACCCAGATAAGATTCCCGGAAGATGTCTGCTGTGGAGCCTGTGCCACCTGCGGAGCATTCTGCGGTACCTGCTGATTGCCGTAAAACTGCGGATAGTAATTGTTTGGGAAATAGTTGTTGTAAGCCATGATTTATATCTCCTTTTTGTAAAAATATAAGACGATCTCTTCACCACTATCCCAAGTGTCATAGTAGTCACCATCAACTACTCCTATGACGTGATTCTGGGTAGCGAGTACATATCTTCCTTTTGGGTGATCCTTGGCAAACTGTGCAACTGTTACGCATTGAGGACAAATAGATGAAATCATATGCTCTTCAAAACCATATCGTTTCAGATACATTCCCCATACATAGTTAGCTGAAGGCATATCTTTAAAAACTAATCCTTCCGAACACAGACCGATATAAGCATCCTGCCAGTCCTGACCGAGGACCTTTCCAACGGCTCTGACTGCACAGTCACCTACACGTTTATTGCGTGGATTGGGATTATAAAAGACATAAGGCATAAGGATTACCTCCTATGCCTCAATTGTTGCAATAAAAAAGCCTTCGGACGATGAAATCCAAAGGCTATTTTTGTGCAATTTATATAGGATTATTCGTTTATGGCTTTATCGATAGCATCCCGGATAAATTTCATTCTATTGGGACAATTCTCAAGAAAGTCGATATACTTTGAATCCTCTTCTCTATCCTTGCGGAATCGAAATGTAAAAAACTTACACTTTTTATTGTATCTCTCAAATCTATTCATGTTTCTCCTTATAAGTGTTTGAACAGCTTAACTTCTGCTCTGTAGACAATATTCTTGATCTGTCTTACTGACATATCCATCTTATCAGCTATCTTTTCATAAGTCAGACCATCCACAAGCCTTAAATGAAGAACTACACGGTCTCTTTGTGAATGAATATATTCTGAAATAAGATGATCAATTTCAGAATTAGTAATATTGTCAAGGTCAACTTTTACTTTCATGCTTCCGGATCCAGTTCTGATTCACCGTTATAGATATTGCCGTCACTACCGATATAATTAGCATCACCGCCATCGTCGGTATCGACAGTAACAACCTCGCTGGAATAATCATATGAATTCCAAGCGATCAGCCAAGCGATATTAGATGCCACCAGCAGGATGATAAGCAGAATGATAGTGATATTTCTCCATATATCATTATGCTCGTCTTTGGCCTGCATTCTCTCAAATGCGATCCTGCTCATTGTAATAGTCTCATTCATGTTTTCCATAATGTACCTCCTATAAAATCTTATCACATTTTCAGCTCGTAAAACGTATCTGGATGTTCCGTAGCTGGTTCATGTCTTCCATTGCTGCAATACATCTCCGATACCCAGCCGTTACTCTTATCAGATTTATCCTTATCAGTAAACCCTACTCGATCGCAGATGTACGCTACCTCATAACAATCCATTGCCTCTTCCTGTCCTACATTGTCATGGATATAGTCATTGACAAACTCTCCATACTGAATACATCCCTCCGGAATAGGCTTAACCTTTCGATAAACCTTATCGCAACCCTCAAAATACTGAGTGATCTTAATCACCTTATACCAAGTATTAGAGACCTTGAAATCCGGATAACTGTACGTGCTGTTTGAAATGATGCACTTCTTACCGACTAAGTCTTTGAGTTCTTGAAACCTCAACTCTCTACCAACGAATTGCTTTTCTTCTCCGTCTTTGAGATAACCCAAAGGAATATCCTTGATAAAGGCTTGTGAAACCGGGACCTCTATTAAATCGAAGATTGACATTTGGTTCATATATGACCACCTTTCTTAACAATCTCTTCCTTGAATCGATAATAATCGTCGGTTGGTAACAGATATAATGCTGCCCGAGCAATTCCGGCTATAACAGGCTGATATCTTACCTCTTGTTCCAACGGAGTTATCTTATCGGCTTTTCTCCAGTTCTTGATCTCGCTATCAGCACATTGCAATAACCTATCGAAGATTTCTTTATTATTCACTTCTCTTCTCCTTTGCTGCATCATTTGTCTTTTTCAGGAGCTTGTCATAAGCATGTAAGATAACCGATATAGCTTCACTATAAAATCCGTAGTTTTCTTCATACAGCTTTTCATAACCACCAAAAGCAAGACCTAAGTGCTCAAGGAACTCATAAGCAGCATCTTCATCCATTTCGTCCTGCCAAGCACAGGCCTTCTTACCACCAAGCCAGCACTTATTCAGTTTTGAAGAGTGATGAATACAACCGCTGCAATAATCTACTTCAGGATCTGCACATTCTCTGTTCATAGCACTCTTAAAATCATCGTCTGAAAGAGCTCCGCACTGCCAATCACTATATGCGCTCATGTTGTTTCTCCTTTCGCTAATTTCAACGCTTCATCAACACTGATTCCAAATTCCTTCTTAAATGCTGGAGCTGATATGCCCCAATACTTTCTTAAAGGATAGCCATATGATGCCGGCAGCTTATCAGCTTTGAATGGAGTGTTCAACTGAAAGTGGCTCTTGCAGTGAGCGTTAAAATACTTCAAAGCAGTTTCCTTATCCGGATGGACCTTGAGATCAGATACATGTTCCCGGATTATGTCATAATGAAATGTTACCCATCTGCTCATTCTTTTACATCTCCTCCCTAAACCTCCTGCCTATTACATGCTGTCTTCCACACTTAGGACAATCGACACAATCGTAAAGTGAAGGTTCAGGTACAACAGAAACATTAGGACCATGAGCAGCAATGATTTCTGACCTTGCAGTATATACCTTTTGTTCAGAAATGAGGGTACCACAGAACTCACATCGATCTCCGAAAAACCATGATGTAAATGATGCCATTTTGTACCTCCTTAAAAGTCCTTGAACTCGTTTATGAATTCCGCATAGTCCTTCTTTGTAAACGGGATCTCTGACAAGTCGATGTCGTATTCTTCTGCTAACTTCTCTGCGAAGTCTATCTGTGCCTGCGTCGGTTCTTCATCCATAGTGTCTTCCTCCTTCTTGATTAGTCCGTCAGCAGCGAGTTCGGCTGCATGAATCTCCTGTCTCCTTCTGATTTTTGCAAAGTCAGCAAGTGATAAATAAATCATGTCTCTTCTTTCACCTCCTCCAGCTTTGTGCCTACTGTGCAACGGTTTCCTTCTTCATCCGTAAACCAACCGTCTGCATTTTCAATATAATCTGTCGGTGTATAACCATCCGGGACCTCAAACACTGCTATATACTTCTTCATGAATTTTTACCTCCTATTCATCATACATATCGTCAGCATTGATCTGTTTCAGATCTTCGAGAATATTCTCGATAAGACAGGATTTGCAGTGCCAAGAGCCGTTATACTCATAGAGCTTCTGTCCTTCACAGTCAGCTATATTCTCGGAGCAGCAGTCGCACATAACACCTGCTTCTGCGTTTGTTCTTGCCTTGTGGGAATAGTTCCCGTCTTCGTCGCACCAACTCATATCATGCCTCCTTAATTGTCTTGAGTGCTTCCAGAAGCTCGATAGCTCTGGGAATACACATCGGAATCGGGCCAATTTCTGATTCAATATATAATCCAAGCTCCTGAAGATCGTGAATCGTTTCTTCTAAGGTTAATACCTTCTCAAAGTCTTCCATAATAGCCTCCTTACCATTCCTGAAAAGGATCATCAATATTGTGAATAGTTACTAAAGGTTCTCTCAAATCCTGTCGTATAACTGCGCATCTGATTTTCTTAAGTGATTTGAGACACTCCACTCTATTGAGAGCTGCTTTCAATCGCCTGTTTTCGCTTCTCAGCTTGGCGATTTCTCGCTTCTGGTCCTTAATGAGACTATCCGTGATGGTTGTATAACCCATCCAACCGATAATCAAACCACCGAATGCCAGAACTCCAAGAATCAATAACCAATCCATCTTTATACCTCCTTCTTGATGTATACAAGGTGCTTTGTAACACCCTGCTTGTCTGTTATCTTTCGGATCTTGGCATCGAATCCCTGTCTCCGATGCATCTCTGCTCTATACTTCGCTCCCAGCTCATGACTGAACATACCTACCATCTGATATCCTTCGTGAAGCAATCTTGCTATACCTGCCATTGTCTTCTCCTTTCAAAATGTCATAAGCTCGATGAGCCTTTTTATATTGCATGTGCAGATGACAGTCTGCTCGTAATATCCGTCTCTATAGGTCAAGCTGTATTGCTTTCTGTCCTCATCGTACCAGACATCGTAGGTCATTCTGTCTGTCTCGCTGTAAAACCTCGCCCTGCCGGTCTTCTTGGCTGCTTCGAGCTTCTTCTTTGCTTGGGTTCTTGTCATGGCCGTCTCCTCCTCTTATATCGTCCATGTGCCGGCTGCTGTGTATCTCATTCCGAAATCGTCAGCCGTTTCTTCTACCAAGGTGACATCTTTTGCGTCGATGTTAAAGTGGAATGCTTCGTTAAGCTCTCTCGCTGCATCCTTGACCGCTCTGTCGTGTGCTCTGCCTGTCAGCTCGCTGATTCTGTATGTTTTCTTCATTTCCTTGCCTCCTCTTATCATATTCCGTTAGCCTTCAGGAAGCGGTCGATCTCTCTCTTGGCTTCCTTTAATGTTGATTTGCATGTGAACAGCTCTTCGCCTAAATAAACCTTGAATGTCATCGTTCCGTGCAGGTGCTTTATTGTAAAGCCTTTATATGTTCTGGTCGTCATTGTTTTTTCTCCTCTTACCTTGCTTCCTGCGTCTCGATGGTGATCAAATTGCCGTGTGTCTTCTCGTATCCTGCTGCCTTGATCCATGCCTTGAATTCTTTTGCTGTCTCGAAGTCTTCTGTTGTGGCTGTGACCGTGTGTCTTGTGTATCCGTTCTGGAAGTGTGCCATGTAAATCTTCATTGTTGTGTTCTCCTATGGGGCTTTCGTTTATGTTTGTAGTATATACTACACATAGACATAAATCAACTCTTTTTTTGAAAATTTGCAAACAAAAAGCTCCACCGGGCGGAGGAGCTTAATGTCTTAAGGAGGTTATCTTAAAAGAAAACCATAATAATCT
>JAZORX010000020.1:0-20043 GCA_045656845.1 Acutalibacteraceae bacterium | reverse complement strand
GTGCAGATATGCTCCGCGAGCTTTGCCTGAGCTACGGTGTTGAAAACATCATCACCTTCGACGCTCACGACCCCAGAGTTCACAATGCAATCCCCCACAACGGCTTCGAGAATGTTCAGCCCGTTTATCAGATGATCAAGGCAATGTGCAAAAACATTCCCGACCTTAACATCGATAAGGATCACATGATGGTTATCTCCCCCGACGAAGGCGGTATGGGCAGATGCATCTATTTTGCAAACGTTCTCGGTCTTGATCTCGGTATGTTCTATAAACGCCGTGATTATTCTGTTATCATCGACGGCAGAAACCCCATCGTCGCTCACGAATTCCTCGGCAGCAATGTTGAAGGCAAGGATGTTATCATTATCGACGATATGATTTCTTCCGGTGATTCAATGATCGAAGTTGCAACAAAGCTCAAGGAGCTCAAGGCTAACAGAATTTACGTATTCTCTGCTTTCGGTCTTTTCTGCAACGGTCTTGAAGGATTCGATAAAGCTTATAAAGACGGACTTATTTACAGAGTTTTCACAACAAACCTTATCTATCGCAGACCTGAGCTTCAGGAAAGAGAATGGTATGTTGAGGTTGACCTTTCAAAGTATATTTCATATATGATCGACACTCTCAACCACGACACTTCAATCGGCGAGCTTCTTGACCCTGCTGATAAGATCAATGCTCTTCTTGAAAAGGAAGGCCTTAAATAATCATAAAACCGGAGCTAAAAAGCTCCGGTTGTTTTTTTGCAAAGAAAAAGAGATGGTCGCCCATCTCTTTTTTCTTTATTTTCTTGTGATTGAATAAATTGTCCAGACTCTTGAACCGTTTACATTTTTAAGCACTGCAACAACTTCGTATGAACCAATCAGCTTAGCATTACCGTCAGCAAGTGTCTGATTTGCAGGTGTTGAGTAGAATTCAGCTCCGATAACATAACGCTTATTTTTAATCTGACTCGTCTTAAGCGATGCAAAGTAATTCTCCTGCTCAGCTGCAGAAATTGCTTTTCTGTAAACCTTGCCGTTATGCACATAAGAATCCGTAGAGCTGTATGACGGGTCAAAACTGATATTCAGAACATTCTCACAGATCCATTTGACATTATCTTCATCCATAGCCATATAAGCTGTTCCGAATTTATTCAACGGGTCAGAAGATGTCGGTTTCTTCACTATATCGCGATAGTAGTAATCATAACCGTATGAAGAGATACTGTTTGTAATAATATTCTCGACAGCATATGCCGTTGTTACAGAAGCACTGTCATACTCGGCGTAGTTGAACGCAAGCAAAATATCCGAAAGCTTTTTAAGATCAGCATCCGTCGCCTCTATATCGGGTTTTTCGGGAGCCTGAGTAACAATAGATGTGCTTGTTTCCGGTTCGGGAGCATCTGCCCTTGCTATCTCGTAAATAGTCCACTGTCTTTTTCCGTTCATCATCCAGATATCAGCTGCAAACTCATATATCTGTGCCGACTCATCATTTGCCGAAACAAATTCAACTTTGATTACATACTTGTCTCCCTGCTGAATATGTGACTTGACCGTAACCGACTTCCATCCGTCACCGCCTACCGGCAGATCACCCTTATAAACATGACCGTTATGTGAATATATAAAATCTGAGCTGAAACTCGGATCGTATTTAATATGGAAAATATTCTCACATATCCATTTAACATTGTTTTCATCGAGTACCCAATAAGTATCCACTCCATCAGCTACTCCGACCTGCCACCATTTAAGCGGGTCTGCACCTTCACTCTCTACATCCTTAGAAGAAGCATCATTGAAGAAATACTTATATCCCGGAATTCCTGTTAAATCAGTGACAAAGTTTTCCATTATATACTGAGTATTGGATGCACGGCAATTGAACTCAACAACCTGATTCGGCATCATACCTGCTACCATTTTTCCAAACTCTACGAAATCTGCCTCGGTTGCTGCAAGAGATTCGTTAAGCTGAGGTGCAGCAGTAGTTGCAGTTGTTTCCTCATCTGCTCTTGAGTTAAGGTCAACCTTATCAACAGCCTCAGGATCATCATTATCAACCTTAACGTCGATAACAATTACTATAACAATAACAGTCTCATCCTTGGTTGTCGGATCGGTTGCAGTTGTTGTCGTAGTGGTTGTTGTAGAAGTTGTTGTACCTGTTGTTGTATCGATAGTTGTTTTGATCGTGGTAGTTGTAGAAGCCGGTCTTGTTCTTTCAGAATCAATCTCTGTAAGAGTGATACGATAGTTGCCGTCTGACGGGAACTTGAGGTCAAAGATACGGTTTCTTGATATTTCCTGAAGGATAGGCTTCTTTGAATTTACAAAGGTGTTACTTCTGAGTATTCCGCCACCCTTGAGCTCTTCCACCTTGATTTCATACTCGTCTACAGGGAATTTATTTGCATCGTATACGGTAAACTCCGTTTCCTGCTTAAGAACGGGGAACTCACCCAAACCGACATATTCTTTACCTTCCATCTGCTTTTTATGAGCAAAGAAGTCAGCAAGGAACAAACCACCGGTTGCAAGAACAGCAAAGACCAGAATGCTTGCAATGATTTTCATACCGATATTTTTCTTCGGTTTCTTTGCCTTCTTTGTTTTGGAAGCATCATCCGGTGCAGGACCTGCCACCGGGGCTTGCTGATTTGCACCTGAAGATGCAGCATCGGGTGCCTTACCCTGAATATACTCCTTCGGGGTTTCAGTTTTCTTGCCTGCAAATGTGTTTGTTGCAGGTGCAGAAGGAGCACCCTGAGTGGTAGTAGCCGTCAGAAACTCTTTGGGAGGCTGAGTTGCTCTCTGCTGAGTAACGGGCTGCGCAGGAGGTGCCTGCGTCACCGGCCTCTGCTGAGTAACAGGCTGTGCAGGAGGTGCCTGCATAACGGGAGCCTGAGTTTGCTGTGTTACGGATCTTGACACAGGTGTACCGCAATTAGAGCAGAAATTCATATCGTCCGGAATCTGATTTCCGCATTTTTTACAGAACATTCACTTCATCTCTTTCCTAATATTTTTTAATATAGCAACCGTTTCAACATTTCCCGTTCTTGGGAACATATCAACGGGAGTTGCTTCTTCAACCTCATAGCCGACTTCCAGAAACCTTGCACAGTCACGAGCAAGGGTTGCACTGTCGCACGAGACATAAACAATGCGCTTCGGTGCCATTTTTGAAACAGTTTCAACGAGTGCACCGTCACAGCCTTTGCGGGGTGGATCAAGGATCACGACATCAGGTCTGATCCCTTCTTCAAGAAGAATTTCAGCAGCTTCTGAGGCATCACCACAGATGAAGCGGGCATTATCAATCCCGTTGAGTGCTGCATTTTTCTTTGCGTTTTCAATTGCCTGCTCAACTATTTCGACACCGACAAGCTGCTTTGCATCCCTCGCCATCGTAAGACCTATCGTGCCTGTTCCGCAGTAAAGGTCGATAAGAGTTTCTTCACCCGTAAGAGCTGCGTATTCCTTCGCCTTATTATAAAGAATTTCAGCTCCGTCGTGATTTACCTGATAAAACGAAAGCGGCGAGATATTGAACTTAAGACCACAAAGCTCATCCGTAATATAATCAGAGCCATAAACAGTCACGCATTCGCTGCCAAGGACAACATTTGTCTTCTTTGTGTTTATATTGACAATAACGCTTCTGAGGCCTTCAATTTCTGCTTTAAGCAGCTCAACAAGCTCGTCAATAAAAGGAACTTCTCTTCCGTTTACAACAAGGCAGACCATTATCTCACCCGTTGCAAAGCCTTTTCTTATATATATATGACGAAGAAGACCTTTACCTGACACTTCGTCATATGCACTTATTTTCTTTTCTCTTATCCAATCGCGAAAAACATCTACTACTCTTCTGAACTCCTCAGGCTGAAGATAGCAATCTGCGCAATCGATAATCCTGTGTGTCATCGGTGCATAAAATCCTATCGAAGCGAACCTGCCGTCAGAGCCGACGGGATACTGTGCCTTGTTACGGTATCTTGAGGATGCAGGAGAAGGAACAATCGGCTTTATCGGAACACTGAGACCACCGATGCGTTTAAAATTATCCTCAACCTGCGTCTGCTTGATTTCAAGCTCAGCATCATAACTTATATGAGCAAAGCAGCATCCGCCACACTTTTCAGAAACCGCACACTGAGGCTTTATTCTTATCGGAGAGCGCTGAGTGATTTTTTTGATTATACCGACAGCATAGGTTTTTTTCACCTTGATGATATGTGCAAGCACATGGTCACCTGTTACGGCACCTCTTACAAAAACCGTCATTCCGTTATAATCGCATACACCACTACCCTGCACCGTACAGCTTTTGACCGTAAGCTGAATTTCGTCATTCTTCTTAAGCACATAATCACCACCTTGTATAACAATAGAGATTATACTACACATAAAAACAAAAATCAATAAACACAAAAATAAAAGGTGCAGTATTGACAAACAGATTTCAGGTGTTATAATGATGTCAAGTGAACAGTTATCTTCGGGGCGGGGTGAAATTCCCCACCGACGGTGTTTGAGTTTTACTCATAAGCCCGTGAGCATTTGCTGATCCGGTGAGAATCCGGAGCCGACGGTACAGTCCGGATGGAAGAAGATTTGATTTTGTTAAATTCAGCCCCGTACTTTTTGTACGGGGTTTTTTCGTTGATAACTCTCGCTAATATTTTTCAGGAGTTGTTTTTATGAAAAAATCCAGTCAGAAAAAAACTGTCGTAACCAGCAGAAACCGTGTGAGTTCAATCAGAAAGCTGACCGTAACAGCAATTATGTCAGCTTTATCCTATGCTCTGATGCTGATTCAGTTTCCGGTGCCGTTTATGCCGGTTTTCATCGAATTTGATGTTTCGGAATTGCCGGCACTCATCACATCTTTCTCATTCGGTCCGCATTACGGAATACTGGTATGCTTTTTGAAGAACGCTCTGCACTGCTTAGCTTCAAAAACATTTACCGTCGGTGAACTTTCAAACTTCATTTTAGGTGCTGTTTTCGTTGGTGTTGCAGGTCTTATCTACATGATTAAGAAAAGCAGAAAGTATGCCATTATAGGTTCATTAGTCGGAAGCCTTGCGATGGCTGTTGTCTGCTTCTTTTCAAATATGTATATCACATATCCTTTTTATGCAGAGGTCTTCGCAGGCGGTATGGATGCAATTCTCGGTCTGTATCAGGCAATTCTTCCGTCAATGGATTCTATCTGGAAGTCAATTCTCGTTTTCAATGTTCCGTTCACATTTGCCAAGGGACTCGTCAGCGTTGTAATAACCTTCCTCGTTTACCGTAAACTTTCTCCGATTCTTAAAGGTAAATTAGAACATAAGTCTTGACTTGCAGGACATATTAGTGTATAATCTCCCCGTAATAAATTTAATAGCGCTCAAACTTATTAAGAGCAGCTGAGGGAACAGGCCCTATGAAGCTCAGCAACCTGCGTTTGCAAGGTGCTAAATCCTGCGGTGCAACCGAAAGATAAGATTTTTTACAGCTCTCGGTTTGCGCCGGGAGCGTTTTTTTCGACAAAGGAGGACTTTTAAAATGGCAAGACATCTTTTTTCATCAGAATCCGTAACTAAGGGACATCCCGATAAAATCTGTGACCAGGTTTCAGACGCAGTGCTCGACGCTATCCTTGCTCAGGATCCCAACGGCCGTGTTGCTTGTGAAACTTGCTGCACAACAGGTATGGTACTCGTTATGGGTGAAATCTCAACCACAGCTAACATCGACATTCCTGCAATCGCTCGTAAGGTTATCTGCGACATTGGCTACGACAGCGCTGAAAAAGGCTTTGACGGCAACACATGCGCTATCCTCACATCACTTGACAAGCAGTCAGGCGACATCGCAATGGGCGTTGATGCTTCATTCGAGCTCAAGGGTGGCGAAGAGGATAAGTACAACCTTCACGGTGCAGGCGACCAGGGTATGATGTTTGGCTTTGCTTGTAACGAAACACCCGAGCTTATGCCTATGCCCATTTCTCTTGCTCATAAGCTTGCTCTTAAGCTTACAGAAGAAAGAGAAAACGGCAATCTCGGCTACCTTCGTGCAGATGGTAAGACTCAGGTTACTGTTGAATATGACGACGACAAGGTTGTAAGAATCGACACTATCGTTGTTTCTTCTCAGCACAGTGCTGATGTTGAACTTGACAAGATCCGTGAGGATGTTATCAACCTCGTTATCAACCCGACAATCGACGCTGACCTCGTTGACGAGAACACAAAGATTTTCGTTAACCCGACAGGCAGATTCGTAACAGGTGGTCCGCAGGGCGACTCAGGTCTTACAGGCCGTAAGATCATTGTTGACACATACGGTGGATATTCACGCCACGGCGGCGGTGCTTTCAGTGGTAAGGACCCGACTAAGGTTGACCGTTCAGCAGCATACATGTGCCGTTACATCGCAAAGAACATCGTTGCAGCAGGACTTGCAAATAAGTGCGAAGTTCAGCTTGCATACGCTATCGGTGTTGCAAAGCCCGTTTCTGTTATGATCGATACATTCGGCACCGGAAAGGTTTCAAACGCTGAGCTTGCAGATGCTGTCAACAAGGTGTTTGACCTCAGACCTGCAGCAATCATTGATAATCTCGGCCTTCGCCGTCCTATCTACCAGCAGACAGCTGCTTACGGTCATATGGGCAGAACAGACATTGACCTTCCCTGGGAAAAGACAGATAAGATTGACGAGCTCAAAGCTGCTCTTTAATATCCTGCAAAAAGTCAAGACTACACGGTTTAAACTCCGTGTAGTCTTTTTTTTCACCATTTTTGTTTGCAATTTGAATGTATTTATTATATAATTAAGTGTTGCACGGAGGTGGTCATATGGCAATTACAACTGTTGTTTTTGATATGGGTGGAGTGCTCATTGATTTCGACGCAAAGAGAAGTCTTTCAACGCATTTTGATACTGAATATCACAACCTTATCAACGAAAAAACTTTCGCTTCAGAAACCTGGAAGCTTATGGACAAAGGTGACATTGAGGTTGAAGAAGCAATAGAAATAATGTGCCGTGACATTCCCCCGGAGCTTCACGATGAGGTTAAGAAAATGATTCTTGACCACGAGGGTGAAATGCCTCCGATTGAAGAGATGTACGGTATCGTAAAAAAGCTTAAAGAAAACGGGTATAAAATCTACCTTCTTTCGAACTGCCCTATGTGGTTTTTTGATTTCAAAAAATGTGTTCCCGCTTTCAGCTTTTTCGACGGATTTATCGTCTCTGCAAAGTATAATTTAATTAAACCCGGCAAAGAGATTTATAAAGTTTTGTTTGACGAATTTTCTCTTGATGCCTCGGAATGCTTTTTCATTGATGACTCCCCTGCCAACATCGCAACGGCAAAGGAGCTCGGAATGAGCGCTCACTGCTTCAGCGATAAAAACTTCATAAAACTCAGATCTGCATTAAGAGATGCAGGTATTAATATTTAAGGAGCATATATGTCCTGTTTTACCAAAGCCCTGAGGGGTTTAAATGAATATCGGTCAATAGTCTATGACCTCAACAACCGACGCCTCCCTGCAGGAGTTGTCGGTCTTTCGGCTATACATAAAGCGCACGTCATCAGCGCAGCCTGCGAGGACCTGGCACCTCACAGAGCGATCATCATAACGCCCGATGAGGCGCAGGCATCAAAGCTCTGCAAGGACCTCAACGCTTTCGGCTGTAACGCTCAGCTTTTCCCTGCAGGTGATATCACCCTTCGTCCAGATAATGTAAAATCCCGAGAATATGAGCACAAAAGGCTCAGCGTCCTCGGAAATCTTGTTGACGGTAAAGTCCGTGCCGTTGTCTGCTCTGTTGAAGCTGCCCTGCAGTATACAATTCCTCCCGAAGAGCTGATTGCAAAAAGAATCACTCTGAGCGTTGACGATGAAATCAAGCAGGACGACCTTATCGAGATGCTTGTGAACGCAGGATATACCCGAAGTGCACAGGTTGTCGGTTCAGGTCAGTTTTCCGTGCGTGGCGGAATTATAGATATCTTCTCTCCCGACTGTGAAAACCCTTACAGAATTGAATTCTGGGGAGATAACATTGATTGCCTTTCTACTTTTGAAGTTGAAAGTCAGAGAAGAATTGACTCAACAAGAACAATTACGATCACACCCACAAATGAAATCTGTTGCAATCCCGTCAGGCTTGCAGAGCTTCTCGAGGATTTTATGAAAAATGCCCGTGGCAAGGGTACCACCAAGGTTAAGGAAAGTATAAGGCTTGACCTTGAAAAGCTTGAGGGCGGAATAAACCTGCCGAATATCGACAGATATCTTCCCATCATCTATCCCTACCCGGCAACGATTTTTGATTATATCGAGCAACCGCTTGTTTTCATAACAGAAAGCTTTTCCGTCAAAGAATCTGCAAACGCCTGCCTGAAGATTTTCCACGAAGATTTAAAGGCTTACCTTGAGGACGGCATTATCTGCAGCGGTCTTGATAAATATATGATGGAATTTTCCGAGCTTCTGTCTCTTTACGAAGACCTCGGTGCAGTTTACCTTGACAATATGACAAGAGGCTCATTCGACACTCCCGTCAAAAGTCTCATCACTTTCAATGCAAAGCAGTTCAGCCCGTGGAGTGGCTCACTCTCTGTCCTGATAGACGATATCCGTCCCGTTTACGGCAAGAAAGGAAATGCAGTTTTCGTTATTGCAGGTACAGAGAAATCTGCAAGTGCACTCGCAGGTGACCTTGAAAACGAAGGAATCGCAGCGATGTACCTGTCCTCTCCTCCCGAGGAGTGCATTCCCGGCAAGGTCATTGTACTTCCCGGTGGTTTCTCGGCAGGATTTGAATACCCCGATGCAAAGCTGACCGTCATCACTTACGGCAGCAAAGCTTCTTTACCCGTCAGAAAATCAGCAAAAAAGGTCAAAAAAGCAAATATGTTCAACTCGCTCGAGGATTTGCACAAGGGCGACTATATAGTCCATACAGCTCACGGTATCGGTCTTTTTGACGGAATCACAAGCCTTGAAGCTGACGGAAAAATCAAGGATTACATCAAAATCCGTTACGATAAAGGTGATGTCCTTTATGTCCCCGTAACTCAGCTTGATCAGGTTTCAAAGTACATCGGTGCCCGTTCCGAAAACGGTACCGTAAAGCTCAACAAGCTCGGAGGTAAAGAATGGCAGAAGACCCGTTCAAGAGTCAGAAGTGCCGTTAAGGATATCGCAAAAGAGCTTATCGACCTCTACGCAAAAAGAACGCAGATCAAGGGTCACGCATTCTCACCTGACATTGATATGCAGAATGACTTTGAACGCAGGTTTGAATTTGACGAAACAGAAGATCAGCTCAGGTGTATTTTTGAAATAAAAGAGGATATGGAAAAGCCCTATCCTATGGACAGACTGCTCTGTGGCGATGTCGGATTCGGCAAGACCGAAGTCGCTCTGCGTGCTGCGTTCAAGTGCGTCGCAGACGGCAAACAGTGTGCGATCCTTGTTCCGACGACCATCCTCGCCCTGCAGCATTATCAGACAATATGCAAAAGATTTGAAGGCTTCCCCATAGAGGCGCAGATGCTTTCACGGTTTGTCCCTGCAACTCAGCAGAAAAAAATTAAAGAGCAACTCAAATCAGGGTTTGTAGATATCATCGTAGGTACTCATCGCCTTATTTCAAAAGACATAGAATTCCGCAACCTCGGTCTCATTATCATAGACGAAGAGCAGCGGTTCGGTGTTGCTCAGAAAGAAAAGCTCAAAGAGAATTATCCTGACATAGATGTTCTCACTCTCAGTGCAACGCCTATCCCCCGTACACTTAATATGGCAATGTCAGGAATCCGTGATATGTCCATCCTCGAAGAAGCTCCGCACGACAGACACCCCGTACAGACCTATGTTGTGGAATACAACTTTGAAGTTATACTTCAGGCAATCCACTCCGAGTTAAGGCGTGGTGGCCAGGTCTATTACCTTCACAACAGGACAGAAACAATCGAACGCACGGCTGCAAAGCTCAAGGAGTTTCTGCCCGACCATAATGTTGCAGTCGCTCACGGTCAGATGTCTGAGGATCAGCTGAGTGAAATATGGAGAAAGCTTCTCGAGGGCGAAATAGATGTTCTCGTCTGCACAACAATCATCGAAACAGGTGTCGATGTTCCGAATGTCAACACGATCATTATTGAAGACGCTGACAGGCTCGGTCTGGCTCAGCTTCATCAGATAAGAGGACGAGTCGGCCGTTCTGCACGAAGAGCAAGTGCATACCTCACCTTCAGAAGAGGTAAAGAGCTGACCGAAATCGCCGCTAAGAGGCTTACAGCTATCCGTGAATATACCGAGTTCGGCTCAGGATTTCACATTGCGATGCGTGACCTTGAAATCCGCGGTGCAGGTAACATCCTCGGTGCTCAGCAGCACGGACATATGGAGGCCGTCGGCTACGATATGTATCTGAAAATGCTTGAGCAGGCTGTCAGCGAAGAAAAAGGCGAAACACCGCCTGCGCTTGAAAAAGAATGCCTGATCGACCTTCCTATTGACGCGCACATCCCTGCTGACTACATCGAAAATGTACCACACAAGCTTAAGATGTACCGTAGGATTGCAGACATCAAAAATCAGGATGACGCAGACGATGTTATCGACGAGCTTATTGACCGTTTCGGCGAGCCACCTGCCTGCGTTATGGGTCTCATAACCGTTTCACTGCTGCGTAACTCTGCTCTGAGTCAGGGTGTTTATGAAATCGGCAGGACGGGAAACAATGTCCGTCTTTATATCGAAAGTCTGCAGATGGAGAAAATCTCGCTTCTGGCAAAATATATGCCCGGCAGAATAACCGTTTCTGCGGCAGGCAAGCCTCATATTGCCGTCAAGGTAAACATCGGAGAAGATCAGCTTACCATAATAAGAAAAGCCCTTGATATAATGTCAAAGACTGATAGTGAATAAAAAGTCAAAGCCTGTCGCTTAAGCGACAGGCTTTAGTTTTGCTATTCAGATGAAGAAGAAAATCTTTTCAAAAACATCTGTTACGAAGCCGACGATCTTGCTGAAAGCAACCTCGAAGAAGCTTTCATCTTCAATCTCAACCTCTTCTGAAAAATCCTTACGGATTGCGAAGGAGTCAATGCATTCTGTTTCGCCTGTTTCAGCGTTAACCTCATATGCATCGAAATAGAGCGTATCGCCTACAATTCTGATACCTGAGAATACTGAATACTCAACATCGCAGATCGCTTCAGCTCTCGGGAAGAGCTCGTCTGTGAGAGCAGGATCCTTCTGCTTGTAAACCTTAACACCTGAGCAACCGCCGATAACATAAACTGAACCCTGCGGATTTTCCTTAACTGTGTATTCCTTACCGTTGAATGTTGTTGTTGATGTTTCAACGCCTTCAACCTTATTGTCAATCATTGAGTCCGTACGAAGGTAAACATGGTCGTGACCCTGGAATACCATATCAATATCAAGCTCAGGCATAAGCACCGAAAGCTGCTCTCTCATTGCGATAACGTCACTGTCGTCATAGTGAGAACCGTTTGAATAAACAGCCTTATGAGTTGCAACGAATTTCCAATCTGCATCGCTTGCGTTCATATCTTCCTTGAGCCATTCAATCTGATCGTCGCTGAAGCCTTCATCATCATTGAGGTTGTTTGCGTTGAGAACAGCAACATGAACATTGTTATAGTCAAACGAATAGTAAACACCTGCTGTGAAATCCTGCTCAGGAGCGTTTGAAATTGTAAAGTTTGTAATTGTTGCGTTAGTGCCGTGACCTTCGTGGTTACCTGCAACGGGCATCATAACAGTATCCATAAGAGTTTCTGAAGAGCCGTCAAGGAGCCACTGCCACTGGTTGAAGTTGTCACCGTGGTCAACAAGGTCACCTGTATTTACTGCAAATGCAGCTTCGGGATACATTTCGTAAGCCTTGTCAATTACTGCAGCAAATGTCTCATACTGATGAGCTGACTGTGACTGCGGGTCTGTTACATGGATAAAGGTTGTTGTATCAGAGCCGTCAGCAACAGTAAACATACCTGCTTCGCTCCACCAGCCTTTTGAAGCATCACCGACACGGAAAGCGTATTTCTTACCTTCTTCAAGGCCTGAAACAGTGATTGTGTGTCTGTTCATCGGGATTTCATACTGCATAAGACCGATAACACCGAAATCGATACCCGGATAACTTCTTGTTGTGCGCTCTGTATCAGCAGTAAATGTTACACCTGCAGGAAGCTCATCTGAGAAAGAAACTGAATCTGCATATTCAACGATCTGGATGTCTGTACCCTGAACGCTTGACTTGGTGTACCAGCTGATGTTTCTTGAATACTGATCTTCACCGAAAGTTGTTGTAACAGCTGTCGGGAGTCTGTAGTTTTCTCTTGTTGCTTCAACGGGAACTTTACCATCATAAACGATCGTTGCGTTGTAATCATCGGGGAAATTATAGTCTGCTGCAAAGTCATAAACAATTCTTGCAAGTGAATCACCGATACCGTCAAGCATAGACGGTGTTATGTACTCTTCCATATAGTGATTAAGAATACCTATGAGAGAATCAAACTCTACAACACCCAATTTATTGATAAGTGAAATTACCTTGTTTGCCATATTGAGAATAGTAGTATCTCCAAGGAAGATAACCTCAAACACAGCGTCAATACCCTTACCGAGAAGATGACCGAATTTACCGAACGGGAAGAGAGTATCAACTCTCAGCTCAACATCGTTGAGAAGCTGCTCCTGAAGAAGGTCGTCTGCAAGGATTTCAAGAAGAGTATCAAAGATTTCGCCTGCAACATCACCATTTTCAAGGTTATTGATAGCATCGAGCATAAACGCATCTCTGTTAAGGTCCAGTGAACCTTCATAAGCATAGAGAATAGTGTTCATAACAACATCGCCGAATGTGCCCGGCTCTGTCTTGCTGCCGATACCGTATTCATCATAAAATGCTGAGTTCGGAAGCTCAGACATCTGAATGCTGAAAAGCTTAGAAAGAGATTTAAGGATATATTCGCTCGTCGCCTGAGGATCGGCAAGGTAAAGCTCCTGAATCTGACCGAGGAAATCCTCGAGGAATGCCATAATATTTGCTGTTGTGAAAATGTCTACGGGGCCAAGCTTGATTCCGTCGCCGAGAAGACCACCGAGAAGATCTTCAAGGTCAAGACCCATATCTGCAAGAGCAGGAAGAACACCCTTTTCTGCAAAGATCGGTGCAAACTTTTCAATATATCCACCGATAATATCAGCTGCAAGACCTTCGAATCCTCTTTCATCAAAATATGAAAGCTTGATTGATTCAACACGGAAAGGCTGCTTGTAAGTTTTGCCGTTTACTGTTACAGGAAGGACACAGTCAACATCATAGCTTTCTACATCGAAATTAACCTTACCTGCACCATCGGTTGTAACTTCGAACTCACGGAAATAGTTCGGGAATGATGTAAGAGATGACATACTTACCTCAGTAAGTGTTTCGCCGTCATCGCTTACTGCCTGAGCGATATCGTTAACATGGATATGTCCTGTAATTGAGAAGTGCATACCTGCATCAGCAAACTGCTCAGAGAGTTCCTCCCAACCGTCAACATTGAAACCTCTGACTATCTTATACTCATTAGCCATATGAGGAACAAGGTTGTGGTGGTTAACACCGATAACTGTTTCGTTCTTGCTCTTTGCATCTTCTATTTCAGCGAATACCCAATCAAGGAACTCTTCAGAAAATGCACCTGCTGTTTCACCGATATCCTCACCGTCATCGGTCATATCAGCGCTGTACTTGGCAACGTCCATCATAATGATTCTGTATCCATCATCACGAACTGAGTATGAAAGCATATTGCCCTTACCTGATGTGGGAACATACTTATGATAAGCAACGTCGTAACCAAGGTTTTCATAAACTTCAAGAAACTCTTCAGGAGTGATTGATCTTGTAAGCTCCTCGTAGCCGTTTTCATAAGTTGTTGCCTTATCAAATCTGTTGATATCGTGGTTACCGCAGGTAACGAGAACCTTGAGGCCTGTTTCCGCCTCAAACTGCTCCATTCTCTCAGCAAACTTTTCGTGAGCTACATACTCACCGTATGCTGTAAGGTCGCCTGAAACGATAACATATTCCAAGCCGTTTTCTTTTGCGTGTGCCTCAAGAGCTGCAAGAGCAGAATTGAGAATACCCTCAGACTCATACGGCTCTCTGCCGATTGAGGTCTTGTAAGAGTCGAGGAATGCCTCGCAGTAATTGCCTGTAAGCTCCTTCGGATAATAATGAACATCCGAAATTGCTGCAAACTTAAGTGTCTTTTCAGGCAAGATATCTGCCTTGAGACTGTCTGCCGCCACAGCATTCATAGGTACTACCGAAAGCACCATTACCAATGCGATAAGCGCAGACAGAATCCTTGTGGTGATTCTTTTTGCGTTTTTCATAAATCTTCTCCTTTATGCCAAATAAATTTAAGCCTGATTAAAAGTATCGTCCGCAAGTCCGAGATAATCGTCTGCTGCGGTTGTATCGATTTCTTCGATATTCTTAAGCCTTTTACGGATGATACGGTTTCTGTCCTGAGCCTCGTCAAGAGACTTGCCTGCCTCATCAATCTTCTTTCTTGCTTTTTCAAGAACAGCTCCAAATTTATCGTACTGAGCCTTCGTCACTGCAAGAAGCTGACGGACTTCGTTTGCCTTTTCATTTATCGCCACAGCTTTGAAGCCCATTGAAAGGGTGTTAAGAAGAGCGATAATAGTAGTCGGTCCTGCAACCATTATGTTTTCACGCTGGATTTTGTCGAGAATATCCGAGCTTGAAGATGTTATCTCTGCGTAGAGACCTTCCGTTGCAAGGTACATAATTGCAAAAGGCGTTGTTGAAGGGACATTGATATATTTCTTGATTGTTTTTGCTTCGCTGAGCACTCTTTCATAAAGAGCTTTTCTTGCCGTTGCAAGTGCTGCAGCATCAGCGTTATCAGCAGCTTCGCAGACTCTCTTGTAGTCCTCCATAGGGAACTTCGAGTCAATCGGAAGATATGTAATCTTCGAGCTGTCTTCGCTTGACGGAATCTTTACTGCGAATTCAACAAGATCTCTTGAGCCGGGTATCGCCGCATAATTCTTGACATACATATTCGGTATGGTCTGGTCAAGTATTCCCTCAAGCTGGATCTCAGCCCATGTGCCTCTTGCCTTGACATTTGTAAGAACACGGTTAAGAGCCGTAACATTGGTCGTAACACCTGTTGAAAGCTCTTTCATTTCGCCGAGCGATTTATAAACATTTTCAAGCTGCTCGGAAACAGTTTTGAAAGAAGAGTCGAGTCTCGTCGAAAGAGTCGCAGTAAGCTTTTCATCAACGGTTTCCCTCATCTGATCAAGCTTTTTCTCGTTGCTCTCCTGCATTCTGCCGATTGCAGCATCAAGAGTACGGGTCTGCTTTTCATTAAGCTCTGCACTGCTTGTCCTGATAAGATTCAGGGAATCTGTCATATCCTTATTGAGCTTGATAAGAGTTTCATAATTCTGCCTTGTCATCTCGTCGAGCTTACCCGTCATAAGACGAAGGCTTTCGTTGAGTTCTCGTCTGTTTCGCTCAAACTCCTCTGCATTGCTGCCCGTTGTCCTCTGAAGGTACATAGAAAGAGCTGCTATCTGCCTTTCAAGCTCGGCAATCCGCTGTGTCTCTCCACCTGATTTAACGCTTTTGATAACATAAAAAAGCAAAGCAATTATCACAACAGCCAGAACAGCGACAACTGAAAACAGTATTATCGTCAACTAATCACTTCCGTTTACAAAAAGATAATTTATTATATCAAATTTATTCGAAATAAACAATATTAATTATCAAAAATATATGGCTTTTTCCCATTGTTTTTGGTATAATATCTCTGCTGAAATCAAAAATTTTACAAAACTTCAACTATGTAAAAGAGGTTTTATTATGATAAAAAAATCCCTTTCATTTTTGCTGGTTTTTGTCCTTCTTATCTGCTCACTTTGTGCCTGCGGAGAGGATGACATCAGCCTTGTTATGGCTATAACAGCGGACCCTGAGTGCCTTGACCCTCAGATTGCCGAAACTCAGACTGCAAAAATTATAATCAACAACTGCTATGAAGGACTCGTAAGACTCAACGATAAAGGTGAAATCGTAAGCGGTGTTGCCAAAAACTGGACCGTTTCCGACAACGGCCTTGTTTACACATTCACACTTCGTGAGGACACTCATTGGCAGCTTCTCAAAGCATACGCAGACGTGCTTGAGGATGAAAACTATATGGAAAACTTCAAAACCGAGGTCACGGCGCACGACTTTGAATTTGCTTTAAAAAGAGCCGTTGACAAAATCACCGATTCGCC
Source organism: Acutalibacteraceae bacterium (assembly GCA_045656845.1). Taxonomy (GTDB): domain Bacteria; phylum Bacillota; class Clostridia; order Oscillospirales; family Acutalibacteraceae; genus CAG-488. The sequence continues at coordinate 3,662 of JAZORX010000020.1, read as the reverse complement.
CGATGCAGACAAGCTTTACTGCATTAAGAACGCTCAGAAAATTCACAACGGTGAAGCAGACAAATCCACCCTCGGTGTAAAAGCGACCGGTGACTATACCCTGGAAATAACACTCGAAAGAGCTAACCCCGACTTCCTGCGCATACTCACCCTCCCTCTTTGTATGCCCTGTAACGAAGAGTTTTTCAACGCAACAAAAGCAAAATACGGTCTCGAGCTTAAATATACATTCTGCAACGGTCCGTTTTACCTTGGAAGATGGTCTACTGACTACTCAATCGTTATGTATAAAAACGAAGGTTACAAAGGCCTTGTCACTGTTAACCCGACTGCGATTTACCTCAATGTCAACGCAGATGAAAGCTCCGTCACAACTAAGCTCAAACAAAACGATTATAACTGTGCTTACCTTTCCGACTCTACACGTTTCAACCTTCCCGGTGATACAAAAATCGTGATTGAATCAAGCGAAAACTCAGTTTCAGGCCTTGTTTTCAACTGTGCAGACGCATCTATGAGCAATGAAAACCTCAGAAAAGCTTTAGCTATGCTCACAAAAACAGAAAAAATCGAGAAGCCGGCTCAGGCTGCCGGCACAGCAAACGGAATTATCCCTCCTGCTTGCCGATTCGGAAGCTCTGATTACAGAAAAGCTGCAGGCAACATCACAAAGCTGAAACACGACGAGGCTGCAGCTCTTGAGCTTTGGAAAACAGGTCTTGAAGAAATCGGCAAAGACTCTGCCGAAATCAAGATTATCTGCACAGATGAATACTCTGCACAGATGAAAAATGCGATTCAGGATTGGCAGCGAGTGCTGACAACAAGAATCGTTGCAAAGGTTGAAGTTGTTAATAAAGAAACCCTTGATACAAGAATCAAGGAAGATAACTTCCAGATTGCCGTGACCGAAATCAATTCAGCATCATCCTCACCGACGGATATGCTTAAGCTTTTCACAACGGATAATGAAGGTAACATTTTTAACCATTCAAGCCTTGCCTATGATGAAATGATGCTTAAAATCGTCTGCGAAGCTTCAGGCAGCGAAATCATCAAAAGCATAAAAAACGCAGAGCAATATCTCATCAACACTGCTGTCTTTATCCCTCTTTTCAACAATGCAGATTATCTCGCTTTCAGCAGCGAAGCAACGGGAATCTACGGACTTCCCGCTTTTGAAGGTGTAAACTTCATCAACGGAGGGCTGGTCTGATTGATATTTCTTAAAAAAAACAAGCTTTTCGCCGCTGTTTTCTGGGTTTTAAGCCTTGCTGTTATGGTAATGATATTTACTTTTTCAGCTGCAACAGGAGAAGAATCCGAAGAAGTCAGCCAGAATCTGCTGAGTAAAATCATCGAATTTATAGGAAATTATATTTCTCATAATTTTCTTCGTAAGCTTGCTCATTTCAGCGAATTTGCAGCGCTTGGCTTCTGCATGACCGGTGCAATCCATTTCACATTCGGCAAGAGGAAATTTTACCTTCCCCTCATCCCCTGTGTTTTATACGCAGTCAGCGACGAAATACATCAGCACTTTGTACCCGAAAGGGCGTGCAGAGTTTTTGATATGTTTGTTGACACCTGCGGAATTATGACAGGTATAGGAATTTTTCTGATACTGATTCTTATAATATCAAAAATCACAAAGAAAAAGGAGCTGTAAAACAGCTCCTTTGTTTTTTATATACTTTCGATGTCGTAAGGTGTTGTCTGATAAACAAAATAGTTCAACCAGTTTGAGAAAAGAAGATTTGCGTGTGAGCGCCAGGTTGCAAGAGGCATCTTCGTCGGATCATCATCGGGAAAATAATTTTTAGGAATCTGAATATCGAGTCCCTTTTCTCTGTCACGGAAATACTCGTCACGAAGAGTTGTTGCATCGTATTCAGAATGTCCTGTTATAAAGATCTGCTTTCCGTTTTCGGTTGAAAGAGCATAAATTCCTGTTTCCTCTGATGAAGCAAGGATTTTAAGCTCATCAACTTTTTCCACATCCTCACGGCTGATTGAAGTATAGCGAGACTGAGGCACCATAAACACATCGTCAAAGCCTCTGAAAAGGATTGAACGCTTATAATCAACAGTATGAGGATAGACACCCGATATCTTCTGCGGAAGCCTGAACTTATTGATGCCGAAATGGTAGTAAAGACCTGCCTGTGCACCCCAGCAGATGTGGAAGGTGCTTGTTACATGAGTCTTGCTCCATTCCATAATCTCGCAAAGCTCATCCCAATACTCAACCTCTTCAAAGTCCATAAGCTCAACGGGAGCGCCCGTGATAATCATTCCGTCATACTTCTTATGCTTGATTTCTTCAAAAGTCTTATAGAATGTCAGCAGATGCTCGGCTGATGTGTGCTTTGACTTATGAGAGCTTGTGTGGGTAAGCTCAAGCTCAACCTGAAGCGGTGAGTAACCAAGAAGACGGGCAAACTGAGTTTCCGTTTCGATCTTCTTGGGCATAAGATTGAGAAGCAGAATTTTAAGCGGACGGATATCCTGAGTTATAGCTCTGGTTTCCGTCATAACAAATATATTTTCTTCATTGAGCACCTTAACTGCAGGCAGCTCATTTGGAATTTTAATAGGCATAATTTATCAACTCTTAATCTTCAACTTTACTGAGTGCCTGAGCGATATCTTCGATAAGATCCTCGGCGCTTTCAAGACCGCAGGAGAAGCGGACAAGGTTTGCAGGAACACCTGCAGCTGCAAGCTCTTCATCGTTCATCTGACGGTGAGTTGCACTTGCGGGATGGAGACAGCAGGTTCTTGCGTCTGCAACATGAGTTTCGATTGCAGCAATCTTAAGATTCTTCATGAATACTTCTGCTGCAGCTCTGCCACCCTTGAGGCCAAAGCTTACAACACCGCAGGAACCCTTCGGAAGATATTTCTGAGCAAGGTCGTAGCACTTGTCGCCTTCAAGAGAGGGATAAGTTACCCAATCAACCTTGTCGCTTGACTGAAGGAATTTTGCAACTGCAAGACCGTTTTCACAGTGTCTTGCCATTCTCACATGAAGGCTTTCAAGACCGAGATTGAGAAGGAAAGCATTCTGCGGAGACTGGATTGAACCGAAGTCTCTCATAAGCTGAGCTGTAGCTTTTGTTATAAATGCGCCTTCAAGGCCGAAACGCTCTGTATATGTCACGCCGTGGTAGCTGTCATCCGGAGTGCAGAGTCCGGGGAATTTATCAGCATACTTTGTCCAGTCAAACTTACCTGAATCTACGATACAACCGCCTACGCCTGCACCGTGACCGTCCATATACTTTGTTGTTGAATGAGTTACGATATCTGCGCCCCACTCAAACGGACGGCAGTTTACGGGAGTTGCGAATGTATTATCAACGATAAGGGGCACACCATGAGCGTGTGCAGCATTTGCAAAGCGTTCAATATCAAAAACATTGAGAGCAGGGTTAGCAATCGTTTCACCGAAAACAGCTTTTGTATTCGGTCTGAATGCTGCCTCAAGCTCCTCATCTGAACAATCGGGCTCAACAAATGTAAAATCAATACCCATTCTCTTCATTGTAACAGCGAAAAGGTTATATGTTCCGCCATAGATTGTTGAAGAGGAAACAATATGATCACCGCAGGATGCGATATTGAAAACAGCATAGAAAGAAGCTGCCTGACCTGATGAA
>JAZORX010000019.1:0-8449 GCA_045656845.1 Acutalibacteraceae bacterium | reverse complement strand
TCAGCAATAGCTTCGTTACCTTTCATAAGAACTTTTTCTGACATTATTTTCACCTCTCTACCGTAATTACACAATCAGGGCACATTGTTGCACAGAATGCACAACCGATGCACTTTTCGGGTTCTGTCACCTCTGCAGGATGATGACCCTTAGCGTTAAGCTTTGTTTCTGACAGTTTAACGATACCTTTCGGACAAGCGCCGACGCAAAGACTGCAGCCCTTGCAAAGGTCTGTTTTAAATGTTACTTTTGCCATAACTTTTACCTCACTTAGTTTATCTTTTCCTGTAGTCTGAGTGGCATAATATTCTCCACTCTGCCGCACAGATTATTATACAATTTTTCATCCACAGTTGTCAACCTTATCGGAAGACCCGTTGCTTCAGAAACTTTCTGAGCATAGTCAAGAGAGTCCAGCACATCCTGCACTGTTGTTTCCTCACCTATGTTTGAATTATTGACTATTGCAGTAAACTTCATCGAGCAGGCAGCTTCAATCTCGGCCATAACCTCAAGAGTGCTTTCGACATCCCTTGTAAGGGGTCTGTACATATTGATTACCATAAACATCTCGTAGTTATTTTCTTTTTTGATGCTGTCAGCGTAACGGCCGAGGGCGTATGCGCCTCTGTCGTCACCACCGATATCCATAACTGCATATTCCGTATTATTATCAACAATGGAATAAACATCCTGAGGCAATGCAGGCAGATCAACATTAGAGCTTGCATATTCAGAAGAAATCAGCCTGATTCCTGCTTCGCTGAGCTCCTTTTCACTGTCCTTGGTTCTGAAATAGGGATTGACTATATCAAGGTCAGCGATCACGACCGGCTTGCCTTCTTTTTTTAACTGCAAGGCATAGTTAACGGCAATATTCGTCTTACCGCTTCCGTAATGCCCTGCAAAAAGAGTTATTCGCTTTGATTCCATTGTATCACCTCTTTTAAAGCTGATTTCTTATGATTTTTCCGCTGATAGTCTTGGGAAGTTCTGTTCTGAACTCGACTATTCTCGGATATTTGTAAGGTGCTGTATGCTCCTTGACATATTTCTGGATTTCCTTCTTGAGTTCTTCCGTCGGCTCTGTTCCCTTTGTGAGAACAATACTTGCCTTAACTACCTGGCCTCTGATTTCGTCAGGCGCAGCTGAAACACCACATTCAAGAACATACGGAAGCTCCATGATAACATTCTCGATTTCGAACGGTCCGATACGGTAGCCGGATGACTTGATAACATCATCGATTCTACCGACATACCAGAAATAACCGTCCTCGTCTGCCCATGCTGTATCGCCTGTATGGTAATAACCGTCATACCAGACATCTCTGGTTTTTTCATCATTGAGATAGTAACCCAGGAAGATACCGCAGGGAACCTTATCGCTTGTCTTGATGCAGATTTCACCTGTTTCACCAAGATCGGCAGGTGTTCCGTCCGGACGGAGGATCTGAATATCGTAAAGCGGAACAGGTTTACCCATTGAACCCGGCTTCGGATTCATACCGACAAGGTTACCGATTGAAAGAGTTGTTTCAGTCTGACCGAAACCTTCCATAAGGGTGAGTCCCGTTGCGTTATAGAACTGTTTGAAAACTTCGGGATTGAGAGCTTCGCCTGCAACGGTTGCATGCTTGACGGAGCTTAAATCGTACTTGCTGATATCCTGCTTGATAAGCATTCTGTACATCGTAGGTGGTGCGCAGAACGTTGAAATCTGATACTTTGCGAACAACGGCAGAATATCTGCAGCGTCGAATCGGTCGAAGTCATATACGAAGATTGATCCTTCGCAGAGCCACTGACCGTAAAGTTTACCCCAGAGAGCCTTACCCCAACCTGTTTCAGAAATTGTAAGGTGAAGTCCGTCCTTGCTTACGCAATGCCAGTATTTAGCAGTGATGTAATGACCAAGAGGATATTTATAGCTGTGCATTGCGATTTTGGGATATCCCGTTGTACCTGATGTAAAGAACATAAGCATCGGGTCATCGCCGCACGGTGAATTTTCGTCGCGTCTGTAACGGCGGCTGAAGAGACCGTATTCTTCATCGAAGCTGTGCCAGCCTTCTCTTGTGCCGTTAACCATAATTTTATTTTTAAGTGTGCCCGTAACAGCGTCTGCAAGTTCAGCCTGTCTTGCTGTATCACCGTCTGCTGTGCAGATGATAGTTGAAACATTTGCAGCCTTGAATCTGTATTCAAAGTCATGCTGAACAAGAAGATTAGTTGCAGGTATTACGATAGCACCTATCTTATGAAGACCGAGAATTGCAAACCAGAACTGATAGTGACGCTTCATAACAAGCATAACCGTATCGCCCTTCTTGATGCCGAGCGACTTGAAATAGTTGGCTGCCTGGCTTGAATGCTCTTTTATATCCTTGTAGGTAAAGATTCTCTCGTTCTTATCCTTATCGAGGTGAATCATTGCACGCTTGTCCGGTGACTTTCTGCCGATGTTATCAACAATATCAAATGCAAAATTGAAGGAATCTTCGTTATTGAAGTCGATTGCGACAAGATTACCGTTTTCATCCTCTGTTGCATCGATGAACTTTTCACAGACAAGGCTACCCGCAGTCTTTGTTCCCTTGACGGCTCTGTCATGAACGATTTTTTCAACAGGCTCGTCTGTCGCCATAATCATTGCGAGGAAGACGCAGTCTCTACCGTCAACAGCAATCATACCGTGAGGTGTTGAGCTGTTGTAATAGATGCTGTCGCCCTCTTCGAGGATTTCCTCGTGATTGCCGATTCTGACCTTGAGCTTACCGCTGATAACGAGGTCAAACTCCTGGCCTGCATGTGTAGTTGTATGAATAGGTTTATTTTCAAGCTCAGCAGAATACTCATAACGAACCATATAAGGATCTGAGAGTCTCTTTCTGAACTTCGGTGCAAGGTTTTTGATTTCGATGCCGTTTTCGCTGGCTGTCGTCTGACCCTTACCCTTTCTTGTTACTGTGTATGAGGTAAGCACTGCACTATGTCCCTCAAGAAGGTCGGTAAGGCCGATATCAAAAGCAAGAGCACACTTATGAACAAATGAGAAAGGAAGATCAATCTCTCCTGCCTCATAAATATTATACTGTTCAACCGAAACTTCAGTCTTTTCAGCCATCTCTTCAACAGTAAAGCCACAAATATCGCGCATTTCCTTAATTCGCTGAGCCACCTCGAAGAGTTTATTGGTAGTATTGTTTTCCATAAAATTACCTCCTTTTTCTGACTTTGAGGAAATAAAAAAACCGTCTCAAAGTCCTAAAAAAACTTTGAGACGGAAAATAAAATCCGCGGTACCACTCAAATTGCACTCGGCTATTGCTCTGTGCCACTCTCAGGATCTGACAATCCCTTAACACTGACGTAGTTATACGGAAGAAACTAATCACCCGGGGTTTTCATCTCTTCGGCTCAGAAGTGATAGGTCATAAACGCACCGTAAGCTGCCGGACTTCCACCAAACGCCGACTCTCTTAAAACTACGGAAAACGCAACCGTCTTCGTCACAGCCTTTATCAACAATAACTTGTTGCAATACATTATAGACTTTATAAATTGCATTTGCAAGATACTGTTTGTAATATCATCATTACATTCTGTAATATTATTTTTTACGCGGTAACAACCGAGTTTGCTTTCTGCAAGCCATACTTTTCGACTGCCATTTCGCGCATTTTGTACTTAAGAATCTTACCTGCGGCATTCATCGGGAACTCTTTGACGAAGTCAATATACTTCGGCACCTTATGCTTAGCCATATGGGAAAGAACATACTCCTTCATCTCTGCCTCAGTCATCGTTTCGCCCTCGTGGAGGATGATGCAAGCCATAATCTCCTCGCCGAGACCTTCATCCGGCACACCGATAACCTGAACATCCTTGACCTTATCGTGAGTATAGATAAACTCTTCGATTTCCTTAGGATAAATATTTTCACCACCACGGATGATCATATCCTTGAGTCGACCCGTAATCTTGAAATATCCCTCGGGTGTTCTGCAGGCAAGGTCACCTGTATGAAGCCAGCCATCCTTGTCGATAGCCTCAGCTGTAGCCTTCGGCATCTTATAATAGCCCTTCATTATGTTATATCCCCTTGCAACAAATTCACCGTTGACATCATCGGGGCACTCAAGACCTGTTTCGGGATCAATAACCTTACATTCAATCTTCGGCAAAGCTCTGCCGACTGTTGCAACACGCACTTCAAGAGGATCGTCCGTACTTGACATTGTGCATCCCGGAGAAGCCTCAGTCTGACCATAAACAATCGTGATCTCTTTCATATTCATCTTATCAACAACTTCACGCATCTTTGCAATCGGACAAGGTGAACCTGCCATGATACCCGTTCTGACATATGAGAAGTCTGTCTTTTCAAAATCAGGATGCTGAAGCATTGCGATAAACATCGTCGGAACACCGTGGAAAGCTGTGATTCGTTCGTTGTTTACGCAAGCAAGTGATGATTTCGGTGAGAAATACGGCAAAGGAAGAACCGTTCCGCCGTGAGTCATCGTCGCTGTCATAGCAAGAACCATTCCGAAGCAATGGAACATCGGAACCTGAATCATCATTCTGTCTGCAGTTGAAAGATCCATTCTGTCTCCGATACACTTACCGTTATTTACAACATTGTAATGAGTAAGCATAACGCCCTTCGGGAAGCCTGTAGTACCTGAAGTGTACTGCATATTGCATACATCGTCTTTCTTTACAAGAGATGCCATACGGTAAACTTCCTCAACGGGTACCTGAGAAGACTTTTCAAGAGCCTCATTCCATGTCATACAGCCCTTCTGCTCATAGCCTACCGTAATGATATTACGAAGGAACGGGAGTCTCTTAGCATGAAGCTGCTCACCCGGCTTCATATTTTCAAGCTCGGGGCAAAGCTCAGCCATAATCTCATCGTAATGAGAATCTCTGTAGCCCTTGACCATAATAAGTGTATGAGTATCAGATTGTCTTAAAAGATACTCTGCCTCGTGGATCTTATAAGCCGTATTTACTGTTACAAGAACAGCACCGATTTTTGTTGCTGCCCAGAAAGCGATGTACCACTGAGGCACATTGGTTGCCCATACAGAAACATGAGTACCTGCTTTTACACCCATAGCAATGAGTGCACGTGCAAAATTATCAACATCGTCACGGAACTCTGAGTATGTTCTTGTATAGTCAAGTGTCGTATATTTGAAAGCAAGCTGATCGGGGAACTCTTCAACCATTGTATCAAGAACCTGAGAAAAGGTCTTTTCAATAAGTTCTTCCTTTTCCCAAATAAACTTGCCTGTTCTTGTTTTATTATAAAAATACTTTTTATTGCTCTTTGTGCTGCCCATAGCTTCCATAAAGCTCTCGTAATGAGTAAGGATGATTTCAAGATCATCAATCTCACTCACCCATTCGGGATCCCACTCAATACAAACGAATCCCGCATAATTGATTGAGCGAAGAGCATTTGTCATTTCTTCAACAGGAAGCTTACCCTCACCGATGAGAGTGTGCTTTCCGTATTCCTCAGCATCCGTCATATGAACAAGCTTTACATATGCGCCAAGGTTTTTGATTGTCTTCTCAGCATCCTCTTTCGCCTTGAAGAAAGTCTCATACATATTCCAGTCTGCACCTATATAGTCGCTTGCAAAGAAATTAAGAAGATCGCAGAGCTTATCTGTATCTGCATAAATTCCTGCTGTTTCAACAAGCACTATAACATTGTTTTTCTCGCACAGGCTGATTACATCAGACATAAAGCCTGTTACATAATCAACTGCGTTTTCATCATCACTTTCTGCGCAGACCTTGATATATGAAACATTGATATTTCTTGCAACAGAAACTGCTGTTTCAATCTTTTTCATTACCTCTTCAGCATTCTCTTTATCGGCAATATTGCAATCTGCATCAATGCAGGCAATCGCCTTTTTTGCATTTATAAGAGTACGCTTTGTAACGGACGCCATATCGGGATTGAAAGGTGAAGCTTTACCCGAAAAAGCATCTGCTTTTATATCGTGAATTTCAATTCCGTCATAGCGAAGATCTTCGGCAATCTTAAGGAAATCGCCAAGACCTGATGCCTTATGGAATTTTGTTGAAAAAGCTAAATTCACCTTTATTCCTCCTCGTAGGCGATTTTATTGAGTGCGCTTACATAAGCTCTGATGCTTGCGCCGATAACATCTGTTGAAATTCCTGTACCTGAATAGAGCTTACCGCTTGAAGAACGAAGCTTGACAAGAGCTGAACCCATTGCTTCGCGGCCCTCTGTTACTGACTTGATCTGGAAATCGTCAAGCTCATAATGATGACCTACGATCTGCTCGATAGCAAGGAAAGCTGCGTCAATCGGACCATCACCAACGCTTACACCACTGACAGCCTCGCCGTCTTTGTTAAGTCTTATGTTAGCTGTGGCTGTGATAACGTTACCGCTGTTGATAACATAGCTTTCGATTGTATATGTTGCAGGTACCTGAAGCGCTGTTGAAGCGATGATTGCCTCAAGCTCCTTTGTGCCGACGAATTCCTTCTTTGCCGCAACTCGTCTGAATGCTTCATAAACCTTTGAATTATCCTCTTCTGAAAGGTCGTAACCGATCTTCTTCACAGCCTTGATAACTGCTGAAATATCATCATTCTTATCAAGAGTGAGAGTCTCCGCATTATCATTAACACCGTTTTCAAACGGTGAATTTTCGCTCTTTGTTGTGTTGACCATTCTCTTCATCTGGCTGACAACTCTTGAAAGCTCCGTTGTACGGATTTTGCTTGAAATACCGTTTGAATCGCCACGAAGCTTGAAGACATTCATAACATCCTCGATTGAGGGATAGCTGAAGCCTTCCACTGTTGTCTTAATCTCACCTGCACCTGCAGCAATTGCTGAAAACGCACAAGCTACAGCCATATTGAGCTGATCGCTGAGCTCAACTGAAAGAGTTACATCCTTAAGCTCCGGAACATCTGTAAAGAGGCTCTTTACAAAATCATACATCTCTGATGGCATAATAGTGCCTTCTGAATCGCAGATGTTAATACGGGTTGCACCTGCTGCGATTGCAGAACGGATCACATCGCAAAGGAACTCCTTCTCTGCTCTGATTGCATCCTCAGCTGAAAACTCAACATTATCTGTATATTTCTTACATTCTGCGATAAGAGCAGCTGCCATTTCCTTGACAACGGGAGGCTTTTTGGAGCATTTATACTCCATCTGCACAGCTGAAACAGGAACGCTTACCTTGAGCGAAACCTTTTCTGCTGCCTTGACGCTGTTCCATGCAGTTTCAACGCTTTGTGCGTCGGCTCCTACGGGAACACATACTTCAGAATGCTTCATAAGAGAAGCGATTGTTTTAATAAGAAGAACATCTGTTGAAGCATTTTTGATTTCAGGCATTTCGATGCTGTTGAAATGGAGCTTATCCATAAGCTTAGCCATTTCGATTTTCTCTTTAAAGCTGAGTGAGTGTTCAGCAGAACCTGCGCACTCTCTCAATGTAATGTCTGATACATGAATCTTTCTCATAATAATAATCCTCCATATGCTGCGTCATAAAAAAATCCCTGAAACACATCTGTGCTTCAGGGACGATAAAACAAATTACCGTGGTACCACCCAAATTGCTGAAAACAGCCACTCTTCGGATTCTTTCAAATCCTAAGCCATGATAACGGTGCTTGCCGTGGTTCCTTATGCAGTCGTAACGGTTAGGGAACCAAGCTCAGATACGAGACAGCCTTAACCCTCAACTACTGACTCTCACCTGCCGTCAGCTCTCTGAAAAGATCCTGAAAAGACTTAATATCTTCGACGCTTTTTAAAAATATTGAAAATATTATATATTTGGTACTGTCTTTTGTAAATAGACAAAACAGCAATTTTGTCTAGATTTTACTTAAGCAAATCCTTGTTAAGGGTCTGACCGTATGCAGCAGCAACATCAACAAGACCTTCGTCGCTGATTGTCTGACGGATAGGCTGACCAAGAGAGAGGATTCTGCAGTAAATTTCAGCTGACTTCTCGATTGTGTGCATAAGACCGTATGCATTGTCAAATGTATCGCCTGATACAAAAAGACCGTGATGAGCCCATACAACAGCATCGTATGTTTTAAGAAGCTCGCATGTTCTGTGAGCGATTTCTGCGCCACCCGGGATCATCCATTCAACAACGCCAACACCGTTGGGGAAGATGATCGGACACTCTGTCATACTCTGCCAGAGAACCTTTGAGAAAGCCTCTGAAGTAAGAGGAAGAACGAATGTCAACGCAATGATATTAACGGGATGAGCGTGATAAATAACGCGGCACTTGCCGTCTGTTGCAGCAACTCTTACGCTGTGATTCATAAAGTGTGTCGGGAATTCACTTGTCGGGCCACCACCGTTAACAAGACCCCATACGATTCTGTAGCTGTCGCCTGCGTC
>JAZORX010000018.1:0-6155 GCA_045656845.1 Acutalibacteraceae bacterium | reverse complement strand
GAAAAATATCTCGGTTATCCGTATGTTTTCGGCGGCAGTTCTCCGAGTACATCATTTGACTGCTCAGGCTTTGTATCGTGGGTATATAACCATTGCGGTTGGAGTGTCGGCAGACCGACAGCGCAAGGTTTATATGACCTTTGCACTCCCGTTTCTTCCGTTAATGTCAAACCCGGTGATTTGGTGTTTTTCAAAAACACTTACGATGCGGGCAGAACAGTTACCCATGTTGGAATTTATGTCGGCAACAACATGATGCTCCATTGCGGAGATCCGATACAGTACGAATCGCTTACCAAATCATATTGGCAGGAACACTTTTATGCATACGGCAGACTGCCATAAGAAAGGCGGTATTATGAATCCCAAAATTCAAAAACTCAAAGATGAGAAATCAAAAAACAACGAAAAAATTGATAAACTCAAACAGAGAAATTCGGTAATTGATGACGAGATTGAAAAACTCGAAAATATCGAAATCGTAGGTATGGTAAGAGCTATAAATATCGACATCAGCGAATTACCCGAACTCTTAAAGAGAATAAAAGAAAGGAGTGCTGCGAGTGAAGAAAAGTAAACTCAAAGCAATTTTCAGCATTGTAGCCGTTATGCTTGTCATAATGGCATTTTCTATACCCGCTTTTGCTGCTGAAAGCTATTATGCTTCCGATGAAAGCGGTAACACTTCTATTCCTTCTTCCATTGACAGTATTACAATCTCAAAAACTGATGTTGATATTCCCTATACAGGTGATAAGACAAACGAACTTACTCCCAACGGCAATATGTCACTCATTGACGATTTTTTGCAGATGGGCGGATATATCACATCAGGCAAGGAAGATGAAGAAATCAAGAGCAAACAGTTTTTGACCGTTACAAGTAAAAGCGGTAACACCTTCTACATTGTAATTGACCGTGACGGTGATAAAGAGAACGTGTACTTGCTCAACTTGGTTGATGAAGCCGACCTTATGGCTCTTATCAATGACGGTGAAGTAGAGGTTGCAACTTGTTCCTGCAAGGAAAAGTGCAAAGACGGCAAGGTTAATACCGAATGTGAACTCTGCAAGGTAAATCTTGCTCAGTGTGCTGTGGAAGAACAGACAACCGAGCAGACAACAGAAGATACAACAAGTACCGAAGAAGAACCTGACGAAAAGGAATCAAAGGGTAAAAGCGGTATTATTCTTCTTGTAGTAGTCACTCTTGCAGGCGGCGGTTATGCTATTTATCATTTCAAGTTTAAAAACGGCAAGAAAACCAATACTCCCGTTTCGGAACCCGACACCGATGATGATTATGACGGCGGTTATGAGGAAGAAGAATACGTAGTAGATGAAGCCGATGACGATGAAACGGAGGCTTGATAATCTTGAAACAGCTCATTATCACCGAAAAGCCTTCTGTTGCTATCAACATCGCAAATGCACTCGGCGTAAAAAACAGAAAAGACGGTTATATCGAAAATGATAAATATATCATTTCTTGGTGTTACGGTCATCTTGACACTCTCGCAAATGCCGACAGTTATGACGGCAAATATGCGATATGGAGAAAGGAAGATTTACCCATTCTTCCTGCTCCGTGGAGATTGAAGATAGCCGATAAAATCAAATATGACCATTTCAAAATCCTTAAATCTCTTATGTATCGCAAAGATGTAACCGAAATCATCAATGCCTGCGATGCGGGCCGTGAAGGTGAACTCATATTCAGAAATATGTTTAAACTTTCCGAATGCAGAAAACCCGTAAAAAGACTTTGGATTTCATCTATGGAAGATGAAGCCATAATTGAAGGTTTCAAGCATCTCAAGCCTTCAAAGTTTTACGATAATCTGTATTTCGCCGCCGATTGCAGAGCAAAGGCTGACTGGCTTGTAGGCATAAATCTTACCCGATTCTTTTCGGTTATCTATCATCGCACCCTTAATGTCGGCAGAGTGGTAACACCCACTCTTGCCCTCATCATTTCCCGTCAGGCGGAAATTGATGCTTTTGAACCGACACCGTATTACAACATTGAACTTGAAAGCGGTAACTTCAAGGCAAAAACAGACAAAATCGAAAGCAAGGAAAAAGCAGAAAACATCCTTGCCGATTGTAAAAACTATGATTTTGCAACCTGTTACAGAGTTGCTTGTCAGGCAAAGGAAGAAAAAGCACCTTTGCTCTATGACCTTACTTCTCTCCAGAGAGATGCTAACAAGAAACTCGGATATACGGCGCAGCAGACTTTGAATCTTGTTCAGTCGCTTTATGAAAAGAAGCTCTGCACTTACCCCCGTACAGATGCCCGATACCTCACAAGCGATATGGAGAAATCCATTCCCGAACTTATCAATGCTTCTGCAAATCTGATTAACAGAACAATAACCGAATATGACGAGCTGAAGGTTATTAACAATAAGAAAGTAACCGACCATCACGCCATCATTCCCACAAAGAATGTTGCAAATCTTGACCTTGCTTCACTTGATGCAGGTGAGATTAACATTCTCACAATGATTGCAACAAGACTTTTGTGTGCAGTTTCCGAACCTTTCTACTATTTCCTCGAAAAAGCATTTATCCGTTGCGGAGATACGGAATTCACCTTTACTTACCGTAATGTTGAAAGCTACGGATGGAAAACTTTTATTGAAGAAGAAAGCGAAGATTCCGAAGAACCCGAAATGCAGTTTGACATTGAGGAAGGTGACGTTTTTGAAATCAACAATATTGATTTGAAAGAGAGTTTCACGAAATCAAAGCCGAATTATACGGAAGATACCTTGCTTTCAGCTATGGAAAACGCAGGTGTAAAAGAAACTCCCGAAGATGCTGAAAGAAAAGGTCTTGGCACTCCCGCAACAAGAGCTGCAATGATTGAAAAACTCATTGCTACGGGATTTGTTCAGCGAAAGAATAACAAAAAGACCGTTTCTCTTGTTCCCACTTTTACGGGCAAGTCACTCATAACCGTTCTTCCCGAGCAAATCCAATCTCCGCTTCTTACGGCTGAATGGGAACACAAGCTCAAACTTATCGAAAAGGGTGAAATGGAACCCGAAGATTTTATGAATGAAATCAGCGAAATGATTATTGAAATCATTGATGAGTATGCTCCCGTTCACGATGTCGATGTCTTATTCCCTTCCGGCAGAGAGATTGTCGGCAAGTGTCCCCGATGCGGCGGTAATGTTACCGAAGGCAAAAACGGTTTCCATTGTGAAAAGAACGGATGCAAATTCGCTTTTTGGAAAGACAATACTTTCTTGCAGTCGCAGGATATATCAATTTCCAAGAAAATGGCGGTTGATTTACTTTCCAAAGGATATACGGAAATCAAAAGCGGAAATAAGTCAATAACGCTGACGTTTACTGATAACGGTGAAAAAGTGAGATACAGAGTGAAAAATGAATAAGCCTTTACCAAGACTTACCGAAAAACAAAGAATAAGTGTAAATACTCTCGTTAAAAATGAGTGTTGCAATTATGACGAAGGAAACTGTCTGCTTCTCGATGACGGTGAAACTCATTGCTGTCCTCAGCTGATTACTTATTCGTTATTGTGTCAGTATTTCCGCAGAGCCGTTCTGCCGTTGCGTCCTGATTTGGAAGATGAAATATTAAACCAAAAGCAAAAAGGGTTATGCAAAGATTGCAATAACCCCTTTATAAAAAAGCATCATAATCAGCTCTATTGCATAAGCTGTGCAAGAAGCAGAATAAGACGGCAAAAAGCATTGTATATGCAAAGAAAAAGAAACTGAAAAGTGGAAAAAGTAGCACTCGAAAACCCTTATATATCAACGGATTCAGGGTGCGGTAATCAAGGGGTAAAGGTAGTTTGACCTTTACCCCTGTTTTTGCGGTACTTTTTCCACTATTCCAAGACAAAGGAGTACAACTTTGAACAAGAAATATACCCCATATCTTATCGGACTCGGGATATTCACTTTATTGTTTGGCATATTCGTTGAACTTGCAGTACACGAAATAAATCCCGAAGATTTTTCAGTTCCGTATTATGCAAGTGTTGAAGCAACTGAAATAACAACAGTTAAACCAACTAAAACAACAACCGTTACCGTACCCGAAACAACCGCAGAGATAACCACCGAAAAAATAACAGAGAAACCCAAAACCGAAAAGCCTTCAAGCCGTTCAGTCAGTAAAAAGACAAACGGCAAGAATTTCAGAATAACGGTATATACTCCGTCAAGTGACGGCGGTAAATGGGGTTATGCAACATCTACGGGTGCAACATCTGAACATCTCAAAACTTGTGCCGTTGACCCCGATGTAATTCCTCTCGGAAGCATAATCGAAGTGAACGGAATACAGCTCAAAGCTGTTGACACGGGAAACGAAGTGAACGGAAATGTTGTTGACATCTTTTATGACGGCTCATCAAAAGAAGCTCGAGAGTGGATAAACGGGTTCGGTGAGTATCACGAAGTAACCATTATAGAATAGGAGGAATATTATGGCTGACAATACAAAAGGTGCTTTCAAGAGCGATAAAGAAAAGCTGAAAGAAATTACCGACAGTATCGAAAACGGCATAAAAGAATTGTTTGCTTCAGATAAATACAAACAGTATTTGCAGACAATGAGCCGTTTCCACAGATACAGTGTAAACAACCAAATGCTTATCTTTATGCAAAAGCCTGATGCTTCCCTTGTTGCAGGATTCAACAAGTGGAAGGATTCATTCGGCAGAAATGTCAGACGTGGCGAAAAAGGCATAAAGATTATTGCCCCTGCACCATTTAAAAAGAAGATTGAAAAAGAAAAACTCGACCCCGACACAAAACTTCCTATGCTCGATGAAAACGGACAGCCTATAAAGGAAGTTGCAGAGGTCAGCACATCAACATTCAAGGTTGTATCTGTTTTTGACGTTTCGCAGACCGAAGGTAAACCCTTGCCCGAACTCTCATCTGATTTAACCGGAAGTGTGGAACACTATGATGCTTTTATGGAAGCTATCAAGAGAAGTTCTCCCGTACCTATTGATTTCAAGCCTATTGAAAACGGTGCTGACGGCTTTTTCAGTTACGATAATCAGAGTATTACTCTGCGAGAAGGAATGAGTGAAACACAGACGGTTTGTGCCGCTATTCACGAAATGGCACACGCAACACTTCACAATTATTCAAGAAGGAATAAGGATGAAACGGATGTTGAAAGAAAAGACCGTCACACGGAAGAAGTTGAAGCGGAAAGTATTGCCTATGCTGTATGTGCGTATTACGGCATTGAAACAAGCGATAACTCATTCGGCTATCTTGCTTCCTGGTCGAGCGATAAAGAACTGAAAGAACTCAAAGCAAGTCTTGAAACGATAAATAAGACTTCATCGGAACTCATTACCGCAATAGACCGCAATTTCAAAGAGGTCTGCAAAGAACAAGGCATTGACCTTTCTGCAAAAGCAGACCCTATAACAGCACTTGCTACCGATCTTGACCGGTTTGCCTATGACTACGATACATACGATTATATTGACCGTGTAAGTGACCCACAGGGTAACATTAGTGACCTTGTGGGTAATATTTCAAGCGGTAATTGTTCTGGTGTTGCCGATTGGCTTCGTGGTATTATCAATGACAATACAGAATACAGCCAAACAGCACAGTCACTTTTGGACAGACTCACTCCGTATGTAAAGGACGAGCCTATCGCTGAACATCAGGATACGGCAGAAATACCCGGCATTGAAGAAAACTCAATGTCAGAGCTTCCCGACCCGACAATAACGGTTCAGATAATGGAAAACTACGGTTACACCGACAGCAATATGCTCCCGCTTTCAAAAGACAGAGCAAGAGAACTGATAGACAGAGATGTGGCGATTTACTGTCTGCATACGGATAATACCGAAGCAATGGTTGTAAGCGAAAGCGATATAATTGACCATTACGGTATTTTTGGCATTGATGTTTCTGACTGGGAACGAATAAAAGCTGATGTTCCTGACCGTGACATCGAAAAGAGATTCAACGAGAATCCCAACAATGCCATTCTTATCTATCAGATTCCGCATGATGACCCGAAAAATCTTATGTTTATGAGATATGACAGCCTTTCGGAATCTCCGAGCCGTGATGATTATGAACCTATTTACACGGCAACAATCGAGCCGAAAGAAACGGTATCAGCAA
>JAZORX010000017.1:0-10709 GCA_045656845.1 Acutalibacteraceae bacterium | reverse complement strand
TTAACTGTTTTCTTTGCTCAGATCATATTTCCTTGTTCGAATCCCTTGCTTATCAAATAAAATAAAAACAGAGCAGACTCTCTTGAGTCTACTCTGTTTTTGGCGTGCTGCAAGGGATTCGAACCCCTGACCTTTTGGTTCGTAGATGATAGAGAGCCGTTTCACGGTGTGTCAAAATGCGCCTGAAAGTGTTGATAATACTGCGTTTTCTAACTGATTGCCTTTCACGACGTTACATAGAAATAAACACCAAAACACAAAAACAAACACCAAATAAACACCAAAACCAGCCTATAGATATATATATAAACTTACCGAAAAGTAAGTTTTCTGCAATATAAAAAATATTATTATAATATCAGTAAGTTTCATTTACAAACCGATATTTTTTTGTTATTCTTCAGACTACTGAAGAGCATAACACTTAAACGATTGCACGCTCGACAGAAAAATATTATAGGAGTTGTAAGAAATGATAAAAATTGACGAAAACATCTTTTTAAAAATGAGAGCTTTAGCTGCTGTAATTGATAAGTGTTTGATTGACACATCAGGCAGTGACGATAATATCGAATATGCAATGGTGCTTTCTGAAATGAATGTTGAACTATTTAAACAAGCGACTGAAAACGTAAAATAAGAAAAAAGCTAACGCCAAATGGTGTTAACTTTCTTTTATGGCTTTCTGAAGCAATTTTATGCTTCTAGGTGACCGTTTGCACTGTAAGCGATTAAATGCAGTTTACAAGCTGTGACAGCTGTTTTTTTGACGTTTTAAAATTCAGGAATAGAGTTGACCCACTCGTCGATGACTTTTGTTGTACCGTCGGTGTTTAAAAGCTCTAAACGACGCTCATATAATTTCAAGCGTGGATTCTCTCCAATGGTTTCCCTGATAAATTCTGCTGCCTTAATGTCACCGTTTGCTGCTTTCCTGATTTGTTGAAATATCATTATCAAAATATAGGTTTGTTCGTCTCTGGGGATTCCGACGTCATCTAATATTTTGTTTAGTTTTTCGTCTCTTATAGGTGCGTATAAAAACATACGGGCAATTTCTTTAATAGTTTTTTTATTTTGCCGTGCTTTTCCGCTTGCCTTGCCACCCTTAACGGCTATTTCCCTTCGTTCTTCCTTTGTTCGTTTGTCTAAAGGTATCAAGTTTTTTTCGGCTTCGTTCATTGTGCAACCTCCTTTTTATAAAAACTGATGCTTTTCTTATGAAGAAAATTTAAAAGAGAAAGAAGTAAAGAGAATATACTTTCACTATATATTTTCTTTATTTTTTCTCTATCTCTATCTCTGTGTAACATTGTTCGGAAAAGCGTAACAAAGTTACACATAGTCTTTAAAAGGGTTAGTGTTGTCTGCAGTTAAATTGTCACGGTTGCGTTTATGCCTCATTCGTTCAGCTGCAGCGGTTTCGCTTCCCACTACATCACTAACGGCGGGTAAATATAACGAGCCATTGTCGAGCTTTTCAACAAGATTAAGCTGTTCGAGCATTGCAACCGTTTGATTAACTGTTTCTATAGATTCGCCCAGCTCGAAGGCGATTTCTTCAACGCAAGAAGGCAAAAGGTTATCATAATGAATAACCCCCACCGTTTTCAAGCTTTTTAATTGCATTTGAAGATAGACTATGCACATTTTATCGCCGTTTTCTTGTGAGCGTAAAAACTTGATTTGTTTACTATCGAAAAAACCTTCTTTCAAGCGTAACCAATAGTATTTTTTTGTTTCACTCATTTTTATACTTTCCCTCTGTTTCTTGTAACATATAATTAAGTTGAGTATAAGCAGCTCTGATAGCAGCGGAGTGTACAGATATAACACTTTTAAGTCTTTTAATATATCGCTGTATCTCTTCTGCAGTTGCCGGGTAATAATAACCGTTTTCGTCTGAAATTATACATACGCCAGAAATACGCAATGTTTCGATTATTCGACGAACCGCCCGACAGTCAACACTAAGCAATACGGCAAGCTGTGAGGCGTGAACGGCGTTTCTCTTTCCGCAATTAAGTCTTGAAAGTGTTGTTTTATATGGTTCAAGGCTTCCGAGCTCATCAGGGTCATAAATAGGTTTATTCATACTTAACCCCCTTAGTAAATACGTCGTACCCGTCCTGAGTCTTCCGAGCTTGTAGGATTCGCAACCGTTGCACCAAGATATTCGAAGAGCGTATCAAGGTTTACAAGTCGCTTTGATTCAACTTTTACTACGGGAATTTCACCCGTATTCATCATTCTGCGTAAAGCTCGCAATGTGAAAGCTGTTTCGGGGTCTACTTTTTTCAGCTCGGCTATGGCTTCGGGTGCTGTTCTCATTCGGGGAATATTCATTTTTTAACCTCCTTTGCAAGCTCGGCTATAATTGTTAAAATACGGTCTTTTTCCCCCTCTGAAAGCTCATCCCTGAGCTTGCGGCTGAAATTCCCGTCACTTATGCCGAGCTTTTTGGCAATTTGCCATAACTTGATACCGTTATCCTTTGCGGCTTTTCTGATGTCTGCATTTGTTCTCATTTTTATACCTCCATAAAATTGTTGTTGACAACAGCGTTCACAAACGTTAATATATCTGTAGCAATTTGTTGTTGTTGCTACAATAATATCACAAAATCTGATATTTCAGGCACTTACAACAAAAATAATTTTCTTGTAGTCGCTTAATGCTGTTTGCTACAAGGATATAAAGAGGTGTTTAAAATGACTTCGTTAGAATTGGGAGACAGATATACTAAACTTAGAGAAAGCAAAAATCTTAGTATAGCTCAGTTATCAAAAGAAATTAACTGCAATCAAAAGACGATTAGCTTTTACGAAAACGGTACAAGAGAAATGCCAAGAACTGTATTATTGAAGTATTCAGAATTTTTTGATGTTTCTGTTGACTATTTGCTCGGATTGACAAATGTAAAAGCATTTAACTCAACAATAAGAGACGTGAATAGTTATACAGGCTTATCGGATAGAGCTATTATAAGCTTGCATACTTCGAATCGATTTCAAGAGACAAAAAAATTTGAATTATTAAATTTTATCGCCACACAAGATGTGGACGAAATTATTACAGGCATCGAAGGATATCAAAAATATTCTAACAGCAGTGAAACTGAATATTTTTATACCGAAAATCATATGGACGTTATAGAAATTAATGTAAAATCTGTATACAAGTCATACGTTGAAATGTTATTTTGGCAAATGGTTCAAAAATACTATGATGAAAAGGACGTTAAATAATGGCTACGATAACTAATCGAGGAAATACATTCCGAATAACTGTATCATCCGGGTATGATTTACACGGTAAACAGCTTCGTAAATCTATGACCTGGAAGCCTGAAGAAGGAATGACAAAAAGGCAAATCGAAAAGGAAGTACAAAGGCAAGCGGTATTATTTGAAGAACAAGTAAAAAACGGTTTATATGTTGACTGCAATATAAAATTTGCTGAATTTGCCGACAAGTGGTTGAAAGAATATGCAGAAAAGCAGTTAAAACCGAAAACGGTTGCACAGTATAGAGCGTTGCTTCCTCGATTAAATGACGGTATCGGTCATCTAAAAATCTCAAAACTCCAACCGTACCACATTATGGCGTTGTATGATGAACTTTCACGGGAAGGGATAAGAGCTGATACAAAATACAAATGCACCCTTGACATTAAGGCTGAATTAAAGCAGCAGAAAACCACACAGAAAAGTCTTTCCGAGCGTGCAGGAATAAGCATTCATACGATAGAATCACTTGCAAGAGGTAACAACGTAACGAAACAAACAGCCGAAAAGATAGCTAAAGCAATGAATAATAAATTCGCTGATATGTTTAAACCCGTCGGAGATAATAAACTTTCAACGCAGACGATACGACATCATCACATTTTGTTATCTTCCATTCTTTCAACGGCGGTACAATGGCAAGTGATTATTTATAACCCTTGTGAGAGAGTGAAGCCTCCAAAAGTGCAACAAAGTGACCCCCGAACGCTTGACGATATGGAGGCAATGACATTGCTTGACAGGCTAGAACAAGAAGACACACAGCACCGAACAATGATACAAGTACTTATGTTTTTAGGTGTACGTCGTGAGGAGCTACTGGGATTTAAATGGAGTGATATTGATTTTGAAAACGGTGTCATCTCTGTCGAAAGAAGTATTCAATATTTACCGGATAAAGGACTATACGAAAGTGACACGAAAACGTCATCGTCTCATAGAGTTATAAAAATGTCTGAGCTTGTGATTTCTGCATTAAAAAAACAAAGAGCAGCACAAAGAGAAAAACGGCTACAGCTCGGAGACAGATATACAGACTGTGGTTATGTGTTTACAAAAGATGACGGAACGCCAATTCATCCCGACAGCTTAACGAATTGGTTTAAGAAGTTTATCAGAAAAAACACTCTCCCGGACGTCACGTTGCACAGCTTAAGACACACAAATGCAACTTTGCAGATTGCCAACGGCGTACCTATAACAACAGTTGCCAAGAGATTAGGACACGCCAACGCAGGGACAACTACAAAGATATATGCACACGCCATAAAAACAGCCGACGAAGCAGCAGCCGAGAAAATCAACGA
The DNA here is from genome assembly GCA_045656845.1 of Acutalibacteraceae bacterium. Classification (GTDB taxonomy): domain Bacteria; phylum Bacillota; class Clostridia; order Oscillospirales; family Acutalibacteraceae; genus CAG-488. The sequence continues at coordinate 6,116 of JAZORX010000017.1, read as the reverse complement.
TATTTTCAGCAGAAAACAAGCATAAAAGAAAAGAGAGATTCACCGTTATCGGTGTTTCTCTCTTTTTTCTTCCCTTTCAAGCTAAAATGAGATAAAAAAAACAACCGCCCACAGAATAACCCGTAAGCGGTTGTATGTTCGACTTGACTATTATATCACTTCGTCAAAAAGAATTCAAGTGGGAGGTTGTCAGGTGAACGAATTTCCGACGAGCTTGCAAGCTCGATTTTTGATAGCAAAACACATAAAAAGTACATTTTTTCAGGCAATAAACACCAAATAAACACCAAAACACAAATTTAACATCTTTTTTATACCTGCAAAAAGGCATAAAAAAACCGCAAACCCTTGATAAATAAAGGTTTGCGGGTGGCGTGCTGCAAGGGATTCGAACCCCTGACCTTTTGGTTCGTAGCCAAACACTCTATCCAGCTGAGCTAGCAGCACATTTCTTAATGCTCAGGTATTATATCACCAAGAAACGCAAAAATCAAGTGCTTTTTGAAAGTTTTTTAAAAATTTATGTTTTTTATTTGTAAATCCCGTTTTTCAAAGCAGCAACCCCGCAGCACGAAGCTACGGGGTTTTAAAAATCAGTCTTTTTTATTCTGTCTTTCAGCGAGCTTTTCCTCGTACATTTTTCTGACTCTTTCGTATGTTGAATCAGGGAAATCGGGATTGCCCTTTGAATAGCTCGGGATGAGCATATCACCTGCTACATTCGGATCTGTGCAGCGTGTGTCATCCTTCCACTTTGCTCTTTCTTCGGGATCACGGAGGTTAGGAATATCCATCGGCTTTCCACCCTCGAGAATTGAATAGTAAGCAAACATACCCGGAAGGAACATATCCATAGCTTCGTAAACATCGATAACATCCATATCCTCTCTGCCACGGAGCTTTTCAACGAAGTTATACATTGTATAGAAGTCTGAGCCGCCATGTCCTGCTTCCTCAGCAAGCTTTGAAAGATGGTCTTCTGTGCTTGTATCAACTGCGTGTGAATCGTTGTCACCTTCGTTTACATCACAGTTGACATAAAGCTTATTCATACCCTGACGGTCATGGTCTTCACGGTAGCTTTCCATTCTTCCCTTTGAGCCGTAGATTGAATACCAGATTGAATCCTTTGAGCAACCTACACCGTGGATTGACTTGAGGATTGCACCGTTTTCAAGTGTTATAACTTCCATACCGATCGGGCCTGCTTTTGCACCCATACGAGTCATTCTTGCATTGAGAGCAACCTCAAAACCTGTTACCTTTACGGGACGCATACCTGTGATATGAATAAGCGGACCGATTGAATGTGTGCAATAATAGCAAGCGTGCATATTATTACGCCAATGCTCAGGAAGACCTCTTGTGATATCGTGCCAGATTGACTCACAGTTGTGCATATATTCGCCTTCACCGTATTCAAACTCGCCGAGAACGCCTGATCTGTAAAGCTCACGCATCTTCTTCGGTGCGCCCATATAGCAATAGTTTTCTGCATAAGCGTAAACTCTGCCTGTTCTTTCAACTGTTTCGATAAGCTCAACAGCCTCTTTCATCGTCTGGACGGGAAGAACCTCACTGATAACATCAAGTCCGCTCTCCATACAACGGATTGCAAGAGGAGTATGCTCTGTTGCAAAGTTTGCAAGAACAACTGCATCCATATCGTGCTTGAGGAACTCTTCAAGATCGTCATAGAATACTATCTTGCCGTCGCCATAGCTCTTCTCTGCGAAATCAAGAGTCGGCTTATGGTTATCACAAACAGCAACAAGCTCGGCATTTTTAGAATTAACGCAATAGCTGATCATTGTCTTGCCGCGACCTGCGCCAACAACACCGATTTTGATTTTCGGAGCTTTATAAATTGTTTTATAGAATGAGCAATCCTCGTTTACCATATCGATGCTGTCGATATCGTACTCTGTAAGAACTGCTTCCCAACGCTTCTGCATACCTTCGTTATATTCAACGGGCTTGAAACCTGAAGAAAGATAGCTCTTGACTGCACCCTTGCGCCATTCGTCAGTGGTAAGATAAATATAATCAACTCCACGAGCCTCAAGGTCCTTGAGAGCGATATAATTGAGATGCTTACCGAGGCCCTTGCCACGGAACTCAGTCTTAAGACCTACCATATGCACCTCACCGCAGTTTACATCTGTATGATGTACAGCAGTGATTGTACCGACATGCTCACCCTCATAATCGATGAAATAAGTGTCTGTGTCAGGGTTTGTGAAAGCGTGATTTGTGATTCTGTCTTCAAAGATTTCTTCAAACGGTTCATCGCCTACGAGACCGTTTTTGCAGCATTCAACCCATGCTTCTCTGTCAGCAGCCGTTCCGTTATATCTTGAAACTTTATATTCTTCCGGTAAAGCAAGCTCTTCAATAGGAGTTCCTGCCAACCAATACATTTTTAACTGTGCCATAATAGCCACCGCCTTTCAATTTTGAATTCTAGCACAACCAAACATAAACATCAATAATAAATTGTTAAAAAAAGGAGAAAATTTTTGAAATTTCTTGTAGAGAAAAAATAGCTGCAAACATTAATTTTTTATACTTGACTTAGTTGTATATAAAGAGTTATTATAGTATTAAATAAATCGACACATTGTGAGTTTATTTTACTTCAATCGTGTCTTATTAATTAAAAAGGAGAAGATACCATGAATTGTCCAAACTGCGGTATGCCTATCTCTGATGGCTCAAAATTCTGCAACTCTTGCGGTGCTCAGACGATTGCTCCTGTGCAGACTCAGAATCCTACAGGTATTCCCACAAACATCCCTACCTACCAGCCTCCCGTTCAGACCGTTGCACCTCAGCCTGAGCCCCCGAAGAAAAAGAATACAGGTCTTATAATCGGAGCTGTGGTTGCAGTCGCTGTTATAGTTGTTGCTTTCTGTATTCTTGGTTTCGTTAAACCAGGTTTCCTTCTCAAGGAAGATGAGACTACAACTAAATCAGAGGAAACTTCATCCGTTTCCGAAAACGAAGAGCAAAACTCTACATCCCGTCCGACCGAACCTTCCAAGCCCGAACCGACCCAGCCTGCAATCAACCTCACTGATGCTGAAAGTCATGCAAAAGCTTATTACGATACACTCTCTACTTTTGATCTCATAACTCTCTGCGACAGTGAAATCATCGGTTGGAGCAGCGTAGAAAAAATTATAGAGGATTTATTAATCGAATCTGTATCAGCTGAACTCGGTTACACAATGTCTATAGACGCAATATATAACATCCTTTCAGGAGAGCTTAATTATAAGATTGAAGATGCCGAAGATTTTTTCAAAGCATATTTACAATCAGCAGAAAATCCGACTAACAACATTACTTGTACGGTTATGTCTTCAAAAGTGATTACAGAAAGCGAAGCAAAATCTTATTCTGACAAAACTAAGGCAGAAATCGACAAATACAACGCTGTAGGATTGAGCTCTTCCGACTACAATTGGGACGATTTTGAAGCATACGCTGAAGTTGATTGTTTGATATCAAAAGATTCAAACAACGATAGTATGACCACCATTCTCGGTCTCAGAAACGGAAAATGGGTAGTTCTTTACGCTAACTCTGCCGACGGATCTTCAAACTGCTTAGGTTCTCTTTCTTTCGTAGAAGGAATGCTTGAATCCATCTGAAGCCCCTTAGGATAAAGTCTCTTTCAATCCATAAACTATCCGATACTCAAAGCTATCTGCTCAGGCAGGTAGCTTTTTCTTTACAAAAACTGTCGTATTTTGCTTGACAGTTAAGAATTAAAAGATTATCATTACTTTGTAATTAATTTTCAAAGGAGAATTTTTATGTTTTGTAATAAATGCGGTTCTCAGATTCCCGACGGAATAAATTTCTGCAATAAATGCGGCGCACCCGTAGCTTTGCAGGCGCCCGTCGCTCCGCAGGGTCCTGCACCCGAAGCACCTCAGATGCCTGAAGCACCACAGCCTCAGCCGTCCTTCGTGCCTTATGATGCTCCTGCACCCCGTCAGATAGCCGATGACGATCAGGCTACGATAATCCCTCCTCCTCTTTTTGATGATACATTAGATGCCGGTTTTGGCCCTGCAGGTGATCCCGGTTTTGGTCCTGCAGGTGATCCCGGTTTCGGTCCTGCAGGTGATCCCGGTTTTGGCCCTGCAACAAACCCCGGTTTCGACACAGGGTTCGGTCCTGATTTTCCACCTGAACCGACTGACGACGGCAAAAAGAAGAAAAAGAAGACAACAATAATCATCGTTGCAGCTGCAGCACTCGTTGTTGCTATTGCTGTTTTCTGCGTTCTTGCTTTTATAGCTCCCGGATTTTTATTGAGCGATAAAGAGGAAGGCAGCAAGGATTCGACTACGGCATCCACCGTTTCTACCTTACCGGAAAAGCCGTCGGGAAATTCCACAAAGCCGTCATCCCCTTCTGAACCGTCTACTGCACCTTCAACCCCGACCGTTGACCTTAAGGGTGCAGAAAAGCTTGCTGATGATATCTGCGATAAAATGTATACTCTCGAGATGAAGGATATATTTGAAAAAGAAATCCTCGGTTGGGCTTATACGGAAGAACTGATTGATAATTATGTTATGGAGCAAACAGGAACTGACAACAAAGCAGATGGCTACCAAAAGATATCCGGTGCTTTCAGCTCCAAGGTAACAAACGCTGAAGAGTTTTTAAATGCTCTTTTCAGTTCCGTCGGCGATTATGACGCTATGCTTGCTTCAAAATACGGTGATGACTACACAACAAGCGCTGACCATACGGTTACAGAAATCACCGCTGACGAAGCAGCTCCTTTCGTTGAAAAAACGAAGAAAAAAGTTGATTCTTTCAGCTCATCCGGTCTGAATTCCAAAAATCTTGATTGGGATAAGATTGACAGCTTTGTTCAGGTTAAAACAAAGAAGACTATCTCCGGAAGCCTTGAAACCGAAACAAACGATGTGCTCATGATTCTCGGTTGCATCGACGGAAAATGGACAATTGTTTATGTTGATGATTCCGGTGACCCTTCAATGTGTCTGTACTCACTTTCCTTCCTTGAAGAAATGTTAGGATAAATCAAAACAAAAATCTGAGTTGTCTGCTACCTGCAGGCAACTCTTTTTTTAAAAAGATATCTTTATCTTCTTGACACTTTAATTTCAAGGTATTATCATTAGACTGTACATTTTTAAAACTATAACAAAGGGGAAAGACTATGTTTTGTAAAAATTGTGGATCACAACTCCCTGACGGAATGAACTTCTGCCAATTCTGCGGAACTCCTCAGCAATCAAATGCTCCCGCTGAGTATGAGACCTATGCAGCTCCTCAGCAACCCGATGCTCCTGTTGAATATGAAACCTATGCGGCACCTCCCGTTATGCCGCCTGTTCCTCCCGTTATGCCGTCGGAGCCTCCCGTGGCACCACCTCCCCCGGTCAATCCGATCAATCCCGGAGAGCCGGATAAACCAAAAAAGAATAACACAGGTAATATCATTATCGCTGTTGTCGCAGTTGTGCTTATTGTCGCAGTTGCCGTAGTAGCAATCATTCTTTTCGGAAACAAGGACAAAGATCAGGGCGACACAACAACCACTACATCAACTACGCAGGCTGAAATAACAATCCCTGCAAACAATACACTTCCGGACGCAAACACTTCAGGCACAGAAACAACTGCTTCTTCTACAGAGCAGTCATCTTCATTGCCTATCACGCTTCCTTCATTCAGTATTCCGTCATTTGCACCGTCGATGCCTTCTATCCAGATACCGACAATGCCCCAGACGCAGACACCAACAGTGCCTCAGACACAGCGTCCGACAACACCTCCCACTCAGGCACCGACAACACCTCAGACACAGCGTCCGACAACGCCTCCCACTCAGGCACCGACAGTACCTCCGACGCAGCGTCCGACAACGCCTCCCACTCAGGAGCCGACTGTGCCTCCGACAACACCTCCGACACAGCCTTCGGTTTCCAGACCGAGTCTCTCTTCTGCAGAAAGTGTAGCTAAGTCATACGCTAAAGATACTGTGCTGTTGGATTTTGCAAGTCTTATTAACAAAGAAATTTTAGGAATGAGCAAGATTTCTCCTGAAATTGACAAATATGTAG
>JAZORX010000016.1:0-5763 GCA_045656845.1 Acutalibacteraceae bacterium | reverse complement strand
CCCCTTTCAATTATAAACGATTAATGATTTTTTCCAAAGCCGGGATAACCAGCTTCAGCGTTGTCCCCGTAACAAAACCTGTTGCAACGGCAAACAACATAAGTACAGGGCCATAGCCCGTAATGAGTGCCCATGTGCCGGAGAGTATGCAGGCGACGATGAGCTGACCGATATTATGGCAAACGGCACAGATGATACCAATGCCGATGTATCCGATTCTGAGCTTTTTGCTTCTGAGAAGTATGCAAGCGGCAAGAGTGCTAAGAATTCCACCTGCTCCGCTCATCAGCATAGCTGTGACACCTCTTGTTATACCTGCAAAGGCTGCTTTGAGAATAGTTATGATAAAAGCATCGCCTATGCCTGATGATGAGGCTAAAAACATTGTAACAACATTTGAAAGACCCGGCTTTGCTCCGGGTGGGATTCCCGGAAGAGGGGGAATGAGCGATTCAAGGAAAGATAGGGAAAGAGCCAATGCTCCCATTATTCCGAGAAAAGCCACTTTTTTTATTGTTGTTTTTTTTGTATTCATAATAATACCATCAGTAAGTTATCATATCTGTTTTATCTGCGCCCTTGATTGTAACAACAACTCTCTGAGGCAGACAAGCTGCACTCTGACCTTTTGAGGTGAGCCATCCGCTGTTAATGCAGATATCGTCCTTGCAAGAGGAGGATGAAAAGCACACTGCTTTGTTTTTGACGCAGATAACTACATCTTCTTTCGGAGAGAATGTGTACTCCTTTGAAACTTCACTGAGATTGATTTCTTCCGTGATTTCTCCGTCAACATAAACCTGAGCAATCAATTCGTCTTTTTGAAAAAGATTAGGGAGAAAGAAAAGAAATCCCATAACAAGAACGCCTATGATTATAAATATATCTGTTTGTCTGAAAAGCTTTCTCATTTTCCCACCACAAAGCTTTCGTCGGTGAGAGTAAACTGATCTTTAATGCCGTCGGTTGTTCGGATTGTTTTATCCTTGAAAACAAACACAGCCTGAGCGTTGAACTGATTTAAGAAAGAAAGGCTTTGCTGATATCCGAGAATGTAGCATGCTGTGGAAAGAGCATCGCTGAGAAGACCTGAATCGCAGATGACGGTTACGCTTGAAAGTCTGCTGTCTGCAGGGTAGCCTGTTGTAGCGTCAAGTATATGATGATAAGTCTGACCGTCTTTTTCAAAAAACTTTTCGTAGTTACCTGAAGTTGAAACAAATGTATCGGAAAGTTCAAGGGTACCCAGCGTTGCCTGACTGTTTTCGGGGTTGGCAATGCCGACGGTGAATTTTCTGTCTCCGTAAAGAAGGAGGCTTCCACCCACGGAAATTATAGCTGAGTCCGTTTTTGTTGATTGAAGAAGTGCCTTGAGTCTGTCGCACGCAGCGCCTTTTCCGATTGCGCCTAGGTCAAGCGACTGACCTGTTTTGATTTTTACACTTGTATCTGAAAGCTCAATATAAGAATATCCGACAAGGTCGAGAGCTTTTTCAATTTTATCTTTTTCGGGAATGCTCTGAGATTCTCCGTCAAAGTTCCAATATTTTGTGATTTCACCTACGGTTATATCGAAAACTCCTCCGCAGGCCTGTGAAACTTCGAGTGCTGTTGATATTATGTCTGCTGTTTCGTATGAAACGGAAACGGGTGTATCCGGGCTTTTGTTAATTCTGTCGATATCGGAATTTTTTTCGTTTCTTGAAAGGAGAGCTTTTTCTGTTTCGTTGATGTTTTCGATAACGAGCTGAGCTGTCTCTTCTCCGTCGGGACCGAAAAGCCTGATGTTGACAACAGTACCCATAGCAACGGTAGTGGTCTGATACTCTTTGTTCTTTTTAACCGTATCAAAAACAATGATTCCGATTAAAAGAGACAGGCATAAAGCAAGAGCAATCCATACACGCTTGTCAACTTTTTTTAGAGCTTCTTTGACTTTCAAAAAACATCACCCGATTCTGTATAAATAACTATCCATTCTCTGTAATTATACAATGAAAAAGATTTTTATTCAATAGAAAAACGGTTAATTAAATATTTAACAAAGTTAGGGTTCGAATACTGTTTCCCTACCGTAAAAACGAAAAGCGCCCGCCGAAGCGGACGCTTGAATTTTAAGTTATTTACGGATTATATATACCAGATCCAACCGAAGAGGAGGTAGATGATAATCCACTGGAGAGTTGAATAAGTAACAGTAACTTCACAGGTAGCAGCGAGCTTTCCGTCAGCTGTTTTTGCTGTGATTGTAGCTGTACCGGGGGCTGCTGCGTAAACAGCACCTTCTTCGTCAACTGTTGCAACTGACGGGTTGGATGACTCCCAGATAATGTCTGTAGAGTAAGCTGCTTCTTCAGGCTCGATGTTAACAAAGAGTCTTGTTGTCTGCTTGAAGTTCATTCCGATTTCCTGCATACTCATAACGAGTCCTGTCGGTTTAACAACAAGCTTGGGAACAGATCTTTCTTCATCAATACCGCAATTGTTGCAGACTCTTCTTTCAACACCGTTTTTGCTGTATGTCGGCTGCTGAATGATCGTCCAATTGCTCCAACTGTGTCCGGTTTCAGGCTGAGTGACCTTTGATTCTACATGCTGGCAAGCAGGGCAGATACGCTGAACGTAGCCGTTCTCTGTGCAGGTGGGGATTTTGATATCTGTGATATAGTTATGTCCTGTTGAACCGAGAGTTTCTTCATAAACAACTTCATTACATACTGTACAGATTTCTTTGATATATCCGTCATTTGTACAAGTCGGAAGAAGTCTGTCGATTCTGGTTTCACCGTGACCGTTTTTCTCAATCGGAGTTGTATCGAGTGTTATACCGCAATCAAGACAGATTACTTTATCATAGCCTGCTTCTGTGCAGGTAGGATCCTTGTGATCTACTTTTGTGTTCTTATGGTTTGTCGGAGCTATAGTAGTTGTCTTGAGTGTTTCGCCGCAATCATCACAGACTACCTTTTCAACACCTGCAACAGTACAAGTGGGTTCTGTGCGTGTTGTTGTTGTTTTAAGATGGCCTGTGGAAGCGATTTCTGCTGTTTCAGCTACTTCGTTACAGATTGCGCAATAACGAACCTTTGTGCCCTTACCCTCACAAGTGGGCTTAACTGTGATTTTCCAATCACCGTCAGCTTTATGTGTATGAGCGACATTGTTGTTTACGACAGTTGCAGCAGTAACATCTGTGTTGTTTTCAACAGATGCGCTGTCGCCGATGCCGCATGCACCGACCAGAATTTCGAAATTGTCTGCAGTAACAGCTTCTGCTTCAGCCTTTGTATAGGTGTATGTGACTATCTCGCACTCAGTTGCGATAGTCTCAGGGTTTGCAAAGCTGATTTTACCGTTTGCGATGTTTGAGCTTTGTGCAGCACCCTGCTCAAGGAAGAAGATTGCGTTAAAGCTTATCTTTGTGAGAGTAAGATGCTCACAAGCGGTGATTGTCATATCAAGGTTGTTGAATGCGCCTTCTTTGAGAATGAGAACAACAGCAACCTCAGCAGCGGTTTCACTCTTTACCTCAAGTGAAAACACGGGTGCTTCAGGAGTGGTGGTCTCATCAGCTGCAAATGCAAAAACCGGTGCAACCATAAGGCACATCAGAGTTGCAAGAAAAACTGAAAGGACTTTTTTGAAAATATTTTTCATTGTTTATACCTCCGTAAGAATATATACATATATATAATAGTCTCTTTTTGCTAAAAGGTCAAGATGAGATTTGACGAAAAAAGAGAAAATAGTTTGTAGAATTTCACATATTACATTTTTACTTTTTAAAAATGCAAGCTCAGACCTGTAAAAATGCATTTTTGCTCTGTTGATGAAAACTATAATCAAAGGGGGCGAAAATTATGAAAAAAAGAATGATTGCTGTTCTGACTGCATTTGCGTTGCTTTATTCGGGAATATGTGTCAGACTTTACGGTATAGCAAAAAACAAAATTGTAACTGCAAGCGGTGCACAGAAAAGATATACCATAATAATAGACGAGATACGGGGCGATATTCTCGATTGCAACGGGGAAAAACTCGTTTCGGCAGATTATGAAAATATCGTCGCACTCAAGCCGACATACAAAGCATTGACATCTCTCAAAAATGTCCTTGACGAGAAAGAGTATGAGCTGCTCAGGCAAAGGATGCAGAATCCGGGGGCACTTTCTGTAAATATAGGGAAGTTTGCCATCGATGAAAACAGCGACACGGTTATGCTCAGAAAAAGCATACGGTACACGGATGATCAGCTTGCCTGCCATATAACAGGCTATCTCAACGGAGAGGGCAGGGGTGTTTACGGGGTCGAAAAGAGTTTTGACTCTTTTCTTTATACAGGAAAAGATCTTTCGGTGAAATTTACGGCAGATGTACACGGTAGGATCATGAGTGGCACACATATTGAAATAAACAACGAAAATTTCCCTACGGGTGAAGTAATGCTGACGATTGATAGCAACATTCAGCGTATAGTCGAATCTGCACTTGACAGCTACTTTGTTGAATGTGGTGGTGCTGTCGTGGTTGAGATCGGAACGGGTGCGATACGGGCGATTGCCTCCCGTCCTGTTTTTGATGCAAGGAATATTTCGGATAGCCTTAATGACGAGAGGTCACCGTTTTTGAACAGAGCGCTGAATCCTTACAGCGTAGGCTCCGTATTCAAGGTTGTGGTTGCTGCAGCTGCAATTGAAAACGGATTAAGTGATTTCAGCTATGAATGCACGGGAAGTTGTGATGTAAACGGTACTGTCTTCAATTGCAACAAAAGCACGGCACACGGATGGCTTGATTTAACAAAAGCTCTTGAATGCTCGTGCAATACATTTTTTATAAATCTGGCAAAGGCTGTCGGTGCAGATAAGATATTGGAAACGGCATCGCTGATGGGCTTCGGTCAGGAGAATGTTCTTGCAGAGGGGATTGTTTCAAAATCAGGAGTAATTCCGTCGTTGGATGAGCTTGGGAGTGAAGGTGCGTTTGCAAACTTTTCTTTCGGTCAGGGTAAGTTTACAGCTACAATGCTTCAGCTGTGCAATATGATATCAACCGTTGCAGGTGCAGGGAAATATAATAAGCCGTATCTAGTGGAAAAGGTTACGGCAGCAGACGGCACCCTTGTTCACTCACACATCGGTGGATATCCTGTTTATGTCCTTTCACAGGCAACCTGCAGAAAGCTTACACCGATGCTTGTCAGCGTTATTGAAAATGGAAATGCAGGAAAGGCGAAACCGGAAAGAGGAATACTTGCAGCAGGAAAAACAGCGACGGCACAGACAGGTATATTCGATAAGAACGGAAATGAGATATGCAACACATGGTTTGCAGGCTTTTTCCCCGCAGATAAACCACAATATGCAGTTGTTGTTTTAAAGGAAGGAGGAAGCTCGGGAGCGACGGACTGCGCACCGATTTTTAAATGTATTGCAGATGAAATATCGGCACTGAAAAATTTTTCTTAAAAAGTTAAAAAAATGCTTGATTTGCTATATACCTTGTGTTATAATCTATCGGCAATCATTACACACGCAGGGTGTTTTGAGCGAAGTGCATAAAATTAAATGTCCGCTTTTCAAGCTCTGCGGAGGCAAAACTAAGGAGGAAATTATAATGCCGGTAGTATCAATGAAGCAATTACTCGAAGCAGGTGTTCACTTCGGACACCAGACAAGAAGATGGAACCCGAAAATGGCTCAGTACATTTTCACAGAGCGTAACGGTATCTACATCATCGACCTTCAGAAGACAGTTGGTAAG
>JAZORX010000015.1:0-24101 GCA_045656845.1 Acutalibacteraceae bacterium | reverse complement strand
TCTCTCAAAGATAATCTGAGAAGCTTCAAGAATGTTTTGCTCGTTGTCAGGAAAAATACCTGAAAGTGCTTGCGTTTCATTCTCGTTAGGGGAGATGATATCGACTCCGGGCATTCTTTCGAGGTTGAAATTCTTCGCAGGACCGCAATCAACAACGGTCAGGATTCCCTTGCTGACAGCTTTATTGACACATTCGGCAACAACATCCTCACTCGTTTCAAACTGCACGAGAAGAAGGTCTGTTTCGTCATCGATTCCTTCGGCACTTTTCTGGGGGTCCATTTCAGCGTTTGCACCTTCGTAGACTACTATACGGTTTCGTCCGTCACCGTCAATGATGATGGCAGCCATACCTGTCTGAGTACCGTCGGTCGCAACGAAGGTGGAATCAATACCGTTTTCATTAAGGTTTTCGATGAGCTTTCTTCCGTTTGCGTCGTCTGCAACCTTACCGATCATCTTTGTTTTTGCACCAAGCCTTGCAAGTCCCGTTGCCTGATTGGCACCCTTACCTCCGCAGGCATAGCCGTAATCGGTACCGAGAACATTTTCACCGACATCGGGGACCTTTTTCATATTGAGGATTATATCCATATTGATACTGCCGACAACTGCGGCACGGATGTCCTTGTACATAAAAGCGCCTCCTTAAAGAACAGATCTGAAGCTCTCTGCAGATTCTTTCATATCCTTATCTTTGATAAAAAGGCTGCTTGTGCCGAGCACGAAAATTTCAGCACCTGCCTTGCTTAACATTGCTCCGTTTGCAGGGCTGATGTTTCCGTCAACCTCGATAGGTATATCAGGTCTGCCGAGCCTGTCGAGGAGCTCTCTTGTCTTTGATACTTTTTCTTTTGCACCGGAGAAAATCTTCTGCCCTGCAAATCCCGGACTGACCGTCATCACAAGCGCCATGTCCATATAGTCGATCAGGTTTTCAAAACAGCAGACGGGTGTCTGCGGATTGAGGGCAAGACCTGTTTTAATGCCTTTGTCGCGGATTTTTGCAAGTGTTCTCTGTGCGTGAATGTCGCTTTCATAATGAATGCAGAGATAATCGTCCTTGCCGAGGTTCATCATATCGATGAATTTGGCAGGCTCGTTTACCATCATATGTATATCAAGAGGAATGTCTGTGATTTCCTTGATGGCGTTTATCATATCAAATCCGAGAGTGATGTTAGGAACATAACAACCGTCCATAACATCGAGATGAAGCAGATCGATTCCGGCTTTTTCAAGGTCTCTTATCGAATTTTCAAGATGGAGCAGGTCTGCACACATAACGGAAGCAGAAAGAAGTTTTTTCATTGTATCAATCCTTTGCGTTAATATGGTTTTATTGTATCACTTCTTTGCGTAAAATCAAGCTTATTTCAAAAAAACAACTATCGACAAACAGGTGCCGATATGCTATAATCACAATGTACACGGTAAATTTTGCCGAATTTTCAGTAAAGGAAAATGTTTATGAAAAAACCAATTTTTTATCTTGGAGAATTTACACAGCGCGATAAGGTTTTTATCACGGCTGAAAACGGTGTTGATGTTGAGAATGTTCTCGCAGTGGCATTCGAAGGAGAAACGCTTTATATTGCACAGCCTGAAGGCGTGATTGAATATGCAGACGGAAAAACAAAGCTTCTTCCCATAAAGGCTTCAAATCTTTTCTCAAGAAAAGGTAAACTCTATGCTGCAGTCGGCAATTCACTTGCTGAGATTAAAAAAGGCAAGGTAAAGAAGATTCACGATTTTGACTCTCCCGTTGTTGATATTTCTATCGCTCTTGACGGCTCATTCTGGCTTATTACCGAGGATGCTCTCTACCGCCTTGATGATGAGTTTGTTAAGATTATGGATGTAGCTGAGCAGACAATCTGCCTTGCAGCTCTTGACAACAAGGCAAAGTATGCGGAGACAGTTTTCGTCGGTTCAACAGTAGAAGGCCTTCTTTCAATGAAGGGTAAGAGACGCCATTGGGCAGAGCTTCTTCCTGATATTACAGGTGTTCTCAGTAAGAAGATAAACTGCATTGCTCTTGATGCGCTCGGTCACCTCTGGGTTGGCTCAGACGAGGGTCTCAATATCTACGACGGAAGAAATTACTGGCTCAACGGTAACGATTTTTATTCAGTACCGGATGGAGCAATCAACGATATGTTTTTTGCTGCTGACGGTAAAAAGTACTTTGCAACAACAACAGGTATTATTACTCTTATCGAGGGTAAGATTTCATATTATTCTTACGGTGCATGGCTCCTTCATCCGACGGTAACTAAGATTACGGTTTCAGATAACGGAACAATCGCTGCAGTTACACCGAGAGGTATCAGCTACATTACTGCAAAAGAAATGACTCTTGCAGAAAAAGCAGCGATCATCGACGAATACGATGAAAAATATTTCACACGAAACGAAGGCTATCAGGTTGACAGAAAGCTCCGTAAATACGGTGATATGGATTCAGGTTGGCTTCCTAACTCAGACAATGACGGTCTTTTCACGGGTCTTTACTGTGCAAGCCAGTGCTTCCGTTATAAGGTGACAGGTGATGAACAGGCAAAGGCAAATGCCAAGAGAGCTGTTGAAGCTATGATCAAGCTTACAGAAGTTACAGGCAGAGAGGGCTTCACAGCAAGAGCAACAAGATATTCTCACGAAGAAAACTTTGGCACAGGCAACCGTGAAGAGTGGCATATCTGCGAGGATAATCCCGACTGCGAATGGCTTGGCGAAACTTCAAGCGACGAGATGACAGGCCACTACTTTGCATACGGTATCTATTTTGACCTTGTTGCAGATGATGAGGAAAAGAAAAAGATCGCTTCTGTTGTTAAGAAGATTACAGACCATATTATCGATAACAATTTCCACCTTACCGATGTTGACGGAATCCCGACCACATGGGCAAACTGGGAACCCGATCTTCTCAATAATGACGACAGATGGTACTACGAAAGAGGAACAAACTCTCTTGAAATGCTTTCTTTCCTCAAGACAACATATCATGTTACAGGTGATGATAAGTACGAAAAGGTTTACGAGATGCTCATCAAGAAGCACCACTATGCAATGAACCTTATCCAGTATAAGTGCGAGGACGGTCATGTTGCTCATATTGACGATCAGCTCGACTTCGTAAATATCTATCCGCTTCTTGTTTATACGGAAAACGAAGCTCAGAAGGCAATCTATAAGATGGGTCTTACTCATCATTGGGCATATGAAAGAGTTGAGCGTTCACCGTACTTCAATATCGTTTACGGTGCATTGACAAACAACTACTGCGATATTGAAGAGGCTGCAAAGTCACTTTCTGAAATGAATCTTGACTTCATCAGATGGCCTGTTTATAACAGCTACAGAAAAGATATCGTATGGGATACAGAGCAGGAGGAAATGGGTGTACCGGCTCAGCTCAAATATCCTGTTGAGTATTGGTCAAGAGTTCTTGTTAACTATGACGGCAATCAGTGTGTGTGTGACTCAGGTGCAGAAGAATTTGTCGAAATCAACAGCAAGAGAACTAACAGAACAAGTACTCTTCCCGGTTCATCAGGCGCAAACGCATCAACAACTGCGATGCCGTATGTCTTCCTTCTTCCTTATTGGATGGGCAGATACTATGGCTTGCTCGGTGACTGATAAAGTTTATTTAAATCAGAAGGAGGTTTCTTTATGCAGACAGTAATAGCTTATATCATGGCGATCATAATGACAATTTCAGGTATGATAACCAATCTTACAGGCTTTGGTTTCGGAAAGAAGGAAATCAATCTTGATGAATTCGAGCTTGTATGGAGCGATGAGTTTGACGGTGACGCAATTGATGCCGAAAGATGGAAAGGTGTTTACGGCGGCATAACAAGAGCTGTTATGCGTAAGGGTGGTTACATTCATTCTGACCTCGCTGAGGTTAAGGATGGTAATCTTCACATTTACGCAAAATATCTTGAAGAAGGCACGGGTGAGGGCCCTGCAGGCTATTATAGCTATATGATGTATACACGCGACCTGCACGAGCAGACCTACGGTTATTTTGAGGTCCGTTGTATTCTTCCGAAGGGTTCAGGTCTCTGGTCAGCATTCTGGATGAATTCAAGAGGAATGGAAAATGTTGACGGTTCACCTGCAGACGGTGCGGAAATCGATATTTACGAATCTCCCTACTATCATCAGACTCTTTTCCACGATTATGTTTCTTCAAATGTTTACTATGACGGTTATGGTGAAGATATCGTAAAGGGTAAGATGGGTATTTACGAAGCAAACAATCCTTATGAAGAATACAATACCTACGGCCTTGAGTGGAACGAAAATGAATACATTTTCTATATCAACGGCAAGGAAACAGCAAGAACAGACTTCGGCATTTCACAGAGTCCTGAATACCTTATACTCTCTGTTGAAATCGGTGGTTCAAACGGTCAGCCTGATCCCGACTCATGGGCAGGTGACATTACTGACAACGATGAACTCTCAGCAGATTTCGTTGTTGACTATGTAAGAGCATATCAGTATAAGGATAAAATGTAACAGAAAAACGCGGCAGGATTTCCTGTCGCGTTTACTTTTATTTTATAAGCAATTTATAAAGAGTAGGATTTACATTGAATTCTTCAACGGCTTTCTGCACCTCGCAGAGAGCTTTTTCTTTTGATGTTTTTGAGGGGTTCTGCTTTAAGACTGCACGGATGAGAATGTTTTTCGGCGTGTGAGCAAAGTCGATAAATTCGAGCAGCTGGGTTTTGTATCCGCAGTATTCAAGCAGGTTTCCTCTTATTGAGTCCGTAAGAAGAGCAGCGAATCTTTCCTGAATAATACCGTAACGGGTGAGGATGGAAAGATTATCTGTTTCAATCTGAGCGTTGAGCTCGTGCTGACAGCAGGGGACGGAGAAAATCATCTTTGCACCCCAGTTGATCGCATTATAAAGTGCAAAATCCGTTGCCGTGTCGCAGGCGTGAAGGGTTATAACCATATCAACATCAAAGGGGCATTTATAGCCGTTGATGTCTCCGAGCTCAAAGCGGAGGTTTTTATATCCGTATTTTTCAGCCGCCTTATTGCATTTTTCAATAACATCTTTCTTAAGATCAAGGCCGATGATCGTTGCATCAATTTTCTTTATCTCTGTCAGATAATAGTAAACGATAAATGTAAGATAAGATTTACCGCAGCCGAAATCAATGATGTTGAGCTTTTTGTAATTGTGCTGACGGATCGAATCGTCGATTATCTCAATAAAACGGTTGATCTGCTTGTATTTGTCATACATAGACTGAACAACCTTGCCCTCTTTTGTGAAGATACCCATATCAACGAGAGGCTCAATAATCTCGCCCTCAGGCAGAATGTACTGCTTCTTTCTGTTATGCTCGGTTTTTGAGGGACAGGGGGCAGTCGGAGCAACCTTCTTTTCTTTGAAAAAAATCTTACCCTTTTTGGAGATTGTTATATATGTCTCTTTTTCATCGCTCCAGGCATTGAGCTGAAGAAAATCATTTTCCATAATTTCAAAGCAACGCTCAGCGATTTTATCGTCTGTGACATTTTCGTGAAAAACCTGCTTCTCAGTGTATTTTGCAATCTGATAAAACTTCGGCATAAGATTAACCGTGATTTTTTTGAATTCAGATTGCTTGGACACAGGCTTGCTTATAACAAGCTTCTGCACCTTGCTTTCAAAAATTCTTTCTATGTATTCCCTAAGCTCGGACATATTTTCAGCTCCTGAATTTTAGTTTCTGCTGAGATTATAGCATAAATATGGTAAGTAGACAAGGAAATAAATTCATACAAGAGAAATTACGGTTTTGTTTTTTCTTTCAGCAATCTGTTTGTATTTAGCAGCTCCTGATGAAGGGTGCGTAACATATGTAACAACGATATCTGAATGGTTTATCATCCACTCGTTACGCCAACAAATACTGAACCGAGGAGGGATTTTTTCAATTCCCTCGGGAAGGATTGTATGTGAAGCCAATTCTTTTGCGATTGCTTCGTTAAATGATGATAAAACGATAATATATGTTATATTGTGATATGCAGATAACTCACAGAGTATGCGTTGCACCATTTTGTCAAACTTACCGTTATTGCCGACATAAAATGAAGATATATCATTTTTTATGATTAAATCTTCTAAAGTTGATTTTAATACATTTGATAAAGATTCGGGAGCATCTCGGTGTCCGAAAAAAGTACAAACCATACAATCACCTCTGTATGGGGGTTATATCCCCTTAATAAACAAGATTATAGTCCCCATAATATATAGTGTCAAGGGGGGACTGTATGATTAGGTTTGACAGACTTTGGAAAACGATGGAAAAGAAAAATGTTTCAACTTATTATTTGCGAGAGAAAAGCGGGATAGACAGCAAAACTATACGCAGATTAAGAGCAAATGATAATATTGAAACAAAAACACTTGATAAATTATGCAGTGCTCTTGAGTGTAAGCTGGAAGATATCGCAGAATTTGTTGAAGATTGAAAGCCGTCTCTTGGGACGGCTTTGTTTTGTAACAGATATTGAATAATAATTTTTCCTGCTATATAATATACCCATAAACTTGAGAGGAGAATCTTATGGCAGCAATATTTCTTGCGATTAAAAATGTTTACCACGCAGTTGTAGCTGTGTTTATGCTCATTCCTATTATGCTGACGATGGGTGAGGCAGGGGATCCCAATATCCCTGTTGAAACTTATCCCGAATCGGACAATCAGTATATTGTTGAATATCTCGATCCTGATATCTCTGCCCACCGTTCAGGCGCAGGCGTCGCTCCGCAGAACACTCTTATGGCGTTTGAAAACATAATCGAAACCAAAGATACAATCAATGTCGATACCCTTGAATTTGATGTGCAGATAACCAAAGACGGTGAGCTTGTTCTTCTTCACGATCTCACCCTTGACGGCACTTCAGATGCTGCTGAAGTTTTTGGCAGAGAAAATGTTTTTGTCTCGTCTGTAACCTTTGAGGAAACTCAGAATCTTAATATGGGTGAAAACTTCAAAGGAGACGGCAGCTATCCGTACAGAGGCTTGCGAGGAGACGATATCCCGTACAATCTCCGAATGGTGACCTGCGATACCGTTATTGATTATATCGAGCAGAACTGTGGAGACAAAGAATATAAATATGTTATTGAAATCAAAAGTATCGGTATTAACGGAAGACGAGCTGTTGATAAACTTTATTCTATAATAACCGAGCGCAATCTTCAGGACAGAGTAATTTGGTCAACCTTTGCTCCTGATGTTTCTTCCTATATGGTTAAGAATTATCCTGAAATTTCAAGAACTGCAGATGCAATCGAAGCCATTCAGTTTTATTTCTATTACAGAATGGGTTGGGATCTGCAGGATGTTAATCCGACCTATGTTGCTTTGCAGATTCCTTACGGAGAAAACGCATTTGACAATTTAATCAATCTCGGCAACCGTGAAATGATAAACTATGCACACGAAAACAATATTGCACTTCAGTATTGGACGATAAATAATCCTGATGATATAATTCATCTGACACGAAACGGAGCTGACTGCATTATGACAGACTATCCGCAGATGGCAAACGATGCTGTTGCCTCATGCAAAGAGTGAGGATAAAGAAAAGCTGCAACTTTTAGCGAAGTTGCAGCTTAATTTTATTTTTTCTTCGGTCTCGGTAGATCGGTATAAGGGTTTTTGATTTCCACGGGAGCTATGCTGTAAAGATCAGCTGTTTTGGTGTTAAATGTTTCAACATACCAGGTGCTGCCGATTTTAACAACATTAACGCTGACACTTCCGACCTTTTCACCGTTGATTTTGATGTCAATGATGATCGAAACAGCCTCGGTTATTTCGTCAACGGAAATCTTGTATGTTTCAAGAGTTTCTTTGTTGAGAGACTTTTTATATCCGTCAAGGTTTTCGTAAGGTGTATTTTTCACAACCTCATAGGTGATCTGATAATCCTCACCGAATTTTTCCTCGTAGAGACCGAGCTTCTTTTCGCTTATTTTAAGCTTTGTGTTTTCGTCGATAACTTCATCCGTACCCGTAAGCTCTTCACCGTAAGACGCTACATTTGCTTCGAGCGCAGTGAACATAATTTCATCCGTCAGGTATTTATCACCGTATGTGTTTTCACGGACCTCTGCGAGCTTACGGAAATACTTTTTGAAGATAACATCGTAGTTGTCCCAACCTTTATTTTTAACGATAAGCTCAACATAGTAGGGGTACATCTTGTCGATAACAGCACCTGCGAGTGTGCCATCATCGTTCTTCGTAGCATCGGACATATAGCTTTCGTCGTTGTATCCCTTGAGAGAGTCTGTATCGTCACCGGGCTTGTAATTACATTCAGCGTAGATGACGGGATACATATAATACTCACGGATATAATCGCCGTATTTATAGTTTTTGCTGACGAGAGCGTTTTTATATGCATTGTAGCCGTCACCGCGGTTTACGATGCTTTCAACATAAGCGACTGCAACCTTTTCAGGGTCAAAGCCGATGTATCTGCTTTTGAAAGTGATGACCGTTACGCCTGCAAGTATTGCCGCAATGAGGAAGAAAACGATTACGGCATATAATTTAGCATTGAAACCTTTTGTAGCTTTTGCCATAGTATCGCCTCCTTAATTTTCTTCAGCAGTGTTCTGCTCGCGTCGCTCAATAAGAGCTTTTGTTATCGTTTCTTTCTTTTCTCCTACCATATCGTAGAAGAAAATGGGAACGGCCTGAAGCACGACAAAGACAGCTGGGATGATTGTGTAAATCATAAGGATTTTATCAAGAGTGCCGTCGGCCTGCTCAGCGTATGCAACATTCGCATCGGTCGAAGCAAGGTAGCCTGACCATGTGTAAAGAAGCCACGGACCGAGAGCTTTTGTGAAAGCTGAAGCAACCTTTGAGAAAAGACCGTATCCCGCGTATGCAAGGCCTTCCTGTCTTTTGCCTGTCTTGTATTCGATTTCGTCAACGCAGTCTGCAATCATAATGTTTGGTGTAACATTTGTGTTACCGTGCTGAAGACCGCAGAAGAAATTGAGAATGAGGAAGGGGATTATAAGTCCGTCGTTAAAGCCGATTCCTTTTGAAACAAGGAAAAGGATTGAAAGGGAAGAAGCACCGTAGAAGCAGAAGAGAATGAATGTTTTCTTGGTTGAGAATTTTTTGAGAACGAGGTTCACAAGAAGCGTACCGACTGCTGTGCCTATACCCATCGGGAGAAGAAGAGCGAGCTTAAGATCTTTTGATCCGAGAAGATATATTGCTATGTAAAGAGAAACGGTTCCGTAAACTCCACGGCCGAAGCCTGCAAGCTTAGTAAGAGAAACCATAAGAAGATTCTTGTGAGTGAAAACAACCTTAACTGCATCTTTAAGAGAAACTTTTTCCTGCGTGAAAGGAACTCGTTCTTTGTTGTTTGTAAAGAAAATCATAACAAAAAGAATAAGTCCGAGCGCACAGACAGCTGTTGAAATAAGAAGGTCAAGACCCTGAGCCTCAGCGTTTTTATACTGTTGCTCTCCCATAGCGGCTTTCATAATAAGGCCGACAACGAGGATGACAACCATACCGCCACTCTGGCCGACTGAGCGAAGGAAACTTGCAATTGAAATTGCTGTTGATCTTTCAGACGGATTGGGTGAGCAGAGTGAGCCGAAGCAGTTGCTCGGGCTTTCAACTGCACAGCTGAATGCAGTGTAAAGAGAATAAATAACAAACATCCAGATGATAGCAAGAGTCTGATTGTTTGTGTTCGGAGCAACAAAAACAAGAAGCGAGATGATCGCAAGAGGAATCACTCCGAAACCGATCCAGGGCTTAACCTTGCCGAGCTTTGTTCTTGTGTTGTCAACAAGATAGCCGATAACAAGCTCACAGACAGCACCGACGATACCTGCAACGAGGAAAACCATCGAGATCATATCAGACATTGTGCCACTGTCGAAGCCCTTACCTTTGAAAGCGAAGTCAGCAAAATAAGTTGCCGTGTAATCGGGCATCCAACCGGTCATAAGAGCAACACCGAAAAGACCGATACCGAAGGTGGCAATTTCTGACTTTTTCATGTATTTTTTCATAGCCGTTGATTTGTCAGCCATAAAAACCCTCCTTTGAAAAGATAGTGATATTATAGCATGTTTTTGAAGATTTACAATAAGAAAGGATGATTTGTTTGCATCATCAATAAAAAACAGAAGCCTCAATTGAAGCTTCTGCTGTGAATTTTATTTCTTTTTCTTGATCGGGTTAAGGGGAGCTGTGTGCCAGATATCACGGGCATATTCGTTGATAGCTCTGTCGCAAGCGAATCTGCCTGCGCCTGCGATGTTCATAAGCGACATTCTGTTCCATGCGTCTCTGTCCTTGTAAAGCTCTTCAGCCTTAGCCTGAGCAGCCTTGTAATCAGCGAAATCAGCAAGAACCATATACGGGTCGTGGTGAATGATTGTGCTTCCGATTTCAGGGAAGGTCTTACCATCTATACCGTTGTTGATAAATTCAATAATCTTTCGGAGATCTGAATTGTTCTGGTAATAATTCATCGGAGTGTAGCCGATTCTCTTGAGCTCGTTGACTTCAGGAGTGCTCATGCCGAAGATGAGAATGTTATCCTCACCAACAGCTTCGTGAATCTCAACATTAGCACCGTCCATGGTACCGAGAGTGATTGCACCGTTGATCATGAGCTTCATGTTGCCTGTACCGCTTGCTTCTGTACCTGAAAGCGAAATCTGTTCGCTGATATCAGCAGCAGGCATAAGAGCCTCAGCAAGTGAAACGTTATAATCTTCAAGGTAAACAACCTTGAGTCTGCCTCTCACATCGGGGTCGTTATTGATGAGGTTGCTCAGAGCACAGATGAAGCTGATAATCTTCTTTGCCATGTAATAGCCCGGAGCTGCCTTAGCTGCAAAGATATATGTGTGAGGAGTGAAGTCTCCGTCGGGATTTTCTTTGATTGCAAGGTACTTTGAAAGAATATGGAAAGCATTGAGGTGCTGACGCTTGTATTCATGAAGTCTCTTGACCTGAACATCAAAGATTGAGTTAGGATCAATGTCGATTCCGTTTCTTTCTTTAATGATTTTTGCGATTTTCTGCTTGTTGCGGAATTTGATGTCCTCAAGCTTTTTGAGTACTTTCTTGTCGTCAGCGAAAGCTCTGAGTTTTTCAAGTTCAGCTCCGTCATAGATGAAGCCGTCACCGATGAGCTCTTTGAGAAGGTCTGTAAGCTCGGGGTTTGACTGGCAGAGCCAGCGTCTGTGAGCAATACCGTTTGTAACGTTCTTGAACTTATCGGGAGTGACACTGTAAAAATCTCTGAAAACGCTTTCTTTAAGGATTTCAGAATGAAGAGCTGAAACACCGTTTACGCTGTGTGAACCTGCAACGGACATATTAGCCATACGGATAACACCGTTTGAAACGATAGCCATTCTTTCAACCTTGTCAGCATCGCCTGTTGATGCCCAAACAAAGCTGCGGAAACGGTTGTCGATTTCTTTTGTGATGCCGTAAATACGGGGAAGAAGACGCTTGAAGAGATCTTCGGGCCAGCATTCAAGAGCCTCTGCCATAACTGTGTGGTTTGTGTAGGCGATAGTATCTGTAACGATCTTCCAGGCATCGTCCCAGCCGTAGCCGCATTCATCAAGAAGAATACGCATAAGCTCGGGGATAGCGAGTGTCGGATGAGTGTCGTTGATATGAATTGCAATTTTTTCGGCAAGGTTGTCGATTCTGCCGTAGATGCGAAGGTGATTGTTTACGATATCCTGAATTGAGGAAGAAACGAGGAAATACTGCTGTCTTAAACGAAGGCTCTTTCCTTCAGGATGATTGTCTGCAGGGTAGAGCACCTTGCTGATGACCTCAGCCATAGCGTTCTGCTCCATAGCACGCATATAGTCGCCCTGGTTGAACATATCCATATCAAGACCCGGAGCCTTTGCAGACCAGAGACGAAGTACACTGATTCCGTTTCCGTCCTTACCTGCAACATACATATCGTGAGGGATAGCCTTGACTATCTTGCAGTCACGCTGCTCAACATGGTGATAGCTATTATCCCAGATTTCATCAATCCATCCTTCAAACTTGATATCAACAGCCTCTTCCTCACGGGGAACGAGCCATACATCACCGCCGGGAAGCCAGAAGTCAGGCATTTCTGTCTGCCAACCGTCAACAAGCTTCTGCTTGAAGATACCGTATTCATAGAGGATTGTATAACCCTTTGCAAAGTAACCCTGAGTTGCAAGTCCGTCAAGATAGCAGGCTGCAAGTCTGCCGAGGCCGCCGTTGCCGAGACCTGCATCAGGCTCACAATCATAGAGCTTCTCGAGCTTGATGCCGAAATCTTTGAGTGCAGATTCCATTGTCTTTGTAAGGTTAAGGTTGTAGAGGTTATTCTTAAGAGAACGACCCATAAGAAATTCCATGCAAAGGTAATAAACCTTTTTAGAATCAGCTGTTTTGGATTCGTTGTGAAATTCCTTTCTGCCCTGCATCATCATATCACGAAGAATAAGGGCAATAGCCTTATAATAATGCTCATAGGTTGCTTCCTCGGGTGTTACACCGAAAAAGTGAGAGAGCTTGTTGTAAATGAGCTCTTTAGCTTCTTTTTTGGTCATTTTGTAGTTCATAAATATACCTCCTTGGGATACACAGCACAGTGTCACCAATGCTTCATGTATAGATTTTATACCAAAATGTATAAAAATACAACAGCTAAACGGAAATTGTTATAAGAAAATTTTAGTCATAATTTGTGCTTTTTGACGAAAGTGTCTGTTTAATTATCTGTTTTAGAAAAATAAATTATCATAATTGCACAAAATAAAGGTTAAAAACTTAAACAGCAAAAATTATCATATTGCAAAAATGCAAAAAATATCGAAAAAGTCTTTTCTCTGTCGTATTTTTATAGTATAATAACCTAAACATCGCAAAATAGCAGGCGCTTTCTGCTTTTTATAATTTGATTATTGGCAGACTTTTGCGTATTATACTGCGGAGGGATTATTATGGAAAAAAATAAAGTCAGACTTACTATCGGCGGTCTTGATTACCGTATTATGACTGACGGGGATATCAACTATATGAAAAACCTTGCAGAAGAGGTTGATGAAACTATGATGGAGATGCTGCAGGCACATTCAAAGCTCTCTCAGGTGCAGGCGGCTGTTCTCTGTGCTCTTGACTATGCTGATAAGTTCCATCAGGCTGAAAGAAATGCGGATTATCTCAAGGCTCAGATTCAGGTATATATGGAAGATGCAGCAAGGGCAAAGACTGAGGCTGAGATGGCACGCAGAGAAGCAGAAAGAATGACAAGGGATCTTCGCAGCATAAGAAGAAGCCTTGAAGAAAAGGATCAGTTATAATGAATATTGAAATTCTCGCACCTGCAGGCTCTATGGAGTCTGTTATCGCTGCAGTCAGAAGCGGAGCTGATGCCGTTTATCTGGGCTCAAAGGACTTTAATGCACGTCGTAATGCGGATAATTTTGACTTCAGTGAGATTAAATCTGCCGTTGACTATTGCCATAAGCACGGAGTCAAGGTTCATCTTACATTGAATACGCTTATTTCGGACGGCGAGCTGGATGATGCTCAGGATGCCGTCCGTCTTGCTTGTGAAGCAGGGGTTGATGCAATAATCGTTCAGGACCTCGGCCTTGCAGATATTATTCACAGATGTGCTCCCGATATGCCTATGCATGCATCAACGCAGATGACTGTTCAGACTCCTGCAGGACTGAAAAAATTAAAAAAACTCGGTTTTACAAGAGCAGTTCTTCCTCGTGAACTTTCCATGGAAGAAATACGCAATCTCTGTGAAAATTCTCCGATTGAGCTTGAATGCTTTGTCCACGGTGCGCTTTGTATGTGCGTTTCTGGTCAGTGCTATTTTTCAGCCGTCCTCGGCTCAAGAAGCGGAAACAGGGGAGCTTGTGCTCAGCCCTGCCGTCTGCCTTTCGGTGCACCGTACGGAACAGGGCATGACCTCAGTCTGAAAGACCTTTCACTTGTCGATTATATCCGTGAAATGGCTCAGATGGGTGTATGCTCGTTTAAAATTGAAGGTCGTATGAAGAGACCGGAATATGTTGCTGCTGCGGTAAAAGCCTGCAGAAACAGCGTTGACGGAATCGTTGACAACGAGCTTAAAAGCGATCTCAGAAGCGTATTTTC
The DNA here is from genome assembly GCA_045656845.1 of Acutalibacteraceae bacterium. GTDB lineage: Bacteria > Bacillota > Clostridia > Oscillospirales > Acutalibacteraceae > CAG-488. The sequence goes on along the minus strand of JAZORX010000015.1, from coordinate 9,882 downwards.
CCGTTCAGGCTTTACAGACGGATATTACAAAAACAAACTCGGCTCCGATATGTTTGGCACAAGGCAGAAGGATGATGTAACGGCTGCAGCAACCGTTCTTAAAAAGCTTGAAAAGCTTTATGAAAAGGAAGTTGCAGATACAAAGATCGATTTTGCGTTTACGGGAGTTCTCGGTGAGCCCATTTCGCTTGCAGCTCAGGCTGGTGGAAAGAATGTTTTCGTTGAAAGTGAAACTCAGCCTCAGCCTGCTCTTAATAAGGCAACAACGGAAGATTCTGTTCGTGCTCAGCTTGAAAAATGCGGAGGAACAAGATTCTTTGCAGGTGAAATTGATATCGAGCTTGATGACGGAGTTTTCATTCCTGTTTCTGAAATCAATAAACTAAGGCGTGAAGCTATAGAGAAGCTTGAAAACGCAGAAGCTACGACTGTTAAAGTATATAAAAATGAATTTGTTTCAATAAAACCTCATCAGGGTGGTAAAAAAAGACTTATCTGCCGTTTTTCGGATATAGAAACTATACCCGAAAACTGGGACTACATTGAGCAGGTTATAGTGCCTCTTGGTGAAGAAAAAAAGGTGAAAAAATCTGTCCGTGTCAGCGTTGAAGTACCGAGAGGTATTTTCGGCTCCTATGATAAAATTCTTCGTCAGCTCGTCGAAGCGAAGGAATACGGCATAACCGAAGCGTGGGCAGGTACACTGGATGGCATAGCCCTTATTCAGAAAGCCGGACTTAAAGCCAATGCTTTCTTCGGTTCGAATGTGTTCAATTCACGCTCTCTCAGGGTTCTTGAGGATATGGGTGTCAATAAAATTCTTCTCTCAGCAGAGCTTACGATGTCGCAGGCTCAGTCGATCGGTGGCGAGGTATCAAGAGGTATATTTGCTTACGGCAGACTTCCTCTTATGCTTGTCAGAAATTGTCCTCAGAAAAACGGTAAAACCTGCTCTGATTGTAAAAAGAACGGAAAGCTTGTTGACAGAAGGGGAGTTGAATTTCCGATCGAGTGCCGTATGGGCGTTAACGATATTCTCAATTCCGTTCCCGTTTATATGGCAGACAGACTCAGTGAAATCCGTAACATGGACTTTATGCTTCTTTATTTCACAAAAGAAAATAAAGAAACATGTGCTGATATTATATCTTCGTATATCCGGTCAGGTAAGGCTAAAGGTGAATTCACCAGAGGTCTTTTATACCGTGGTGTTGAATAAAAGGAGGGGTGGAAGTGCCTAATATAAGACTTGCAGAGGATAAAGACCTCAAAGATATTGAACACATCTGCAGAATGACTGCAGGCCCTCAGGCGAGAAGAGATGAGGAAATCGGCAGAAAAATCTCTCTCACTTATTCAACCTATTATGCAAGAGCAGAGCAAGAAACCTCTTTTGTGCTTGATGACGGTGGTAAGGCTGTCGGATATATACTCTGCGCACCTGATTATTCAAAGTATGCAAAGGGTTACCGTAAAAATGAAGTCCGTAAGCTCTGGAAGGTTGAAAGACGGCAGAGCTGCAAGGCGTATTTTCTTCCGCTCGGATATCTGCCTTTTAAAAAGAAATATCCTGCACATCTGCACATTGATATTCTTGAAGATTATCAGGGTAAGGGCTACGGTTCTCAGTTGATGGATGCTTTGCTCACAAAGCTTAAAAGTATGGGTATTCCGGGTGTTATGCTTATTGTCGATAAAGACAACACAGGCGCACAACGCTTTTATGAAAGGAAAGGTTTTTCAAAGATTACATCTGCTCTTGGTGGAATCGTTATGGCGAAAGATCTCTGATGTTGATACAAACAAAAAGGATGACAGTCAGAAACTGTCATCCTTAATTTTTTATAAATCCAGTTTAAGATCATTCTCTTTGATCCAACCGATTTTACGAAGGATTTCGCAGAAGATAACGGAAAGAATCGCAGGAAGAATAAAGCATATCAGCACAAGACCTATCCAGTCAAAAGCTGTGATTGCAGCCTTGTTACCTGATGCAATGTCGTTTAACCAACCGGTGTAAACTCCTATCTGACCGACGAGGCCGCAGGTACCCATACCTGATGAAACGGCAGCTCCATTCATCTGAAGCTTGAATACACAGGTTGCTATAGGACCTGTGATGACAGATGCAAGGGTAGGCGGAATCCAGATTCTCGGGTTTTTGACGATGTTACCCATCTGCAGCATACTTGTGCCGAGACCCTGCGAAACAAGTCCACCCCATTTGTTTTCACGGAAGCTCATAACTGCAAAACCTACCATCTGTGCGCAGCAGCCTGCAACGGCTGCACCACCGGCAAGACCCGTGAGGCCGAGAGCTGCACATATCGCCGCACTGCTTATAGGCAGAGTCAGAGCGATACCTATAACAACAGAAACTATCATACCCATAAGAAGGGGGTGAAGCTCCGTTGCCCACATAACTGCGTTTCCGAATGAACTTGCAAACATTCCTATGTATTTTGCGCAAAGCATTGAAAGTGCGCATCCCGAGATGATTGTAACAACAGGTGTCACAAGAATATCGAGCTTTGTTTCCTTGCTGATGGCTTTGCCGAGCTCAGCGGCAATGATTGCCATGAAAAGAACTGCAAGCGGTCCGCCTGCACCGCCTTCAATATCAGCTGAGTAGCCGACTGCCGCAAGGGAGAAAAGAACTAACGGAGGTGCTTTGAGAGCATAGCCGATAGCAATTGCCATAGCGCTGCCTTTTACGGATGAGGCAAAGCCTCCGATTTCCACAAGAGAAGGGATTGAAAACTGCTGACCTATTGTCGAAAGGATTGTGCCAACAAGCAATGATGCGAAAAGACCCTGAGCCATAGCACCCAAAGCATCAATTCCGTATCGCTTTAACGAAAATTCAATATCCTTTCGTTTTAAAAAATCCTTGAATTTATTCAACTTTCTCACCATCGCAGATTATTTGGTATGTACCTTTGCAGAAAGGTTTTTCTTTGAAGATGTCATAAAGAAACCGTTTGCACGGATTTCAACCGTGTAATCGCTGTCAGAGTCAAGGTCATTGACATCAATGCCGAGAGTCTCGGGCATATCATAAAAATAGTATTCGGACCATATACTGTACTGTCTGATGATGTCGCTGTCAGCATTTTTAACTATGATGTCATAGCTGTTGACATAAGCTTCGCCCTCAGCGGGGATGCCCTGCTTGAAATCAACTCTGAAGGATGTCTCTGTGATATCGGATACCATAACCTCGTCACCGTCTGCAAAGCTAGGAGCAGAGGTGGTCTTATATCTTTCGCCTGTGTATTTAAATGTTGAGGGGTCAGACGGGCAGTCAATTTCCCATACATACGGGAAGTAGTTGCCTGTAAGAACATCGTAGGGATAAACACGGACACGGTTGCTTTCGTCGACTTCAACTATAAGCATCTGAGCAGCCTTTTCCTTGTTTGCGGGGATTGTGCTGTAAATCTTATCAAATTCATCAAGCTCAAAGTAACTGAGTGTACCGGTGCCGAGAGACGTGAAATGCTGCTGATGAATTGAACGGGGATCGTTGATAGGAGCGTGTGAATGGCCTGAGAAATGAAGGATCTGCGGATAGTGCATATAAACGGGGATAAGGTCATCTTCACCCCAGAGGATGCTTCCGTAAACAGTACCTGAGTTGTGAGGGTGCTGGAAAACGAAAATGGGCTTTTTCTTGTCATCCTCGGCAGCTTTCTTAAGCTCCTGAGCCATCCAAGCCTTTTTATCGTCGTGATAGTTACAACCTCTTGACGGAGTTATTGAAACAAAGTGGAATCCCTTGACAACTGTGTGGGTGTCAGGCTCACCACCAAAAATTTCACGGAAGTTTTTATATCCTGCTTCAACTCCGTCGTGCATAAATTCGTGGCTTGCGATCGAAGCAACAACCTTTGTTTCGTTAAGGTCAACATTAGCGTCAACGATGTCTCTTGCTGCCTTGAACTGAGTCGGAGTGCCACCGTCAGCAAAGTCACCAACCATTCCGATAAGGTCGAGTTTCTGATAGTATTTATTGCTGCGTGCAATGCTGTATGCATCACGGATAGCTTTTTCGAAACGCTCACGCTCAACACTGTGCTCGTCCTTGATGTGAATATCACTGACAACCATAAAGCGTAAGCATGGCTTGAATTCTGCGTTGTTCATAGTAAAAACCTCCTGAATAAGATGAAAATATTTTAACGCAAATAATATCTAAAGTCAATCGTTTGCGAAAATTATGATTGTGTGATATAATCATAGTCCGCAGAGAAGATGTGCATATGAAAAGAGGAAATACTTTGAAAATCAATTTTAATTTCAAATTGAGAAAACTTAATCTGAAAAAGAATGAATATGCCGTACTGATTTCTGTTGCGCTTGTTTTTCTGAGCTTGATAATTGCCGTTACGGTGCTTTCAGGCATAACTGAAAAGATCGGTGAGCAGGAAGTTGTCGTATGCCTTGATGCAGGCCATGGGGGAGACGATGTGGGTGCTGTTTCTGCTGATGGAAAGAGGCTTGAAAAGGACGATAATCTGGCACTGACTCTCAAAGTCCGTGATGAGCTTGAAAAAATGGGGATAAAAACTATCCTGACAAGAGAAGACGATACAACGGTTTCGCTTCAGAAAAGATGTAAAACAGCCAATAAAGCTAAGTGTGATCTGTTCGTTTCGATACATAGAAACAGTGCTTCTTCCTCAGCTTCGGGGATTGAAGTATGGCTACCGAAGGATGCAGGGAAAGATGAACGGGCAACTGCAGGCAAAATGCTGAAAAATCTTTGCAAGGTAGCTGAACTTCCTGACAGAGGAGTGAAACGTGGATACCGAGACAGCTCGGCAAAGGATTATTATATCAATGCAAACACTAATATGCCGTCAATGCTTCTTGAGGTAGGTTTCATCACCTCGGATGAGGATAACAGGGCATATGACAAAAATATAGACTCAATGGCAAAGGAAATTGCAAAAGTTATCTATGACTCTTTGCAAAATTGAAAAAAACACTTGATTTTTGTTTAATATTGGTTTATAATGAATGCCGTTATGTGCCGGTGTGATGGAATTGGCAGACGTGCTGGACTCAAAATCCAGTGGTAGCGATACCGTACCGGTTCGACCCCGGTCACCGGCACCAGAAAAATACCCTATTTGTCTATTCGACAAATAAGGGATTTTTCAATGGTGTTTGCCTTTCGGCAAATGATATTGATTTTGACAATGATGTTCACTTCGTGAATGATGTCGCTTCGCTAGTGATTTATTGGCAAACATTGCATCATTGAGACCAAAGGGCACTGCATCATTATGCGTAGCATAACACCATATCGGCAACGGCGATACATCATTGAAAATTGTCAAATTTTATGATACAATCAACTGAAAGGAGTCGATTTTGTGAAAGAAAATAAGCTCGCGGAACTTTCAATGGAATTTTCTGTAGATATTATAAACCTTGTAAAATATTTGAAATCCAACCACGAATCCATCATCTCCAATCAGATTGGAAGATGTGGAACAAGCATCGGCGCCAACATCCATGAAGCGCAGTATGCACAAGGGAAAAAGGATTTTATCTCCAAACTTGAAATTGCCTTAAAAGAAGCCAGCGAGACAGGTTATTGGCTTGAATTGTTGCACAAAACTAATTATATTGATGAACAATCATATAAAACACTTTCTGCAAAATGCACATCTCTACGCGTTATGCTAATCGCTTCCTGCAGAACCGCAAAGGAGAATATAAAATGAAAAAAGTGAAAATATTATTACATTTTATAATCAGCATAATAATATCGTTTGTTTTTATTTATCTTGCAGTTTTCTTTGGCGGATGGAAGTTGATAGAATCCGGAAATATAATTTTGTTTGAATTGGCGTTGTCTGTAATAGTAGGAATTGTAGTTGGTATTGTATATGAGCTTTCTCGATACTATGATTCGAAATTCAGCGAAATGCAAAATCAGATCAAGGAACTTGAAAAACGAATCGAAAACTTAACCCAGATTGAATAGTTTTACACAATAGAAATTACTTTTTGCTTTGAAAAGGAGACCTTAACAATGACCTCAGCACTTTTGATTTTATTAATAGTTGTTCTGTACAGCTTCCAGACACTGTTCTGTACTATGTACACAAACAAATACCCCGGAAAACCCGAAAATGCATCGCCGGTATTCTGCGTGCTTGAAAGTATCGCAATTGCACTCTTTACCTGGGCGTGGATCGGGTTTAAATTTGAAGTTTCGCCTATGACTCTTCTTTTTGGTGTCCTGAATGCCGTAGCACTGTACGGATATAATACCTCGCTAATTCAAGCAAGCTCAAAGGGCTCATATGCGTTTATGAATGTTGCTCAGCTTTTCGGTGGAATCCTTGTGCCTTTGCTTTATACAACGGTTTTTCTTGGCGATGCTCTTCGATGGTATCAGTTTGTGGCAATTGCGTTTATGCTTGTTTCATTTGTGTTGATGAATCTGAAAGAATTCAAAACAGCAAAAGGTGAGGAACGCAAAAAGACTCCATGGACCTATTATCTTTTCTGTGGGATACTTTTTCTTTGTAACGGTATGTACGGAACATTCCTTAAAATGCAGTCTGATTACAATGAATCTCAGAAAAACGAAATGGTTATCATTACATACGGTATCATGGGTGTAATCGCATTCATCCAGCTTGCATTCAAAGAGAAAAAAGATACTCTGAATGCTTTCAGAATCAACAAGAAGGCAGTTCTTCCGTTGATTTTGTGTCTTGTGAGTGCAGCTCTTGCGATAAATGTTCTTGTAATGGTTATACCGATGGTCAACACAGCAGTTCTTTATACCGTCGAACACGGTGGTGTACTGATGCTTGCAGCGCTCTATTCGTTCATCTTCTTTAAAGAAAAACCGCAGCTTTCAACAATTCTCGGAATGGTATTGGCAACAGTCAGCATAACGGTTCTCAGCTTATAATTAAACCCCTGATTTGAGTTAGTTTCAAATCAGGGGTAAATTTTTTAAACTGAGGATGAAAGCATACTTTCTATTTCGGCAAAATCTGCACCCGGCATTGCTGTTATACAAATAAGTATTATGTATTTTCCTTTTTTGCGGATGAGAAATTTTTGACCAAATGTAAATCCGTTTGCTTCGCCTTCAACTTCGATTGTATTATAGACATTTCCGTTGAGATTCAAAGTGCCCTCGTTGATTAATGTGTAATTTGTGGAATTTATTGATGTAAGCTGATTGAGGCTGGCTTCACAGTATTTCTCAATAGTAACATTCTGGCGACCCAAAACAGATAAGTCTTCAAATGCAACTGAGACATTTGAACCGTAAGGTGATGCAACCAACATATCGTAAACAGTTGAGTTTTTCACAAACTCCTTTTCAAAATCGGTAAAACCATCAAGAGCTGTACCGTATCTCTCTTCAATCTGTTCATCTGTGGCAAAGATCCATGATGACGGCTTGGTCAAGGAAATCTCAGCGAAAGAGTTGGTGTATGTATTGCCGTTTATAACACCTCGTGAAATGGTTGAGGATGCGCCTGTATCAGGCTTCTGAGTCGGTGCTTCTGTAGAAGCAGGTTTGGTTGAATTTTCATCTTCGGCAGATGAGGAAACGGATGAGGTCGTGGAGTCAGAGGATGTATTTGTTTTATCTTCGCCGTCATCATTGTTTCCGGTAAAGACGATAACTGCTGCTATGGCACCGATGACAAAAATAATCGCAACTATTACCGCAATAATTATTGATTTGTTGCTTTTTTTCTCCGGAGCAGGGGGTTGATAAGGGTTTGGCTGAGTTACGGGGTTCTGAGTCGGAATCTGTGTTCCGTATGTCTGGGGTGTTGATAACTGCGCACCACAGAAATTACAGAATGCTGAACCGTCAGGGAGCTGCGCGCCACAATAATTACAGAACATTATAAATCCTTCTTTTTTAAATGATAAAATATTTTTATTTTGATGTTGAGTTTGAAATGAGAATCCGATTGCTCAATGGGAATAATCGGATCAGTGCATTACGAGATTATTGAAATCATATTTTCAATTTCATCGAGTGAACTGTCGGAAAAACTTGCTGTGATAATGCCAATCATATAATTTCCATGTTTCTTAATATAAAGCCTTTTTTCAACACTAGGAGAATCAAGAGAAAAAGAGGTAATCTTTAATTCTACAACTGTAAATGTCTGGCCGTCAATTTCTTTTTCGTTTATTTCACCGACATCGCAACCGATAGGGTTTTCTTTCGAAATATTATCTATTACGATTTCCGCATAGGATTCCGTGGAAATGCTAGGTCTGGCAGATATATCTTCAATAATAATCACAGCATTTGAACCTAAACGGGAACTTACGGACATTTCGAAAATGCTATTTTTTTCGCTTACTAATTTAGCTAAATCCGAATAGTCGGAAGCAGAAACACTGCCTTCATTCCTTTTGGCAAGCTCCTCATCAGAATCGAATACCCACGCATCGGGTTTTGTAAATTTGATGCCGATCGATTCATTAGTATAAACATTACCGTCAATCACACCGTGTTCAACAGTTTTTGATGCGTTGATAATAGCTGAGATTAAAATTATTGCTGCGATGACAATAAATATAACAGCAATAATTATAATAGGTGCTTTAGATTTCTTCTTCGGCTGAGTCATTACAGGGGTAACGGGAAGGGGATACCCCATCGGCTGCTGAGGGATGAAGGGCTGAGCCGGCTGCTGAGCCGAAGGCTGTGTAGGAGTCAGTGTAGCACCGCAGATATTACAAAACTTAGTTCCGTCAGGGAGTTGTGCTCCGCAAGAATTACAAAACATTTTCATTTTCCTTTCTTTTCTGTTTTGTTTAATTGTAAAATAATTTGTTTCTTTTGTCAATCAGTAGATATAACACAAAAACGGTACCGGATTTCTCCGATACCGTTTAATTTTATCTTATTTAGCGTAGTCGCCGACCTGCATCATGAAGTCACCGATCTGTGCGCCGAATTCAGGAGCACCATCCATGATGAGCTTACCTTTCTTTGTTGATTCAAGCATATCATCTGTTGAAAGAAGAATACCTAAAGCACTCGGGAGAGAGTCGAATCTCATTGTGAAGAACGGCATAGCTCTCTTGTATGTACCACGGCCTGAACGGGTCTTGCCTGCCTTAACACGAAGGAAAGCAGAAACCTCGGGATAGCCGTCAACTGCCCATGCATAAACACGGTCCGGGCTCTTCTTTGCCCAGTCCTGAACACCTTCGTGTCCGTGCTTATTGAGCTGGCTGATACCTGATGAAAGAAGATAGAAGAAGCACTTAACAGCGAGCTTCTGAGTTTCCTCATCTGCGGGAGCCTCTGTGATTGTAAGAAGAGAAGACATTTTAAGAAGAACCATCATAAAAGCTGCAAATTCTACAGGCTTTTTAGCGATACCCTTCATCTTCGGGAGAGTGGAAGGACCAATCTTACCCTTGAAAAATGCATTCATTGTTTCCATGCTCTTGAATTCAAGCTCAATGTGAGCGTTTGTTGCAACCTTATCTGCACAAACCTTCCATTCACCGCTGTTAACGGTGAAATGAGTAGCATATTTGCCTTCGGGAGCAGAGGGGTCGAGAGCACTTACCTGATAAATGCAGTGAACCTTCTCAAACTTCTTAGCAAGGCTCGGAACATCGTTTGCAATAACCTTCAGGAGAGGTAAAGCAGCATTGAGGAAGATTTTATTGGTTAATAAAACTTCGTTTGCCATTTGTAAACCACCCTTTCAATTATACTTCGTCGTCCCAATCGTCGTCTTCTTCGAAGTCCTTGTTCATAGCTTCACGAACAGCGTTGATGATACCGGTACAGGCGATACCAAGCATAGACGTAATGTCTTCGTGAAGGCCGATAGGAGCAAACTGAGCGTTAAG
>JAZORX010000014.1:0-13634 GCA_045656845.1 Acutalibacteraceae bacterium | reverse complement strand
ATGATGCTTCTTTTCGTTTTCATCGGTACATTCCTTAATATCAAGGGTATTCTCGGTTTCTGGACTCTTTTCATAGCTCATGTAACATTCAGCCTGCCATATGTTATTCTTAACATTATGCCGAAGCTCAGACAGACGGATGTTCATATCTCTGAAGCAGCTCAGGACCTCGGTTGCACTAAGCTTCAGGCTTTTCTTAAGGTTGTGCTTCCTTCAATCCGTCCTGGTATCGTTGCAGGATTTATTATGGCTTTTACTCTTTCGCTTGACGATTTTATTATCAGCTATTTCGTAAGCGGCCCGAAATTTGAGACTCTTCCGATAAGGATTTTCTCGATGACCAAAAAGAGAGTAACGCCCGATATGTATGCGTTGTCAACAATAATCTTTATTGTAATTCTCATTCTCCTTGTTCTGGTAAATATTTTCCAGGCCAATGAGGAAGAGGGCAGAAAGTCGCATAAAAAGGGGGCTGCAAAATGATTAAAAAAGCCTGTTCACTTTTTTGCGCATTGACGCTTGTTCTTCTTACATTCGTTTCTGCTCCCGTTGCAGTCAAAGCTTCAGCCAAAGATTACAGTCATCTCAGAGGTACTGAAATCAATGTTTATAACTGGGGCGAATATATTTCAGACGGCTCTGAAGGCACAATGGATGTAAACAAAAAGTTCGAGGAAGAAACAGGCATCAAGGTTAATTACACCACCTACGATACAAATGAAAATATGTACAATAAAATCAAAGGTGGCGGAGCTAACTATGATATCGTTATTCCGTCGGATTATATGATTCAGAGAATGATTGAGGAGGGCTTGCTCGAAAAAATCGATTTCAGCAATATTCCCAATTATTCAAACATAATGGATGAATATAAGAATCTTCCTTTTGACCCTACTAACGAATATTCCGTGCCGTATAATGTTGGAATGGTCGGTCTCATTTATAACACAAAGCTCGTTGAAGGCACTCCTGATAGCTGGGGAGTTATGTGGGATGAAAAATATTCGGGTCAGATTCTTATGTTCAATAACCCCCGCGATGCATTCGGAATAACTCAGTGCTACCTCGGTATCGACCTTAACACCGAAGATTCTGATGACTGGCACAAAGCATATGATAAGCTTAAGGAGCAGAAGCCTCTTGTAAGCTCATATGTTATGGACGACGTTTTCAATAAAATGGAAAGCGGCGACGCTGCGATGTGTGCCTACTATGCGGGCGACTATCTCAGTATGAAAGAAAACAATCCCGATCTTGCCTTTGTTTACCCGAAGGAAGGTACAAATATCTTCGTGGACTCAGCCTGCATCCCGGTCGGCTGTCAGAATAAGGAAGGCGCAGAGCTTTATATCAATTTCCTGTTAAGGGAAGATGTAGCTCTTGCAAATGCCGAGTATATCTGCTACGCTTCACCGAACAAGGCTGTTGTCAATAATGAAGAGTATTCATTGAAGGATGAAAAGATTCTCTATCCAGATCCCGAGGATAAGCCTGAAACTCAGTATTACGAAAACCTTTCACCGCAGACGCTTATGCTTATGACGTCTTTGTGGGATAACCTTAAAATTGAAGGTAATGATGACACTTCAATTTATATCGGGTTATCTGTTTTTGCAGCTGTGTCGATAGGATATTTCATATTCAGGACCATCAGGAAAAAGAAAAGGGAAAAAATGTATTAAGGCAGAATCACTCGCTCAGGCGGGTGATTATTGCATAGGAAGTAAATAAATGAAAGAATTCAAACGATTTTTAATTATGGCAAAACCTTTCTGGGGTACGCTTGTTTTTACTGTTTTTACCCTTATCGGAGTTTCTGCAGTGAGCCTTGTCACTCCTGAAATGGTCAGAAAAATGACGGGAGCGCTGACTGACGGCACTGCTACGGTTGAAAAAATGGCAACATATGCTGCAGTGCTTCTTGTCGCTTATATTGTCAAAGCGTTTCTCACATTCCTTGCAAAGTGGCAGGCTCATATTGCTGCGTGGAATTTCGTCGGAGAGCTTACTCTCAGAGTTTATTATAAGTTGCAGTCGCTCTCGATCGGATATTTCACGGACAAGCAGACGGGCGAAATGATGAGCCGTGTTATCAATGATTCGCGCAATATGGAAACTCTTATTGCTCACGCACTTCCCGATCTTATGTCTAATGTGCTGATAATTTTGCTCGTTGCAGTGATGATATTTACAATCAATCCGCTTCTTGCAGCGATTTCTCTCATACCCGTTCCGTTTCTGATTTTTGTAAGCACAAAATTTTCTAAAAAGGTTCTTCCGAAATTCAAGAAAAATCAGCAGGTTCTTGCTGAGCTGAACAGCGTTGTGCAGGATAATATTTCGGGCATAAAGGAAATTCAGGCCTTCGGTAAGGAAAAAGACGAATACAAGAGAATGAAAGAGTTCTGTAAGGTTTACAGTCAGGTGAATATCAATGCCAATTTCTCAGCAGCGATTTTTCATCCGTCAGTTGAGTTTTTTACTTCTCTGGGCACGGTGCTCGTTATGGGTATCGGTGGCACTCTTGCTCTGAGAGGGAGCCTTGAAGTTGCTGATGTAGTAGGATTTTTTATGTATCTTTCGCTTTTCTATTCTCCGCTGGCTATGCTTGCAAGAATTGTCGAAGATGCGCAGAATTCATATGCAGGCGGACTTCGTGTCCTTGAAATAATCGACATGGAATCGGAAGTAAAGGATAGTGAAAGCGCAGAAGAAGTCGGCAGGGCAGACGGCAACATTGAGTTTAAAAATGTCAGCTTCTACTATAATGAGAATGAGCCTGTCCTCAATGATGTTTCGTTCAGCGTTGATGCAGGGCAGATGATAGCGTTCGTCGGTGCGACGGGCGTCGGCAAATCGACGATAGTTTCACTTCTTGAAAGATTTTATGACCCTGTAGAAGGCGGAATTTACCTTGATGGCAAAAACATAAAGGATATCACGGTAAAGTCACTTCGTGAAAATCTTTCAATTGTACTTCAGGATGTTTTTCTTTTCAACGGTTCGATATATGAAAACATCGCATACGGTAATTCAAAGGCAACAAAAGAGCAGGTGCTCGAAGCTTCAAAAATTGCCCGTGCAGATGATTTCATAAAGCTTATGCCTGACGGATATGAAACCCTGATAGGAGAAAGAGGTGTTCGTCTTTCCGGTGGTCAGAAGCAGAGAATCGCAATTGCAAGAGCAATTCTCAAGGATTCACCTGTGCTGATTCTCGATGAAGCGACATCTGCTGTCGATAATGAAACAGAAGCTCTTATTCAGCAGGCGATAGATGAGCTTTCAAAGAGCAGAACGGTTGTCGTTATTGCACACAGACTTTCAACTGTTATGAAAGCAGATAAAATCATCGTGCTTGAAGATGGCAGGATAACCGAGCAGGGAAGCCACAAAGAGCTTCTTGAAAATAACGGACTTTATGCAAGACTTTGCAATGTCAATACAAATCAATTAAGAACAGAGGTATAACTATGATAGTAACAACAATTGATAAGCTTACAAAATATGCTGAAATTCCCTATGCACAGGATATCGTTGATTTTCTCAATGATTTCAGAAAGACTGAAATGGCACCGGGCAGATATGACATTCACGGTGACGATCTTTTTGCTGCAGTAAGCCGTTACGAAACAGAGCCGGGCGCAGACAGAAAGTTTGAAAATCATAAAAAATATATCGATCTTCAGATCGTTCTTGATGGTGAAGAGGAGATCCATTGGGCAGATGTCAAGACTCTTACTCAGGTGTCAGAGGAGTTTTCAAAGGGCGGAGATATTGCTTTCTATACAGGTGAATCAAAAGGCTATACACTCCTCGGTGGTGAGCAGTGCGTTATCCTTTTTGAAGAGGATGCCCATATGCCAAACGTTTGCCACGGAAATACTGCAAATGTGCTTAAAGTTGTATTTAAGATCAGATGCAGTGAATAATTATGCGTTTTTTGTTGACACAAATCGCTTTTGGTGATATATTTTTACTGAGATAAAATTTCAGGAGGAGTTTACTATGAAAAGATTTTTGGCTATTATGCTTGCTGTGATTATGGTTTTCTCTCTTGCAGCTTGCGGCAAAACTGTAAAGGTTAAGATAATCGATATCAACCTTACAGAGGAAGAGTATGCTTTCGGTGTTGATAAAAATCAGCCTGAGCTTCTCGAAAAGGTAAATACATTCATCGATAAGATTATGTCAGACGGTACATTTGATGAAATCTGTAACAAGTATTTCGGCGATGGTACACCCACAGCTGTAAAGTCTGCTGCTGAAGATACATCAAAGGATCAGCTTGTAGTTGCAACCAATGCTTCCTTTGCTCCGTTTGAGTATATGGAAGGTGATTCTTACTACGGAATCGATATGGAAATTGCTTCACTTCTTGCTAAGGAACTCGGCCAGGAGCTTGTTATCAAGAATATGAAGTTTGAGGCAGTTTGTCTTTCTGTTGGCGAGCATACATGTGATATCGCTATGGCAGGTCTTACAATCAATGACACAAGAAAAGAGTCTGTTAACTTCTCAAAGCCATACTACAACGCTTTCCAGAAGCTTATTGTCAAAGAGGACGATACAACATTTGACGATTGCAAGACAGCAGATGATGTTGTTAAAAAGCTCAACGAGGCCAATGGTGAAAAGACAGTCGGCTACCAGAATGGTACAACAGGTAACTTCTATGTAGTCGGTGATGCTGATTGGGGCTTTGACGGCCTTAATGTAAAGCCTAAGGGATACGACAACGGTGCTCTTGCTGTTCAGGATATGATTAACGGCAATATCGATTATGTTATTATCGATGCTGACCCTGCAGTGCGTATTGTTGAAAGCTACAACGGCACTAAGTAATAATTTAATAAAGCATACAGTGCCTTACTCCGTTGAGAGGTAAGGCATTGTTGATGTTATAAGGAATAGTATGTATGAATAATTTTGCTTTTAATGTTGAAAGATTTTTCGACATTCTTATTAACAAGGGTGGATACAAAGAGGTACTTGAAGGTCTTCTTAATACGATGATCATAGCTGTCGGCGGCCTTCTGATAGGTATCGTAATCGGTACGCTGATTGCAACTGTTCGTGTAATGCCTAAATATAAGGCAGCAGTCAGAGCTATGGATAAAATCTGTAGCTTCTATGTCGGATTCTTCAGAGGAACACCGATGGTGGTGCAGCTTCTTGTATTCTACTTTGTTTTGTTGCCTCTTCTCGGAATCAAGTTAACCTCAGTCGCAGTAGCAATTGTTGTTTTCGGTCTTAACAGCGGTGCGTATATTTCTGAGATTATGCGTGGCGGTATCCTCAGCGTTGATCCCGGTCAGATGGAAGGTGGACGCAGCGTAGGTCTCAGCTACTCAACAACGATGATTAAGGTTGTTATACCGCAGGCTGTTAAAAATATTCTTCCCACAATGGGTAATGAATTTATTGCACTTGTCAAGGAAACTTCAGTCGTATCGTTTATCGGTGCCAAGGATCTTTATCTTACATTCCAGAATATCGGTAATGCTACATATGAATATATGGTGCCTTACCTTACAATGGCAATAATTTATATCGTTATAGTTTGTCTTATCACAGTAATGATAAAGATTATGGAAAGGAGGCTGCGTAAGAGTGATAGAGGTCGTTAACTTATGTAAATCATTCGGAGATAATCACGTCCTTAAAAATATTTCCACTACAATCAAAAAGGGCGAAAAGGTAGTTGTTATCGGACCTTCTGGCTCAGGTAAAAGTACATTTCTTCGCTGCCGCAACTGTATGGAAGACCCGACAAGCGGTTCGATCATTTTTGGTGGTGTGGATATAGCTGATCCGAAGGTTGATATCAATATTCACCGTCAGAAAATGGGTATGGTTTTTCAGCATTTCAATCTTTTTAATAATAAAACTGTTATTGAAAACATTATGATGGCGCCGGTTTATGTAGCTACCAAAAAGCTTAAGAAGCAGAAAAGAGATAATACTCTTATGGCCCTTCATCTTAAAAAGGGTACCCCTGCAAAAATAGAAACAAGTGTTCAGCAGATAAAAGAGCAGGCAAGAGAAAAGGCTGTTGAGCTTCTCAGGAGAATAGGTCTTGAAGATAAGGCAGATGCATATCCGTCAAGCCTTTCGGGTGGTCAGAAGCAGAGAGTTGCCATCATCCGTTCGCTCGCAATGGATCCTGATGTTATCCTGTTTGATGAGCCTACTTCGGCACTTGACCCGGAAATGGTAGGTGAGGTGCTTGATCTTATGAAGGATCTTGCTAATCAGGGAATGACAATGGTCGTTGTAACGCATGAGATGGGCTTTGCTAAAGAAGTAGCAACACGCGTTATTTTTATGGATGACGGAAAAATGATTGAAGAAGGCTCTCCGCAAGAGTTCTTTTCTAATCCCAAAACGGAAAGATGTAAGGATTTTCTTTCAAAAGTCCTCGTATAACTGCTTTTTGTTCAAAAATTTTTAATATTTTCTCTTTACATTTCGGTTTAATGAATGTATAATGAATTTGTTATGATTTACTTTTGAAAGGAGTATTTAACAATCATGAGTAAGAATAAAACCAAGAAAGTTAAAAAAGACAAAGTAAAGGCAAGTCCTGAGTACAAGAAGACTCTCGTTTACGCAATAGCTGTTGTTGCTTGCGTTGCTATTGTTTTCACATCTATCAGCAACGGTGTTAAGGGTATTGCAGATGTTAAGAGAGAGCTTGCAGAAGAAGCAGCAATGCAGGAGATGCTTGACTCTGAAGTAGGTCTTGACCAGCAGGGAAGCATGGAAGATGTTCCTGATGTTGTATTGCCGGGCACAACTCCCGAAGGCGGCGCAGAAGGCGGTGCAGAGGGTGGCGCAGAAGGCGGTGCTGAAGGTGGTGCTGAAGGCGGCGCAGAAGGCGGTGCTGAAGGCGGCAGCCAGCAGGCAGCTCCTCAGAAGCCTGCAGATGGTATTCATACACTTAAGTATTATAATGCTGTTATCGATAAGGCAGTTAACGGTAAGGTTGGCTATCAGAAGACAAGACTTACTGACGGCGAGAAGATGGACGGTTCAGCAGCTCTTCAGGCTATGAAGGATCTTGTTTACAAGTTCATGGGTATCGGTGCAGAGAATGTATACACAGAAACAGTTGAAAAAGGTAAGTGGGGCGATGTTGCATTCCTTACAAACAGCAAGCTTACAGCAGACGATGTTACATCTGCAACTTGCGTAGAGGAAGGCTCAAACTATGTTATCACCCTTACTCTCAAGAGTGGTAACAGCATAGCTACTCAGTCTTCACACTCAACACCTGCAACCAGTGCTCTTGATAAGTGCGGTATCTGTGTAGGTTCAGAGGATAAGGGCTACTTTGACCATAAGACAGGCTCTGTTATCTATGACGCACTTGATGATATTTATCCGACAGCAGAAATCAAGGAAACATATACAAACGCAAAGGTTGTTGCAACAGTTGACCCGACAACAGGTAATCTCATCAGCCTTGTTGTTGAGTGGAACGAAAGCGTAACACTTTCAAAGCTTCTTGGTATGTCAGCAACAGCTTCAGGTGTTTGCCACGTTACATATAAAGAATTCAAGTATTAATTCAATACTTAGCAATAAAAAACACTCCGTTAATTCGGAGTGTTTTTACTTAAATCAAATATTTAAGGAATGATTCTATGTTAAATAAGCGCGGTGCAGGTGTGCTTATGCATATCTCCTCAATCCCGTCAGAGTACGGAATCGGCGTTTTTGATAAAAATTGCCTTTCTTTTATCGACAAATTAAAGTCTATGGATTTTGGCTATTGGCAGGTTTTGCCCTTTAATCCTGTTGATGATGCAAATTCACCGTATTGCTCATCCTCAGCATTTGCAGGAAACTTTATGTTTATTGATCCCGTCAGGCTTATGGACGAAGGATTAGTTTGCAAGTCAGATGTCGATGATAATATATATAACGGCTCTCCATATACTGCGGACTATGAATTTGCCGCAGAGAAGAGAATGGCTCTTCTCAAAAAAGCTTTTATGAATATCGATGCTCAGACGGCATCGGCTGTCAGAAATTTCGAAAAAGAAAATCCCTGGGTTGTCGATTTCTCTTTGTTTATGTCTTTGAAGGAAGTAAACGGTAAAAAACCGTGGTGGGAATGGGATGAAGAATATGCCCGTTACGATGTTTTTATGCAGAAGCACAGATACGATTTTGAAGAGAGTTCAGCTTTCTGGCGCTTTGTTCAGTATCTTTTCTTTAAGCAGTGGGATGAAATCAAGTCTTATGCTAATGAAAAAGGCATAGCAGTAATCGGAGATATGCCTATCTATGTTGCAATGGACAGTGTTGATGTATGGGCAAACCTCGGTCAGTTCAAGATTGATGAAAAAACTCTGAAACCTGCCAAGGTTGCGGGTGTACCTCCCGATTATTTCTCTGAAGATGGTCAGCTCTGGGGTAACCCGTTATATGATTGGGATAAGATGAAAGCCGAAGGCTATGAATGGTGGCTTTCACGCCTTGGCGCAGCCCTGAAAACATATGATGTTGTGAGAATTGACCATTTCAGAGCATTTGCAAGCTATTGGGAAATCCCTGCTGAGAGCGAAACAGCTAAAAACGGAAGCTGGGCAATTGGCCCCCGTATGGATTTCTTCAACAGAGTTTTTGAAAAATATCCTGATGCTCCTATTATTGCTGAAGATCTCGGTATTTTCGGTGAGGATGTTGTAAAGCTCCTTGAGGATACAGGTTTCCCGGGTATGAAGGTTGTTCAGTTTGGCTTTGATCCTGATGGTGATTCTTCGCATCTTCCACACAATTCGGGAGTGAATTCTGTTAACTATGTGGGCACTCACGACAATAATACAATTCTCGGCTGGCTCTGGGAAGCAGATGAGCGCCAAAGACGATTTGCACTCGATTATATCGGCTTTGATGCAGACAATTGGGGAGATGGCGGCTATTATTCAAAAAGCTGCCGTAAGGTTATTGAGACTGTATGGAAATCCTCTTCCAACACTGCTGTGGTCGCTTTTCAGGATATGTGTGGTTTCGGCAGCGATGCCAGAATGAATATTCCCAGCGTACCTGAGAAAAACTGGCGCTTCAGAACGACTGCAGAAACGATCGACTCTCTTGATGTAGGGTATTTCAAAAAGCTCAATTCAACTTTCAGAAGAACTTACCCTGTGTTTGATAATAAATAAATTATCGTTTAAAGTGTTGACTTGAATATTGATTTAAGTTATACTACCTTTGCAACTCAGAATAAGTGGTGGAGTCTGTCATAGAGTTTTTGCTCTATTTGTTATGAGTTGCGTTTTGGTTATCGGTTTTTAACGATTTTCTGAATCATTCAATCCACCTTCTTGCAAGGTGGATTTTTTGTGCAGACAAATTTTACCACGGAAAACGGAGTATTTAAAATGAGTAAGATTACAATTGTCGCATTGGTTCTCTTTGCGATAACCTATCTTCTGATGCTGATGTTTCAGAAGATACGACCGCATATCGTTGTTACATCAGCTATTATCTTTGTAGCACTCGGAACGGTTGCTACATTCAATCCGAATATATTCGGTGAAGGCTTTTTTGCAACGGCAAACGGTACCTATACATATGGCTTTACCGATATGCTCAAGGCTATCGACTGGAATGTCATTATGATGATTGCAGGTACGATGGGTACGGTTTATCTGTTTATTGAGTCAAAGATGCCTCAGCTGATGTCAGATTTCCTGATTTCAAAGATGCCCAATATGCAGTGGGCGATAGTCACGATTTCGCTTTTTGCAGGTATTGTTTCAGCGTTTGTTGATAATGTTGCAACAGTTCTTATGATTGCTCCCGTAGCTTTAGCCTTCTGTAAAAAAGTAAATACTTCTCCCGTTCCTGCGATTATTTGTATTGCAGTTTCGTCAAACCTTCAGGGTGCGGCAACTCTCGTTGGTGATACTACTTCAATCCTTCTGGGCAAGGCTGCAAATCTTGATTTCTCATCATTCTTTGTCGATAACGGCAAACCCGGTATGTTCTGGGTTGTTGAAGCAGGCGCAGTTGTCAGTGCTTTAATCATTCTCTTTATGTTCCGCAAGGAAAAGGGTAAGATCAATTTTGACTCAAGAACAGTTGTTGAAGATAAATTTCCGACATTCCTTCTTGTAGGTACGGTTGTTGCACTTATTGCAGTTTCCTTTATTCCTTATGCAGACAATGCCGAGCCCGGTCAGCTTACCAAGCCGGCAATCACAAACGGTATTATCTGTATGGCATTCTTCCTTGTAGGTCTTCTCAGAGAACTCTTTATCAAGAAAAACAAGGAAATCGTCAAGAACGCATTCAAGGAAATCGACTACTATACAATCATCCTTCTCAGCGGACTGTTTGTTGTAATCGGTGGTATTGAAAGAGCAGGCGTGGTTCAGGTTATAGGTGATGCAATCGCAAGTATTGGCTCGGGTAACCCGTTTGTTATTTTCACTATCATTGTCTGGATGTCAGTGTTGCTGTCAGCATTCATTGATAATATTCCTTATACGGCAACAATGCTTTCGGTTGTACCGGCAATCGGTGCAGGTATCGGAATCACGGATCCTGAAGGTCTTAAACTTCTTTACTACGGTCTTTTGTGTGGAGCTACCCTTGGCGGTAACCTTACACCGATCGGTGCCAGTGCAAATATCACAGGTATCGGTATTCTCCGTAAGGAAGGCTATGAGGTAAAGGCAACAACATTTATGAAATACGGTGTTCCCTTTACACTTGCAGCAGTAACGACGGGATATCTCCTTATCTGGTTTATATGGAAATGATTTTAAAAGAAGGCTCTTCGGAGCCTTCTTTTTACTTTTGCACCATCTTGTTTTCTTGACATCAATATGTTGTAGTGATATAATAAATTGATTAATTATGTAACTTGGGAGATAGTGCAGATGAAGAATATTTACTTCGTACAGGTTGATGTTTCAGCCAGCTCGGAAACACAGAATGCATACTTGCCGTATACTGCAGGCATCCTTGTGGCTTCTGCATTTACAAGCGAAACCGTAAAGAAAAACTGCCTTTTCAAAGAATTCATTTTTCTTCGTGAAGATGTGAACGAGATCGTTGAAAGGCTCGACAATCCGTCGTTTATGGGATTCTCCTGCTATTGCTGGAGCACAGAATATAATAAGCTTCTTGCAAAGGCTGTTAAAGAGAAGTATCCCGATTGTCTTATAGTTTTCGGTGGTCATGATATTCCCGATAATTTCTCTATGCTTGAAGAGTTTGAATATATAGATATTCTCTGCCACGGTGAGGGTGAGGACACAACAAGAGAGCTGCTCGAGGCTTACTGTCAGGGAATGCCGTTTGACGGTGTCTGCAACATTTCGTTCAGAGCACCTGAAGGTGGATTCGTCAGAACGCAGACAAAGCAGCAGACAACGCTTGATTATCCGTCTCCGTATCTTGAAGGCTGGTTCGATAAAATAGTTGAGGCGCATCCCGAGATAACATTCAATGCAATCCTGGAGACGAGCCGCGGTTGTCCGAACCAGTGTGCATATTGCGACTGGGGTCTGCTCAAAGCCAAAACACGCCTTTTTCCTATCGAAAGGGTAAGGGCTGAAATCCGTTGGATGTCAGAGCATAAAATTGCTTTCGTATGGGGTGCAGATGCCAATTTCGGAATGTTCAAGCGTGATCTTGAAATCGCAAATGAACTTGCAAAAGCGAAGGAAGAAACAGGCTACCCCGAGAGAATGCGAATGAATTACGCTAAAAACAATTTTGAAAATGTTTTTGAAATTGTAAAGATATTTAAACGCTGTGAGTTTGACAGAATCGGTGCAACTCTGTCTTTCCAGAGTATGTCACCCGAGGTTCTGAAAAATATCGGCAGAAAGAACACTTCTCTTGATTTTTACAAAAATCTTCTTACAACCTACAATAAAGCGAACATGAAAACTTATTCTGAGTTGATCCTTGGTCTTCCTGGTGAAACATATGAAAGCTTTATTGAGGGTGTAGGCAAGCTTTTTGAAATCGGTCAGCACTTCGTTTTTGAGGTTTACGGCTGTATCCTTCTTCCGAACGCAACAATGGGTCAGAAGGATTATATGGAGAAATTCGGCATAAAAACCGTCCGTTCGGAGATTATCCGTCCGCATTTCAATAATGAGGCGTTCAGTGTGCCTGAGTATAACAATATCGTTGTTGAGACGAACAGTATGAGCCGTGAAATGTGGGTAAGAGCAACGACCTTTTATTATATGGCAAAAGCTCTCCACGGAAACGGGCTTATCCGTGCATTCGGAATTTATCTTTTCAACGAAATGGGAGTGCCGTATGAAAAGTTCTATGACGGCGTGATCGACTATTTTGAAAAAAATCCGGATCTGTTTATTTCAAAGCTTTATTTTGATATCAAGCAGCATGCAAACGAGCTTTCACTCGGTATAACAAACAGAAAGCTGATTTTTGAGCCCTGCGGTGAAATAGTATGGGACGACCACGAATATGTTGTTCTTAATGTGATTTCTCAGCTTGATAAATTTTATGAAGAAATGGTTCCGTATCTTGAAAGCTATAAAATACCCGAAGATATATTTGAGGATCTGCTGAACTATCAGAAGAATATCATCCGTACACCTTTTGATGAAGAGAAAACGGTAAATCTTCGATATGATATTCACAATTATCTTAAAGATGTCTATGTAAATAATATCCATCCTCTTGAAAAGAAAGAGCATACCCTCGTTATGAGGGACAGCGATCCTGTACCCGAGTGGCAGAATTTCGGCAAGTTTGTAATCTGGTACGGCAGAATGGGCTGGTCTTCCTACAAGGATGATGTAAAAGAAATCTGATTAAACGAAAGGAGAATGCCGGGATGAAGGAAAAATTTTATCTTGTTCAGATTGGTGTATCGTATTCATCACCAGTATTTCTTCCTTATTCCGTAGGCTGTATTGCAGCGTACCTGAAACGCGACGAAGAAATTATGAAGCATTATGAAATACCCGATATTGTCGTAATGCGTGAAAAAATAGAGGACGTATTAAAGCGATTTGATAATCCTTCTTTTGTTGCATTTTCCTGTTTTACATGGAATATTGAATATAATAAAATTCTTGCAAGAGAGCTGAAAAAACGCTTTCCGTCGGTTAAGATTATCTTCGGTGGTCACAGTGTACCTCATGGTAGCAGCTTCCTTGATGAGTACGATTTTATCGATTTCCTTATGCACAACGAAGGCGAGGAGACGACGGCTCTTTTCCTGAAAGCAATTGCAAACGGTGAGAGCCTTCACAATGTGCCTAATTTATCGTTCAGGTCTGAGGACGGAAATGTAACTACTCAGACGGTGCATCCCTGCGATATCTCGTCTTATCCTTCTCCTTATACTGATGGTATCTTTGATAACATTATGAAAGAAAATCCTGATAAGGAGTTTCACGCAACGCTCGAAACCAACAGGGGATGTCCCTATGGTTGCAGCTATTGCGAATGGTGCTTTACCAAAAAGATTCGTCCTTTCCCGATGGAAAAGATTAAGAGCGAAATCGAATGGATTGCAAAAAATAAAATTAAATACTGCTATTGTGCCGATGCTAATTTCGGCATAATGGAAAGAGATGTTGAGATAGCAGAATATGTTATTGAGCAGAAAAAGAAGTACG
>JAZORX010000013.1:0-8838 GCA_045656845.1 Acutalibacteraceae bacterium | reverse complement strand
CGTTACCTCACTTTCGTTATTTGTTACATAGGGATAAATGTGAAGCCCATGTCGGCTTCGACTTCGTCCTGACTGATTTGGTCAGGCACAGCGAACTTGTCCATATATTTCTCCACCTCCTCATCCGTTAATGATCTAAAGTCATCCTCGGTAAGACCGCAAACAAAAAACGGTCCGGCGATGATTGAACTACCATCTCCGAACCGTCTGTTGCCCTCCATACCGTTGAGCTTTGCTTCTTCGTTGCAAATGATGCAGGTATTATCATCCTCTAAATACACAGGCTGAATAAGACCGCCACCAACTGCCTTTTGTTCTGCCTCCAGTGTATGTTCAACGTCTGCAACATAGGCAGGTTTGTTGGGTTCAACATACACCACGCGCATGAGGTTATCCGGCTTCTGCGTTTTGCTCACGTCGAAGTCGATTGACTCAAATCCACGAGGCTGACAGATACTCGCTCTACCGTTTATGACCACAACGTCAGATACGGTAAGGTTCGCGGCTCTCATCAGCGGATGACCTTCGAATTTCATCATGCGATGGATTTCTTCAAGGTTTGTGGTATCAAGCTCGGCGCTGAATACCTCGTCATAGATAGAGGGGTCAACCACATCTCCGTTCTGATAAACGGAATAGAGTTTGCTGTTAACATCCCTTGCTTTGTTGATGTGATAAATGTTTACTCTCACTGCTGCATACCTCCAATAGTAATATCTTCGGACTCATCTGAGTCGGGTGCTTCGAGCTTCTCCTTTGCCCAATCGGGAAGGTATTCTTCATCAACGACACCGATAAAATCCTGACGTCTGAAATGGGTGTGTTCATCGTCTTTGAGGAAATATCCATAGACTGCTGTGCCGATCTTGGAAGGATCACACCCGAAACCTCCTGTTGCATAGAACAGTTGGAAATCGGGCGACTGATATTCATGCTTCAAAACACTCGGTTTTAATGCAAGAACCTTTCCTTCGTAATCGCCTTCGTTGGTGCAGTGTTTCTTCTCGAACAAGCCGAGAGCGTTCCATTCTTTACGAACACGGTTGGTAAACAAATCAGTCAGTCCGGGATGGGAGTCGACCTCGTAATGCCAACGAATATCATCGTTAGGGATATAGGTTGACCTTGCCCAAGCCTTGTTTTCCTCACGGATTCTGCCGTCAGCTTCCTTTCGCTGAATGGTATTCGCAAGCACCCAATTGAGACGGTTAAAACCGAATCTGTCAATCAATTCCTCTACGCCGTCTGTGTTGAGGCAGTTGTCAGCGTAGTGGTTGGCGATGAAGTCTTCAATTGCTCTTGCGCAGGTGCAGTTTTCCTTATATGACTCACGCCAAAGATCGACTTCACCCAGCTTTTGAGCTTCTTGCAAAGACCATCTATACAATGTTTTCTCTGCCATTTTCTTCACCGCCTTTACGCTCTGCCCACTTCATAGAGAGGTGGACGAGAGCTGCGTATTGCTGTTCGGGAGATAAGCCATTCAAAAAATCAAAGAGAGTAACCTTGTCATCTTTTTCGGGTTGCTCTCTTTTGCAGTTATCACAGATCTTCTCACGTTTCACAACAACGCTACGACCGTCAGTGCTTTCCTCGAAGGAAAGCACATCGTTGTATTTAAAATCGACACGCTGACGGATTTCGTAAGGGATGGTAATGCGACCGCGCTTACCAAGGATACGTAACAACTTCGCCATATTTTAGTCCACCTCCGAATCATCGCAATTAAAACGGCAAGGGCAATTTTCACAATCGCCATCGCACTCGATATCATCTACCGGACAGTTGTTGCAGTCAGCACTGCATTCCATACGGCAGGATGCCTGAATGGTTAACTTGCCATCTTCGGCAATCATAATCAGTTTGTCGTTAGGCTTGATGTCGGCTTTGACAAGCAAATCCGTAGGGATAGGAAGCATCACCGCAGTGTATGCTTTCTTATCGAGTTCCTCTGCAACGATGTCGCAGAATTCGTACATGGTTTCCTTTAAGGTCTTATTTTGCATGATATAATACACTCCTTCAGTATTTTTTCGTAATCGTAGTCTTCTTCCATGCCATAGACATTGAAGAGGGTTAACTGTTGCGGCTTGTTCTTTTCTCTCTCGAACAGGTCATAGTTGGCAATGAGCAGTTCGCCGAATTGCTTTCCGGCTTCGTATCTCTGTGCCATTGAATGTGTTCGGGAGAAGTCGAGCATTGAAAACCCTTCGTAGAGTTCTCTGATTTCGGGACAATCGTTATACGACAGAAGGAACTTACCTTTGATATTCTTCAGCGTATCCCTGAGTCGTACATGGTCATCCCATCCAAATCCCACCTCATACATATCCTCGGTCGAGAAGTAAGGAGGGTCCAGATAGAAGAACGAATCCGGTCTGTCATAGTGCTTGATAAGGGTTTCAAAGTCCTGATTCTCAATGATCACATTTGCCATTCTGTCTTCAAGCTCTTGGATGAGACCGAAGAGCCTTCGGATATCAAACGGTTGTGAGGCAAAGGACTTTCCGCTGCTTGAATAACTGTAGCGGAGCAGTTTCAGAAACATAGCGGCACGGCGCACATCATGGTCTAATGTGATACGCTTACGCAATTCCTGTAATTCCTTTGCATCGGGAGGAGGCACCATGATCTCGGTCAGATGCAGTTCTTCTGACAGGTAATCATCGCTAAACTGTTCATGCTCTAAAAATCGGCGGATGGCAATAAAATCTTCACGGGAGTTAAGATTGCAGAATCCAAGTTCACGGATCGTTGCCATCGTTCTTTCTTTCATGCAGTGAAACAAATTAACGAGGTTTCTGTCAAAGTCGTTATACACTTCAAAGGAGTGTACCTCCGGTTTGCCGAGCAGCACGCTACCCGAACCACCGAATACATCGATAAACCTGTTAAATTTAACGGGAAAACAAGCATACAGAATGTGCAGTATGGATGTCTTGTTTCCAACTCTTGATACAGGGGTTTTTATTTTGATCACCTCGTTTCTACAAGGTGCAATCAAAACAAAGGAACGGTGTCCTTCATTTTGAAAGACACCGTTGTTTTACTTATTTCTTGATTTGCTCTTTCAGCTTTTGTATCTCCGCTTCGTAGGCGTTGATACGATTGAGCTGCAGACAACACATGAGGGTGATTCCGATACAACCGCCAAGCAGAAGTCCGGTAATGAGCCACGCAAGTTCGGTCATAAACTCATCACCATCCCTTCATCTTCGCCCAAGTCCTCGTCCTCATCGGGAGCAATATCTTCCGTTTCAGATTCATCGGAATCGTAGGATACGAGCTTATAAAGTGAGCCACCGGCAGAGGAGATAATGCCGTAGTCCGTTACAGTAGCACCGAGCTTTTCAAGCAATCTGCTACCTTCACGGCGGTAGACAAGAGGATCCAGCCAACGATCATCGAACTTGGTATCCATGTGCGTGAGCAGATACTGCTTGAAGAAGTCAGAAGCACCTTCGCAGTTGGTATTCATCTCATAACGGTGCAGGTTGTTTGAGATGTTCAAAATATCGTCAAGGTTAATGCCGTGTTTTCTTTCAGCTTCGAGTGCTGCCTTGAACGTAATCTGTTCATCCGGCGACATCTCAGCCATAGTGAAAGCCAATGCATTCAACTTTTCAATATCGAGCATCTGCGTGAAATCATCCGTTGTGATCTGAGGTACACTCGACTCAAAATCGTAGTACACAAGGTCTTTGAGACTTGATGCATTGTGCCGTTTTGCTACCTCTTTCATCGCTTCATCCGTCATCGGAAGAGATATCCATTCGACAGGTTCTGCGAAGGGTTCATCGCTTTGCGGTGCCTGTGCAACCTGCAATCTGAAAGCAAACCACGGTTCATGCGTTGATTCGGGCAAGGTCTTGCCGTCATACACCTTCGGCATCTCGAAATGATCGGTGCATACATAGAACTTGCCACTGTACACGCCACCGTCCATTTCACGCTGCAACTTACCGATTCTCGCTTTGTCCAACAGGTATCGTGCATTTTCAGGAACGCTTGCTACATCATCTTGCATCTCGTTTTCAATAACGAAGTCTGCAAGTTGCTCATCGTTTGTGACATTGGAAAGGACAGACACGCTGTCCAATCCGTATGTCATATTGATGAGATCCTTGATGCTAACGAGTTCGTCATCATCCTTGATATAACGGGAGCATAGTGCTTGCATAATCGCCATATCATTCTCGTCCATAGCTGCAAGTCGCTTGGCAAAGAAGTTCAGTTCATCAATCGTAGGACTGTCGAACCGTTTATCTTCAAGCTGCGGAATATACACGCTGTTATAGATTTCGATCTGATCGGGCGTAATGTCTGCACTTCTCTGACGGAGCTGCTGTAATGCATCCCTGATTTCATACTCTTGTGCAGGAAGTTCGAGGGATCTATACAAGTATCCATCGGAAAATTGGTTTTCCCTTGATAATTCAAGAGTCATAACTTTCTTAGTCAACATCAGTTTTCACCTCCAATATTGTGTTTGTCTGCGATTGATTTGATGAACATTCCCAAAGCAGAAATGACAGGTACGCTTACTGCGTTACCTGCCATCTTATACAGCCGTCCGTCCTTGAGTCCGGTAGCTTCTGCTTTCTTGAATTGTTCATCAGTGAATCCTTGGAGACGGAAGCATTCAATCGGCATCAGTCTTCTGACTCTGCCGTATCTCATAATGCCGTGCTTATCCTGTGTTGTCAGAGTAAACATCGGCTCATCCGGCTCTTTGATTCGTCTGCCTTGCTGTCTTACCGTATCTCTTTCGGGAGAGTTGACAGCTCTTGCGCGATCCTCAACGAAAACACCTGAGTGTTCGCCTTTGTGCTTGCTGATGCCGGAGTCTTGCCGTGCTGTAATGCATCGAGCAGTATCCGTCAGCTTCGCACCTTCGTTCATATCGATAAAAAATACACCCTGCGAATCACAGGGTGTTTCTTCATCGGTCGGCGTATTTATTTCGTAGAGTCCGGTTTTTCCTCCGAATCCTCCGGCATTACTTGTAAGGGTGATTGCGACTCCGTCTGTGGAATACACACGGTTACCTTCGCGTCCGGGAATGCGTTGTGCAAGAGCCTTAACATTTGCTTCATTGAAAGCCAATATTTCTCCGGCGCATCGCTCTCTAAGAAATCCGATAATATACACTCGTTTTCGGGATTGAGGAACACCAAAATCCTTGCTGTTAAGCACTTGCCATGTGACATCGTACCCCAATTCAGAAAGCGTAAGGAGGATGGTCGCAAAAGTCCACCCGCCGTCATGCGATAGGAGTCCGGGAACATTTTCAAGTAGCAAAAATGGAGGTCTTTTAACGGCGGCAATTCGGGCAATTTCAAAGAAGAGAGTTCCTCTTGCATCGTCAAATCCTTGCCTTCTTCCAGCAATTGAAAAAGCCTGACAAGGAAATCCTGCGCATATAAGGTCGATATCGGGCAGGTCATCGGGGTTGATTGTTCTTGCATCTTCATAAAACAGTTCTCCTTTCGGTTCGTAAATAGCGTTGTAGGCTTGGTTAGCATATTTGTCGATTTCGCAATGGCCGATACACTCAAAACCGCCTATCCATTCAAGACCCGAACGGAAACCGCCGATGCCGGAGAACATGTCAAAAAATCGAATAGCCATAGAGCATCCGAGCTTTACTTATTATTTTTCCGTTTCACCTCACATCGTCATGACGGGAGCATCTTCGTCCTCGTCCATATTTTCGTTGTTTTCCTGTTCGTGCTCAGCCTTGTTTTCCTCGGCGAGTTCTTCCTCTGTCAGCTTTCTGAAAGAGTCTTCACCTGAAACAAGGGCGAGGGTGCGTCCGTTATCCCACTGCATATGCAACTGACCGGCATCGTCCACATGGTTAACAGTACCACGAGTACCTGCAGGTACGGGAGCAAACGGATCGTTCATCTGAATCAGTTCGATTCGAGTGCCGGGCGGATATTTTGCTTTGTTTTCCTTGGCTAACTCAGCCCATTCCTGAAAAATGCTCATTTAGTTCATCTCCATTCCAAATAATTCATCGGTAGACCAATTGAAGTCGAAGTCAACCTTCTCAATGTTTTGGCATCTGTCATTGAGGAAGTCAGCATTGTCGTTTCTTCGCATATAGAAATATGCGACTTCTTCGGGCGTTGCTTTGAATATTTCGCCTTCGCCGTAGATGTATGCATCTGCGTGAACGCTGATATCCATATCCTCATCGATTTCGCCAATGAAATTATCGAAAGCCGTCCAACCTACAAGGTCATCGTACTCTCTTGGAACTCCACCGACAAGAAGTTCCAATTGTTCGCCTTTTGCGATAGCCGTGACGGTTACCGCAGAGAAAAGCACAGCCATATATTACATTCCTCCCATCTTTAAGCCTTGGCCTTGATTTATATACTCATCCATCTCGCTTTGAGTATGGACGAAGTAATCGTTTCCTGACTGCCAGAACGACACATACAAGTCGCCGTCATCCGTATGGATTTCACGCTGTTCGAAGCCTTCACCGAAACCATCACTGTTCTGACCGGATATGCCATCCTTGATAGCTTCGATTTCTTCGGGGGTGAACGCCTCAGCAGAACGACAGTCGATTCTGCCGTAGAGCACACCGCCAATTTCTTCAACCGACCATCTTGCCATCTTGATTTTTGCATCGGCTGTGGGATGATCCGTAATGTAATTACCGATTTCGAAATCGGGAGAGTGTTCACGGTCTAATGCATCTTCGATTTCCGAGATATAATCTCTCAAAAATCTTCCATCCACTTCGGTCATGTCATCGTATTCGCCATCGTTCAACTGACCGGACAACGGGCAGTAGAAGGTGGTCACGACAGGTGCGTTAGCTTCCTTCAGTTCGGTGAGCAGGTCATATAATTCTTCCTTGCTGTCGAGCTGATCGTGAAGGATATATTCTTCAAGCTGCTCTTTGACCTCATCCGGAGCATTGGTAATTGCGCCGACTACAGTGTGGACATCTTCGAGCGTATCACTTTCCTTGAAAAGAAGGATAAGGTGGTTTCCAAAGTCATTATCGGAATAAAGCTTCACACGCATATCGTCTTCTTCATTATCGGTGAGGTTCACTCTGTGGGGGCCGCCGTGGTAGTCCATCTCATGAAGGCTGTGATATAAGGTGTACAGATCCATCGGGAATTCGACCACTGATGTTTTGTCTTTGTGATTGATAATTGCATTTATCACTGTGACATACCTCCAATATTCATATTTTCATCTTCGCCTTCATCTTCGTCCGGTACTTCGAAGTTTTCGATTTGTTCAACGTCTTCGAACATTTCGTGAAGGCGCTTTCGCATGCTCTCCATGTCATCGAAATCGCAACTAAAACCTACCTGCAAGACGATTGCATCAAACAGTTTGTTGTTGCCGTCTTTGTGCTTAAACTCGGAGTAGCAACCCCAACCGCCATCAGCACCTGTATATACGGTTTGGCTTTTATCACCAATGGCGAGAATGTATCGGGCGGTATCTACGCCAATCTCTTTCGGTTTGATTTCCTGTGAGGGATACATCATACCGCTAAGGTAGGTATCGATGGTTTGCTTAGGTGCGATATAGACCGTCATATCGAGTATGGTTAATTCCGGCATTTCCTCGCAGGGTTCTGCTTCGAGAGTAACTCTTGCCTCGGTCAGATGTGACGGGATATCATTGTCAACGGTCAGTCGTTCCAACTCACTGTCGGAAAACTGTTTGAAATACCAAGGATCTCCAACCTTGATGTGCTTCGGTACTTTTACCTTATAGGTTTCTTTCATTTGTCTTCTCCTTTACTGACTTAAATTCATTCCTGTATCCATACCTTGTGATTCGGTTATGTCAGTGAGGTGTTTCGGATCAACAATGATTTCTGATTCACCTCTGCCGTTAAACAAGGCATAGATGTGTTGCTTGGGGATTTGTGCTTCATAGACTGTTCCGTCTTCATCAAAGCGGTGTGCAAACCACTCAGCCGTCTTATAATCGAGTGTCCACGACAAAGCCTTAATGTTATCTGCATTGTAGGAGGTAACACCTCTATACACGGTTACAGTATCATCAAGTTCTTCAAGCTGCTCTCGTTCTTCACCGTCCATGAGGATTTGCGGATCTGCATCCTTGAACAACGATAACAACTTATTCGGAGTAAAGTTGGCATCGAGGTTAGGGTTCTCAGACCGTATCCATGCATCAGAGAGGATTTCCGAGAAGTCGTGCTTTGACAGAAACGGTTTCGCCATTTTTAAAAAGGTAAGAGCATACGGCTTGTTTGTCATCATGTAGATGTGATAGGCATTTCGGGCGTGGTCAATTTGAGCCTTGATGAAATTCTGCCACTCTCTAAAATCATGACTGCTCTTTGTGATGTCGAGTAAGCGGATGCCGTCTTCAGATGGAGTCGCAACCATTCCGCTTGAAGTAAACGGATGCTGAACCACCACAGGCGAATACTCTGTGAGGCACAAGTCCACCATCACAAGCTGCTTTGCTATAGACTTCACTCCTTCCAAATTGGTGTCTTTTCTCATGCTGTAAAACCTCCTTTCGATGAAAATAAAAAAAGGCGAACCACTCATTGAATTGAGCAGTTCGCCTTTTTAGAAACACTTGACTTTATTCAGTTGTAGAGTTATACTGATGGTGGTAAATGAATATGAAATTGACCACTCTGATCCTCAAAAGATTTCGAGTGGTCGTTGTATTTTGACCCTATATTTGACCACAACCACGCAAGTAAGCGATGGAATCAATGGACAAATAGGACGGAAAAGCACGCTAAAAGCGACATAATGGACTCAAAAACACGCATAATCAGCCAAAGGACGTTAGTTCGCGTCTTTGGGA
>JAZORX010000012.1:0-5853 GCA_045656845.1 Acutalibacteraceae bacterium | reverse complement strand
GAAAACTATGTTGAAAGTGTTTAAAACTTATTTCCAAAATAATCCTTTGCCATAATTTCTGAGGCTTTTCTCAAATCATCGAAGCAGGTTTTCTTCAATTCTTCAAAGCTTTTTCCTTCTTTATCCGTTACATAAACCTTTTTTATTTTCGAATTATCGGGAAGATCGATCTTACAACAGCCCGCAACAGCAATAACCTCGGCATCCCCTGCCATTTCTGCAACGCAGGACGGAGCTTTTCCGAGAAGTGACTGTTCATCAAAGCAACCCTCACCCGTTATAACAAGTTCTGCATCCTTTACGAGGGAATCAAAACCCATAGCATTAAGCACCGTGGGAGCTCCCTTGACAAGCTCACCGTTTAAAAAGCTGACCAATGCAAATCCCAGACCACCTGCTGCACCAGCTCCCTCAAGAGAGGAATTATCGATCCCAAGCAGCTTTTCTGATACATCTGCAAGGTTACGAAGTCCTGCATCAAGCACCCTGATACCATCTTCATCAGCACCCTTCTGCTTTGCAAAGACATACGCGGCTCCGTCAGCTCCGTAAAGAGGACTTACAACATCGCAAAGGACTTTTATCTCTGCCTCAAAAAGTCGCTTATCGAGGCAAGTAAGGTCGATTTTTCTTATATCCGAAAGACCTGCACCGTTGAGACTGACTGTATTTCCGTTTTCATCGAAAAACTCTGCACCAAGCGCAGCTGCACATCCGATACCACCATCATTCGTTGCACTTCCTCCGATACCGATAAGAATTTTCCTGCATCCTCTGTCAAGCACAGCCTTAATCAACTGACCCGTGCCGTAGGTTGTCGTAAGCAAAGGGTTTTTATTATCCCCCACCAGAGGTAACCCACTCGCAGCTGCCATTTCTATAACAGCCGTACCATCGGGAAGTATTCCGAAAAAAGATTCAATATCTCTGAAGTACGGATCTTTAACCGTGATGCCTATCTTCTCTCCACCATTGAAAAGCAGAGCATCGACCGTACCCTCACCGCCGTCTGCAATCGGCAGACATCTGACATCAAGCTGTGGATTCTGCTTTAGAAATTCTTCCCTTACAGTTTTGCAGACCTCAACGGCAGACATTGTGCCTTTAAAGGAATCGGGAGCAATTATCACCATATTCTCACCTTATTTCATCGCATAAAATTAAAGAAAAAGGGACGAGTTTCCCGTCCCTGCAAAATATCAAAGTTCAAAATCCTCTTTCGTAAATCCACCGGCAGTCGGAGCGCGCTTCGGCACTCTTTTGAGAGGATCATATTTAAAGCTTCTGCAGCTTGAATCAAGCTGCCTTATACCTGTTTTTACACAGAGAATACTTTCACCGTCGGGCGAAAGTATGCCATGAGCACAGATACGGCAGGCAGGAGTTTTGTCTTGCGAGTTAATAACGCTTTTCCTCATATTTTCATCATCCTTAAGATAATCAATGTAATTTCAATCTTTTTATTTATTATATCATAATATATATTTTCTTTCAAGAGATTGAAAATCAAACCGTAATTGTAATGCAAATTAGGCAAAATGCAGCAAAAACGCTGTATTATCAAGCATATTATTATACCGTATTGGGATGTTAAAAGTATAACAAATTCGATATAATTATTAAAAGAGGTTGATTTGTATGAAGTTGAAAGAACTCCGCAAAAGCCGCAACATATCCCAACTCAAATTAGCAATGGAACTCAATATGAACCAAAACACAATCAGCAGATACGAAACCGGAGAACGCGAAGCCGGCTACGCTGAGCTTATTGCGATCGCCAATTATTTCAATGTGTCTATTGATTATCTTTTGGAAAGAACTGAAAACCCTGAAATGAACAAATAACGCCGAGCTTTGTCTCAGGCGTTATTTTTCTTTTTTATCAGAGCCGTCAGTTCTGCTATGAGCATAGCTGAAAGAATAACCGTTGAAACTGCTGCAGGTACGGATACCGAATAAATTTCAGGTAAAACCTCCGTCCCTGTTGAAAACACATCCGTTTCGCAAGGAAAAAACCTGAACAGAACATCGGCAACGGTTGCAGCGAGTGCACCGTGAACAATTCTCGACACCGCAAAATGCAGATACTTAACCTGAATTTCTTTTATTGTCGGCAATAGCTGACAATGAACACAAGCACCGGCCCATCCCATTATCAATGCCTGAATGCTTACAGGATATCTGCCACAGGCAGAAATGCAGGCACCCGTCACTTCCGATATCAGGCTGACATACATCGACATGCTGCCTGGCAATTTTTTTATATATGACCCTACGCAAGAAAAAAGCAATACCCAGGCGCAGAGCATAAGCGTTGAATTAACGCCTTGCATAACACTCTGAGAAAAAACACCTGACCTGAACTCGGGTGTTTTTATTTTTATATCTATTTCATTCTCAGAAAAAATCCCCGAAGCCAATCCCATAAGCAGCAACGAAACAATCATCGACAGATACAGAATAACCCCTGCTCTCCGGCTCGAGAAAATAACTGTGCCTACCGTTCCTATCACAAAGGCAGGGCCTGCATTGACACAAAACAACATCATCCTTTTTGCCTGATTACGGCTTATGCTTCCGTCCTCAAGAAGCTGAGCCGTCATTTTAGCACCGACGGGATATCCACCGAGCATACTCATTATGATTGCACATCCGGCACTTCCCGGAAGACGAAAAATCAATTTCGTTATAGGATTTATAAATTTTCCTGCCATATCTGCAACTCCTGAACGGATAACAAAATCAGAAATCACCATAAAAGGAAAAAGCGAAGGTATTATTGCTGCTGCGCATATGCTCAATCCGTCGCTGACGCCTCCTATCATACCCTCAGGATCGACAAAAAATATCACCGTAAAAACCGTTACTCCCAAAAGACATAAAACTATTTTAAATCTGTAATTATTCACGCAAATCACCCGTAAATATATATGAGGAAAAATCGCCACGATATGATAGGAGGATTCTATGGCTTTTTCTGATTTTCAACTTAACCGTACTCCCCTTTCGCACAGAATATGCGATAAGCTTGAGCTTGATGAAGACATCTGCAGAAACTGCGGATATATCGAGATTGTTTCAGACTGCTTTGCTCTGGTTGACGGTTGCAAAAGCATTTCGGAATACAGCGAAAATCTGATAACCCTGAGCCTTGGGAAAAAATCCGTTACTTTCGAAGGGGAAAACCTGACCATAAGTTCTCTTTCTATGGAGCAGGCTATGGTCGAAGGCACTATTGCAAAGGTGGAATTCAGCTGATGGTTACGCGTGACATTCTCAATCTTGTTTTCGGAAGTGTCAGTTTTATTGCAGAAAACGGTTTTTGTGAAAGATTTATAAACTCCTGCAATACCGACAATATACCTCTTTGGGATATAAATAAAAAGGGCAGCTTACTCTCTGCAAAGACAACGCTTGCAGGTTATCTTCGGATCCGTCAGCCTGCAAAGGAAAGCTCTATGAAAGTACGGATGGTTAAAAAATCCGGTTTGCCGTTTTTTCTCAACCGTTATATTCACAGAACGGGACTTATTGCAGGTTTCATTCTTGCAGCATTCCTGCTGATTTTTCTTTCAGGCAGAATATGGATCATCGAGGTGAAAGGAAACGAAATTTTGACCGACGAAGAGGTTATTGAAGCATTTGAGGATGCAGGACTCACGGTCGGAGTGAACAAGCGAAAGCTTCAGCTGCCGAAAATTGAAAGTGCAGCAATGCTCCGGCTCAGCGATGCTTCCTGGGCAGCAATCAATATCAGAGGCTGCGTTGCAGAGATAAATGTCCGTGATCTTGAAAAAATTCCTGAAATTGAAACTCACAGCGGAACATCGAATATCATCGCAAGTAAAGACGGCCAGATTGCGATTCTTGAGGTTTACCGTGGTTCAGCTGTTACAGAAGTCGGGCAGACCGTACTCAAAGGCGAACCGATTATAAGCGGTGTCACGCAGAGCCGTCTTGACACAACTCTCTTCACTGATGCTTACGGCTATGTTGTTGCAAAAACCAATATAAAGGTGCAGACTAAAACCGATAACCATATCATTGAATATATTCCAAAGCAGAAAAAGATCTGGTCTTTATACTTTTCAGGTGTTGAACTACTTCCACAGAAAAAAGGCACAGACAGCTGCTACGAGCATCGTTCAAGACTTGAAATAAACGGTAAAACTCTGCCCTTCGGTCTTAACTACCGACTTTATACAACATTTGAAGAAAAAGAAAAAACCATAAGCAAAGAGATGGCTGAGCTTATGGCTTTGACTGATTATTCACTTGAATGCTACTACGCAACAGGTCACACGCAGATTATAGAGCAGGATGTTGACATTTCTTCTGAAGAAGGTTGCTTCGTAATAACAGGAAACTGCTTCTGCTACGAAAACATAGGAAAAACAGTCAGCTTTGAAGTTGTTGAAACAGAAGACTTATCTGAATAATTCTTTAAATTTATTGCTCTCTGCCATTGAGAATATATCACCGTCGGCAAAAATGATATGGTCGGCAAAGTTTATATCCAAAGCATTCAGCACAGTCTTCAGCTCTTTGGTCGTTTTTATATCCGTCGCAGAAGGAACTGCAAAGCCGTTAGGATGATTGTGAATGATAACAACATTCTTTTCATCAAAACGGACAATGGTTTCAACTATTGTTCTCACATCCACAACGGCTGTATCAAGCGAACCGTCACAGACCTTGATGCATCTTTTCACTCTGCCCTGAGAATCAAGACATAAAACATATACCTTCTCTGTGCTTTCATTGCTGTACTGCAGCTCAATAAAATCCTTGAGAGAAGCCATCGGACTTGTTTCAAGCACCATACGGTGTTTACGGTAAGAATATAACAGCGAAACTTCACGGATAAGCTTCAAAAAAGTTGCTGCATTTTCGCCGATACCTTCAACCTTTTTCAGCTCTTCTGCAGGAGCTTCAAGAATACCGTTGAGATCGTTGAATTTTTCAATAAGAGCGTGAGCAATTGCGTTAGTATCTTTAACGGGAATAGCATAAAACAGCAGAAGCTCTATTATATTGTAATCTTCCATAGAGTTGATTCCTTCGTTCAGGTATCTTGAACGAACCCTCTGCCTATGGTCTTTGTGAATGTTTTTCTTTTCCATAATTCAAAATCCCTTTTAATTTACTTTCTCTCTTATTGACTGCAATCGATCATCTGTGATAAAATCTTTTTACACTATTTCCCTGAGGAAGGATGATTATATGCCTATCATTTTTGATAATGAACGCAAAATTTTCAAAATCGATTCGCTCGGTTCAACCTATGCGATCGGAATTTTCGATGGTGATTTTCTCATACAGC
This sequence comes from Acutalibacteraceae bacterium, assembly GCA_045656845.1. Taxonomy (GTDB): domain Bacteria; phylum Bacillota; class Clostridia; order Oscillospirales; family Acutalibacteraceae; genus CAG-488. The sequence goes on along the minus strand of JAZORX010000012.1, from coordinate 530 downwards.
TTTACTACGGAAAGAAAATCCCGGACACAAATCTTATTTCAACAGCTTACAGAGGCGGTTTCGCTTCAATCTCTCCGATGACGGCTTCAACGGCTGATAACTGGTATTTCTCACCCGACATTCAGCCAATGGCATATTCCTGCAACGGCAACGGTGATTACCGTCTTGCTGCTCTTGCAATCAGAGACAGTGAAGGAAGAGCCACAACGGATATCAGATATATTGACCACAGAATTTACAGCGGCAAGCCGAAGCTTAAGGGCCTTCCTGCAACATATTGCAACTCTGACGACGAGGCTGATACGCTTGAAATCATCGCTCTTGACAAATTCACGGGAGCTAAGATTACACTTTGCTACACAGCCTTTAAAAATCATAGCATAATTACGCAAAGTGTCAAGATAGAAAACACAGGAAATGAAGCTTTTGACATCGAAAAGGTTGCAAGCTGCTGCGTTAACTTCCCTTCAATGAGCTATAATATGGTAAATCTCTACGGCACATGGGCAAGAGAGAGAACCTCAGGCTCG
>JAZORX010000011.1:0-4199 GCA_045656845.1 Acutalibacteraceae bacterium | reverse complement strand
GTTATTAAGCTTGATAATGCAAGAACTTTGCAAATACAACTTAATCCGACAGATGAAGTTGGTGAACTTGTGTGTAATATTGTGAATCCGAAAAGCGATACTCTCGGAAATGTTCAAAGACTTTGCAGACATATTTACTGCTTCAATGAGCAGAACCGAGCATTGTTTGTTTCAAAGTTAGAATCAGGCGAAATTAATACTGTATCAAAAGGCATTAAATATGCCGAAAAGCTTCGTGCTGAAAAAAGCATAAGCAGATAAGAGGTGCTGTCTATGTACTATAAAATCATTACAGACTTGCTTGATAAAATGCGAGTATATAAAGAAACACCATTAGATAAAGAACATCCTGCTTATGGTGTCGATACAACAGAACTCAGAACACCTTGGAGCCGTGACTATTTTACGATAGAAAACGGAAATATAAAGTTAATTTCCGGCAGACGGGATGAAAAGGAATTTGACGGTGTTAAGATTGCATATCCAAAAGGAACAAAGGAAATATGTTTGTTTATGGAAGCCAACAAAGATTCCATTCTGCCAATGACAGAAGAATTGTTTATCAAGGACTATAAGCTCAACCAACACAGAAACAATCTCTTGGGTAAATTGATGGAGATAGACATGATTATCGAAGATTACAGAGCAAAATCAGATACTCCACCCACTTCGGTTGAAATGAAAAATATAAACCGTCTTTGGAATGAACGGCAGAAAATTGTGAAACAAATATGCAAGGTCGATAATAAAGAAAAAACACTTTTATCAGGCAAGATAAAAAAGAAAAATGAAAGAGAACGATAATATGGAGGTGAGATAAAAATGGCAACCAAATTGCAGCTCATAACAGAGCTTGCGAACACTACTTCAAAGGAACTATCCAATGTTGAAAATTGGATAGCTTTTCTTAATTCTGCATCTTGGCAATATAAATATTCCTTTGAAGATCAGGTGTTAATCTTTGCACAACGCCCCGATGCACGAGCGTGTGCAGATTTTGATACTTGGAACGAAAAGTTAAAACGCAGAATTAACAGAGGTGCGAAAGGTATTGCCCTGCTCCGTGAACGAGGTGCCGATTTTTACCTTGACCATGTGTTTGATGTTTCAGACACTTACAAAGGTGTGCGAGGTGTTGATGTTAAACTTTGGGAATACAACGATAAGTATGATGATGCTATTATAGAAACACTTGAAAATACTTTCGGAGAACTCAAAGTAAACACGACACTAACAGATGCGATTATCTGTGCTGCTCATAATGCAGTTGAGGATAATAAGGCAGATTACTTGGCAGAACTTAAATATGCTAAAGAAGATAGCTTTTTAGCTGATTTGGACGAACTTAATATTGATGTTGAGTTCCAACAAACTGCGGAAGTTTCTGTTGCATATATGGTTATGCAAAGATTGGGGTTGCACCCGGAAGATGTTTTCGGAAACGAAGAATTTCGTCATATAATTGATTTTGGTTCGGTTGATGCTATATCTGTTTTAGGTAATGCGGTCAGCGAAATATCAGAACAAGCACTCAGAGAAATATCTTCTACCATTTCTGCAGAAATGAAAAAAGAAAAAAGTCAAACAAAAATTTTTGCAGAAAATAAAAATCCGGAGTACAATGTTATCAAAGACGAAAATACATACGAAACCCAAATCCAAAATGAAAGGACGGATGAAGATGGCAGAGATAACATACAGAAACGAGAACGGGATAATGATTCCGAACTTGGAAGCACCGAAGAACAACCTCCCGATAGGCAAATACGGGATGATGAGGAAGAAATTTCTCAAACAGAACAGACGGAGCCTTTATTCAGCGATGATGCTCAAAGGAACATTGATGGAACATCTGCACGAGATAGACAAAACGGCGAAAGCACAAGTCGAACAGATGGTACAGACGATGGCGAAAACAGAGGGCGTGAACGAGAACCTGAAATCACAGAACCCGCAGAAGTGGACGGGGTTGATGAACAACCTCAAACATTCCGCAGAAGAGGTAGTTCTGAGACAGTTAGTTCTCAGCTAAGTCTTTTTGACCTTATTGAAAATGAAGATGTTGCCGTAAGTATGGCAAGAGAAGCAGAGCGATTAACAAATACTCGCCCTGCTTTTTTTATTCCCCAACAAGTCATTGATACCGTGCTTTGTGACGGAACAAATCATAAAGAAAGCATCATTACTATTGTTTCGGAGTTCAGCAAAGATAAATCTCTTGAAGATAAAGTCACTTTCTTGAAAGAACATTATAAAACTGACGGAAAAGGCTTTATGCTTGAAGAAAAACAAATATCTGCTTGGTGGAATAATGACGGAATCACTATCAGCTATGGTAATACAGTTGAAAACGGAAACAAACATCTTCTGTCTTGGGAAGATGTCGCAAGACGAATTGATGAGCTTCTTGAGATGGGACGATTTGCTTCTACGGATGTTCTTCTTCAGGTTGATGACTATATCTTAACCAAAACTGCAGAAAACTTTTGGTATATGTATAGAGATTTGAACTATGAAGATTATCCCGAACTTAAAGACCTTTTCACAAATGAAGTTTTTGAAAGAAAAGGCGGTTTCCCTGATGAAGTGGCTCGTTTGAAAGAATTTCTCAAAACATCTGAGGGGCTTGATGTTGTTAAAACTGCTACACAAAAGGTATGCGATAGATATGATGAAAATAAAAAAGTAGTTCGCTTCAGATATATCAATCCTCATGAATCAAATAAGATGCTTGAGGATTTGTATATTGTTCGCAAACAATACACTTCTCAAAATCTTTCGTATGTACCACCTGCAAGGTTTATAACGGAAGACGAAATAACAAAACATCTTCTTAAAGGTACAGGTGGTGAAAACGGCAGATACCATATCTATATTTACTTTAAGCAACACTCTGATAAGTATGAAAGACAACAGTTTTTGAAACAAGAATATGGAACGGGCGGTGCGGGTAATTTCCTTATTGATGAGAACCACGATGGTAAAGGTATTTCATTAAGTCACGGAGATTTGATGCAACCATACGCAAAGACCTTGCTTAAATGGAATGAAGTTGAAAAGCGAATTGACAAGCTTATAAAACGAGGTATTTATCTCAGCCAAAAAGACATAGATAATATCCCTAATTATGAGAAAGAACAAATCGCTGCTATGGTCCATAATTCGTTTTCAGGTGTTATGGATGACTCAAGATATAAACCATATCCTAAAGACTTATATTATCTTGATACAACTGCAAGGAAATACATCATTGAAAAGCTTGATAATCCTGAACAAATGGCAGAAATGATTTCCGAGCTTCGTAATCTTTTAATGGAAACTCCTAAAGATGAAGAATGGAAATATAATACTCGTTCAAGAGCGTTAGAAATGCTTGAACAGTATTCAAGCGGAACATTTAATCTATTCCCCGATATAGAAAGACCTGCTCCCGTTACTTATAGCGAACTTGATGAAGCACAAGGTATTATAAATGAGTATATGCAAAATGAACTGCAACACGAAAGTGCTGATTATTCTGACCTTCGTAAAGTTCAGGTCGCATTTACAGAAACCGAAGATGGAAAACATGAAATTCAGGTAGAGTTAAATCTTGTTGACTTTGCTCTTGTTAAGTATGTTGATAATACAGTCGTTGAAGAACTTAAGTATGATAGTCTGTCAGACCTTATAGAAAACGAAATTGAAGGTATGACCTTTGATGACTTGGTTTACTTAACTGATGAGCAACTTGCTCCATTCTATCCGGAGCCTGATGCCCTTATGGAAGAAGCAAATATGCTGCAAGATTTCTTTATCTACTCAAAGGCTGATGATATTGCAGTAAGTGTTCAAAATGAAACTGTTGTAGCAGCAGACGGAGAAAACGAGTGGAAAGGCAAAGAAATCTACGATTTTATTCTTAATGAAATGCTTGCTTTCAATGAAAATGGTGCATTGGCAGATGGTTTGACAGTTCCGGAGGATATGCTTGAGTACATAAAGAAAACCGGAGTTGAAAAATATGGTGTCATAATTGAAACCATTAAAGACGAACCGGAACAAGAAAGTTTTGCAGATTTTTATGCAAGAGTTCATGCAGACGATGACGGAAAAACCGTTGCACTATTCCCGGTTGGAGATTTCTATGAAGCAATCGGTGTTGATGCTGAAGAAGTTGCATCTGCTCTTGATATTCAGGTAACACACAGAACCATTGA
>JAZORX010000010.1:0-4491 GCA_045656845.1 Acutalibacteraceae bacterium | reverse complement strand
AAGCGGACCTGAAGGCGGCGACCAGCAGATTGGTGCAATGCTTGCAAACGGAGAACTTGATTTAATCATCTTCCTCCGTGATCCTCTTACAGCACAGCCTCACGAGCCTGATGTATCTGCTCTATTAAGACTTTGTGATGTTCAAAAGATTCCGCTTGCTACCAATGCAAGCAGTGCTAAAATAATGCTTGAGGCTCTCAAAAACAAAATGTTCTTTGAGTCATTAACAGAAAATTAAGAACCCCCTACCTTTTGAAAGCCTCTGCGGATTTATCCAAAGAGGCTTTCTTAAAACCCTATAAACTAATCCTATAAAGGAGGTTGATTATAATGTATAATGCTAATCAAGGCAAATACGACACCATAGAATATAAAAAGTGCGGAGAAAGCGGTCTGAAACTACCTGCTGTATCCCTTGGATTATGGCACAACTTTGGTAGCAATTCCGATTATGATAACATGTGCAAAATGTGCTTTACTGCCTTTGATAATGGTATAACTCATTTTGACCTTGCAAACAACTACGGTCCCGAAGCAGGTTGTGCAGAAGCTAATTTCGGTAAAATTCTTAATGATAATATGCTGAAGTACCGTGATGAAATGATAATCAGCACCAAAGCCGGTTATTATATGTGGCCAGGACCTTACGGAGATAAAGGAAGTAAAAAATATCTGGTTGCAAGTCTTGACCAGAGCCTTAAAAGAATGAATATTGATTATGTAGATATTTTCTATCATCACAGAATGGATCCCGACACTCCGCTATATGAAACTATGTGGGCACTTGCAGGCATTGTAAAAAGCGGAAAAGCACTTTATGTCGGTCTTTCCAATTACGATGGCGAAACCATGGAAAAAGCTGCTGCTATATTAGATGAACTTCACTGTCCATTCATCATTAACCAAAACCGATATTCTATTTTAGACAGAACGATTGAAAAAAACGGTATCCTAAAAAGCTCAATTTCAAAGAAAAAAGGAATGATTATTTTCAGTCCGCTTGCACAAGGGCTTCTTACAAACCGTTATCTCAACGGAATTCCGGAAGATAGCAGAGTTAAGACAGACGGTAGATTTTTAAATGAGAATTCCCTATCGAATGAATTATTGGATAAAATATTGAAGTTAAATACAATCGCTCAGAACAGAGGTCAATCACTTGCACAGATGGCTTTATCATGGGTATATAGCCACGAAGGTATTACAAGTGTTCTGATTGGAGCTTCAAAGCCCGAACAAATAACAGAGAACCTTAATATGATGCAAAATACAAGTTTTACTAAGGAAGAAATGGAACAGATTGATTCAATCGTTCTTTAAAAATGGAGGTATATAATAATGCTTAGTCTCGATTTATCAAAAATCAAACCTTTTGTAAGCGAAGAAGAAATCGCAAATTTTCAATCATCCATCGAAATGGCCGAAAATGTTTTAAACAGTCGCAGCGGTGCAGGTAATGACTTTTTAGGTTGGGTTGATCTCCCTGTCAACTACGACAAAGAAGAATTTATCCGTATAAAAAAGGCTGCAGAAAAAATAAAGAATGATTCAGAAGTTTTAGTTGTTGTTGGTATCGGCGGTTCTTACCTTGGTGCTAAGGCAGCAATTGAAATGCTCACAGATTCTTTCTATAACCTTTCATCGGAAAGAAAAACCCCCATGATTATTTTTGCAGGTAACTCCATCAGTTCATCATATCTTGTTGATGTAATTAACCTTTTAAAAGATAAAGATTTCAGCGTAAACATTATCTCAAAATCTGGTACAACAACAGAACCTGCTCTTGCTTTTCGTATTCTCCGTTCTCTCCTTATAGATAAATATGGCGAGAAAGACGCTAAAAAGAGAATCTATGCCACAACAGATAAAGCAAGAGGTGCACTCAAAACATTCGCCGATAAAGAAGGCTACGAAACATTTGTGATCCCCGATGATGTTGGTGGCAGATTTTCTGTACTGACTGCCGTTGGATTGCTCCCTATCGCTGTTGCAGGTATAGACATTGACGAAATGATGAAGGGCGCTCAGGATGCAAGAAAGGAATATGAGAAACCTTATAATGAAAACATCTGCTATCAATACGCTGCAATACGTAATATTTTAAATCGTAAAGGCAAAAACATTGAGCTTATGGTTAATTACGAGCCATGCCTAACATTCTTCTCTGAGTGGTGGAAACAGCTCTACGGTGAAAGTGAAGGCAAAGATAACAGAGGTATCTTCCCTGCTTCTGTAAGTTTTTCAACAGATCTTCATTCTATGGGACAGTATATTCAGGAAGGTATGAGAATTATTTTCGAAACTGTATTAAATGTTCAGAAGCCTAAAAAGAATATTGATTTTCCATTTGATGAGGAAAACATTGACGGTCTTAATTTCCTTTCCGGTATGACTGTTGATGAGGTAAATAACAAGGCGTTCCAGGGCACGGTTTTAGCTCACACTGACGGTAATGTTCCAAACATTATCATCAACATCCCTGAATTGACTCCATATTATTTCGGTATGCTTTGCTATTTCTTTGAAAAAGCATGTGCAATCAGCGGTTATGTCTTAGGAGTAAATCCATTTAATCAGCCGGGCGTTGAAGCATACAAAAAGAATATGTTTGCTCTATTGGGCAAACCCGGATACGAAGATCTTTCAAAGGAATTAAAAGAAAGATTATAAAGTATCCTATCAATATAAATTTTCTCTTTTTCCATATCCATAATAAGAGCCTCCGAGGATTGATTCCCCGGAGGCTCGATTAGTTTTATTTACTTTACTTCATTATGAATTAACAGTATAGTCTTTCTTGAAACCATGTGCACCAAATATCTGCCAATTGCCTACACCAAGCCTTTGCATAATTGCTTTTCTTTCTTCAAGACAAACGCTCGAATCTGTATCTACGGATGTCATAAGAATGGGAGCATATTGATTATATTCAGCCTGCTCCGGTGTAAGTCCGTGCATATTGATATAGATATCGCCGGTAATCGCAATCTTCTTTGCATAGTCAATCAAAACAACTTCACCAGGAAGATGCCCTCCCTTTCCTTCGTAGACCTCAAAGTGCAATTCCTCAAAGTCAAAGAAGCCTATCTGCGTAAGCGGTTCTGTAAGAGTTTCTATATCATTCCACATAGCGGTGAGCTTATCAGGATTAACTGTCTGGTATGAAGTAAGAATCTTGCATATGTTAATATACGGTTTATGCAATGGATTTTCCTCTCTGTATCCGTTTCTTCCCTCATACTCATTTTTAAGACATTGTGCTGTCTTTGTACTGCAAATTATGTTATCAAAAATCGGTAGTAATCCGCAATGGTCAACGTCTGCGTGAGTAATGAGCACTGTCTTCTCTGAATTCTCAAAATCAGGCACAATTTTTTTGAAAATGTCAAGCATTTCTTCTTTGTAGCAGGCATATCCACTATCTACAAACAACACTTTCCCATTGCTGTTAATGATTATTGTATTGCTGCCACAAGGAGGCTCAATAAGGGTTATTTCTGTGTTATCTGATATTTTATGCTTACTGATACGCGGATTAAAATTCTGTCCTTTTGCACTACCTAATAACTCCGCAAATTTACTGATGCTGTCAAATGTGCGATATGGTGATAAGCCCTGTTCATCAAGTGTCTGCATTGCAAGGTTAACGTGTACTAAAAGTTCACGGCTTATCTTTTCAGGGAGTCCCATAACTTGTGACAATCCCATAACATAGGTATTATAAAAGATACTGTTGTCATAAACCTTTTCTGAACTGTTATAGTCAATTACGCGAACCTTACAAAGCTTTTCTGCCTCTTTTAAGAACTCAGTTACCTTATCAGGATCATCAACATACAATCCCATTTTGAAATACTGATAATCTGTTCCGTTTTCCTGAGAACTGATGTATGAAATATTGAAATTAAATTCATTAATCAGAGTCAGCACATTGGTTACACTTCCGGGAACATCCTCAAGACAGAATTCAATTAAGACAATACTTGTTTTGTTTGCATTACTCTGTAAATACCCTATTTTCTCAAGCTCTGTATCAGCTTTCTTTAGCTGTTCCTCCGTACCTTCAGCATCAATAAACAAGGTGTGAGAGTCTACAGCTTTATTATAGCTGACACGAGTAATATTAATGCCCAATGCAGAAAAGCATTTACTTGCCTTTAAAAATGCTCCGATATGGTTAGGCATTGAAGTTACATATGTTTTTTTCAATTAAATCACCTCGTTTACATGTCTTATTGCGAATTACTTGTTCATTTTCTCCAAGTCATTTTTACGGATTTCAACTCTTCTTACTTTACCGCTGATTGTTTTAGGAAGTTCATCAACAAATTCAACGATTCTTGGATATTTATATGGTGCGGTATGTGTTTTTACATATTCCTGAATTTCTTTTTTCAGTTCGTCTGTTCCCTCACGACCTTTTACAAGTACGATTGTAGCTTTTACAATCTGTCCGCGCACTTCATCGGGAACAGGTGTGATTGCACATTC
>JAZORX010000009.1:0-8221 GCA_045656845.1 Acutalibacteraceae bacterium | reverse complement strand
GATGTTTTCAAGCCGTGCTATGCAAAAGAGAGCGACGAAACCGTTTTCAAAGCAGGCTATCTTCTTAATAAAAACCATATCGATAAGGGCGTAACCCTTGCTTATCAGTCGCTTGATAAGAAAACCCTTGAAAATATCGGCAGAAAAAATCTTACTCTTGAGCATTTTGCGTCACTCGATGCAAGATACGATGAGGCAGGAATTCCTACTTATACCGAGCTTATTCTCGGTCTTCCGGGCGAGACATACGAAAGCTTTTGCAAGGGTATGTGCCGTCTGCTTGATTCAGGTCAGAACAACTCGATGACGGTTTATGAGTGTCAGGTTTATCCGAATGCACCTATGGGAGATACAGAGTATCAGGAGAAATTCGGCATTAAAACCTCTAAAATTCCCTTGCTCGGAATTCATTATAATCCTGAGTTCAACGGGGTTCCGGAGTATTTTGATATTATTACCCAAACAGCAACAATGCCAAAATCCGATTGGGTAAAGGCATGTATGTTTTCAGTAATTCTTCAGACCTTCCATCATCTCGGATTGCTTCGTTATTTTGCGATTTATCTCCATCTTGAAAAGGGTATATCCTACTACGATCTTTATAACAGTCTTTTTGATTATATCTATAAAGAAAATAAAGGCTTTCTTAATGAGTTTTTTGTCTCTCTTTATGAAAGAAAGGCAGATACAAAAACTGCAGACTGGACTTACAGCCGTGATGTCTTCGGCACAACGGGCTGGTATTTTGAAGAGGGTGCCTTCCTTGAAATGGTTTATCACAGCGAGATCTTCTGGCAGGAAATCAGACCATTCCTTGAAAAATTCGGTATTGAAGAAGAGCTTTTCGAAGACCTTTTCAATTATCAGAAATCCCTCGTCAGACTTCCTGATGTCAGCGAGGTTGAGATTAAGTCAGGCTATAATTTTTATAAGTATTTTGAAGCTGCAAACGAAAATGCCGACCCCGTGCTTTTGAAGAAGAAATGTGTTCTTAAGATAAAAGCGCATAAAGAAATCGCATCCTGGGCTGAATATGCCCGTGAGATAATCTGGTTCGGTAAGCGTTACAGCGCAACACTTCTTGTTAACCCGCGTGAGAATATCACGTATTCGGAGGAATAATATGTCAGATATACTTCTGATTCAGCCGCCTCAATGGTATCCGGTTTCACCGTACCTTGCAGTTCCGCTGCTTGCAGGTCAGCTGAAAAAAGCAGGCTTCGATGTTAAGTCATATGACCTTAATGTTGAGTTTTTTAACTACCTGCTTACAAAAGAAATGGCAACCCGTTGCGACAGTGAAGCGAGAGAAATCCTCAGAAAGCTTTCTGCTGAATATGAAAATTCCGATTTCCAGGAGATTGAGAAAAACGGAAGCTATGATGAAAAAACGCGTTGTCTTAAGTTTTTAACAATTAAAAAGTTTTACGATACTTACGGTAAAGAAATTCCTTATATCATTGAAAATGTTGAAGACGCAGTTAAAACAACAAGAGATAAGGAAGAGTTCTATAACCCCGAGAAGCTGAGTGAGGCAAAGCATATCATACGCCTTGCTTTAAGGCTCGTTTCAATGCCGTATGCACCAAACGAAATAGATTTTGATAACTACTTTGCAAACCCTCTTCTCAACCTTGACTGGAATAATATCAAAATTCAGTCTCAGGACAGAAATGTCAATATGTTCTATGACTATTTTGATAAGTACACCGACGAAATCAAGGCCGAAGGTTATAGCATAGTTGCCATCGCAATGACGGATCTCAGTCAGCTTATTCCTGTTTTTACTTTGGCTTCAATGCTTAAGGAGAAGACAGAGGCGAAAGTAATCCTCGGTGGAAATTACGCAACCCAGATTTACGAGGATATGATGAAATTTGACGAGATTTTCATTTCCTATTTTGATTATCTCGTGATAGGCGATGGCGAGCTCGCTTTGCCGAAGCTCTGCTCATATCTCAAGGGTGAGGCTGAACTGTCAGTAGTTCCGAACATCGTTCATATGGATGAATTCGGCACCGTGGTTTCAACAGGATTTTCCTGCGAAAAAATAGATATGGATGAGCTCGCTTATCCTGATTTTTCAGATTACGATATGTCAAAGTATTTCACTCCTGATCCGACTTTTCCGATCCAGCTTTCAAAAGGCTGCTATTGGGGTAAGTGCAGCTTCTGCGATTACGCATATGGTCAGCAGGGCTACAGCCCCAAGCATATCGGTAGAATCATAAAAGAGATCAAACACTATGTTAAAACATACCACGCTTCGAAGTTTATTTTTGTTGATGAAGCGATACCGCCCAAGTTTTATAACCTGCTTGCAACGGCTATAACCGAAGCAGGACTTAAAATTAATTTCTATTCTTTTGCAAGGCTTGAAACAGGTTACACTCCTGAGGTCCTTGAAAATCTTTACCGTGCCGGTGCCCGTCTCTTCCTTTGGGGCTATGAATGTGAATCTCCCCGTGTAATGGAATTGATGAACAAGGGGATAGATGTTGAAAAGCGTCTTGATATCCTTACTGATGCGCGCAAAGCGGGAATCTGGAATAACGGTCTGTTTATCTTCGGTTATCCGACGGAAACTCTTGAAGAAATCAGGCAGACGATGGATGTTATCAGAAACAACAGAGAGATAATCCCAAGCTGCACACTTTCAAACTTTGCGCTTAAAAAGCATTCTCTTCTCAAAGAAAATCCGGGTGAAAACGGAATATTTGATTTTTCTTCAAACGGTGAATTCTATACTGTTTTCAAGGATATTGTAGATGGTGTCTCGCAGCAGGACAGAAGAACCCTCAGACGCGATTTTCAGTTTTCTTTCCTTGATGAAAACGCAAATTCACTCTGGCCGGTTGTCTTCTCTGATTTTGACCATCTTCTTTTATATCTCTCTAAGTACGGTTGTGATTATGTTTCATCATACCGTTCAGAAAAACGAGTTTGTCCCGAGTTCAGGTAGGCGATAAATTAATGAAATTCAGTTCAGTAACAATAATTATAGGTACGACTGACGAAACAGATTCTTTGAGAAAGACCGTTGATTTCATAATGCAGAATTGTGATTATGACGATATATCAGAAGTGCTTATGGTCAAACCGAAGAATGTTTCAGAAGGTTGTGACGAAACTATCCGTTCTCTTGAAGAAAAGTACGGCGAAAAAGTCCGTGGTCTCGAGCAGACACGCCCGTATATCGGTGGTGCTATCCGTGATGGCTTTGATGCAGCAGATTCTTCGCATATTATGCTTCTCCCGGGTGATCTTGCAATCAGTCTTGAGTGTATACCCGAGATGATAAAAAGAGTCAAAAAAGACCCTGATAAGATTTCAAAGACATCAAGGTGGCTTAAAAAAGACAGCTTTCACGGCTATAACGGAACCCGTAAAGTTATTAACAGACTTTCGCAGTCTTTCCTGCGGATTCTGTACTCAGCAGATCTGACGGATTTTACAAGTCCTGTGCAGACAGCTCCGTCAGACGCTTATATGAAGTCCGATTGGCAGGAGCTCAATTTCCCGTTTCTTCTCGAGATGGTGCTTGTGCCTCTTCGCAGGGGATATGTGTTTGAAGAGTTTGCTGTCGAATGTTACCAAAGACAGCAGGGTAAGTCTAAAAACTCTGCTAAGCAGACAGCTCTTTATTTAAAAACAGCGCTCAGAATCCGATTTACAAAAAAATCTGAGCTTACAAAGGAGTAACGCAGATGAAATTTCTTTTTGCAGCAGTGCCGCAGTGGTATCCTGTCAGTCCGTATCTTGCAGGTGCATTGCTTACCGGTCAGCTTAAAAATGCCGGTTTTCAGGCTGAAATATACGACTTCAATGTTGAATTTTTCAACGATATTTTAACAAAAGAATATATGGATAAATGCCTTGAAGCTGCAAAGAGTTTTCTTGAAGATGAAAATGCGATGCTTCCGTCTGCTGACTTCAGCGATGATATAAACGCCAAAAGAGTCAGAACTGCACAGGTCAGAAAAAAGATAATTGAAGATTATTTTAAGTTTGACGGTGAAAATATTAAGACTACGGTTGACGAGCTTGAGTCTTCTATGAAGGTTCTGAAAACCAAGGAGCTTTTCTATGATGCAGAGAAGCTTTTCAAAGCCAAGGATGTAATTTTCTCGGCTCTTGATATAGCGTCTCTTCCTTTTGCTCCGTCAAGGATTATGCTTGATAATTTCATTGCCAACTCAGTCTTTACTTACGATTTTAAGGATGTTGATTATCAGTGTAAAAATGCTGATGTTAATATGTTTCTTCCGTATTTTGAAGAAAAAATCAAGACCCTGGATTTGTCCACTTATTCATTTATAGGTCTTTCGATAACAGACCTCAGTCAGCTTGTGCCGGGTCTCACTCTTGCGAGACTTCTGAAAAAATATACAAACGCAAAAATCGGAATCGGTGGAAACTATATTTTTAAGGTTGAACCTGACCTTAAGAAAATTCCGCAGATTTTCTCAGAATACTGCGATTATCTCACGATCGGTGATGGTGAAACCGCTATAGTAGAGCTTGCTGAATACATCGCAGGAAAAAGAGATGTTGCAGATGTTCATTCGCTTGTCTATGCAGATGAAAACAGTGTTGTTCATACAAATGAAAGAGCGCCTCTTCTGAATCTTGATAAGGTTTCATATCCCGATTTTGATTCGTATGATTTCTCAAAATATCTTTCTCCCGAAACGGTTATTCCCGTTCAGCTCGGTAAGGGTTGCTATTGGGGTAAGTGTACCTTCTGCGATTTTTATACAGGACAGCAGAAGTTTGATATGAAATCTGTTATCCGTGCGGTTGATGAGGTCGAGTATCTTTCCAAAAAGTATAACAGTAAGCTTTTCACATTCGTTGATGAGGCAGTGCCTCCGAAGTTTTACAACGAATTTGCAAAGGAAATCAAAAGAAGAAATATTGAGATTTATTATTATTCCTTTGCAAGACTCGAAAAAGCATTTACGCCCGAGGTGCTTAAGAATCTCTATGATTCGGGCGCAAGGTTCTTTATGTGGGGCTATGAGGCAGAGTCTGAAAGAATAATGAAACTCATCAATAAAGGCATAGACCTTAGCTACAGAAAGAAGATTCTTGCAGATTCAAGGGATGCAGGTCTCTGGAATCTCTGCACCTTCCTTTTGTGCTATCCGACAGAAACTCCCGAAGAGCTCCAGTCCACAATTGATGTTATCTATGATCATGAGCTTGTAAACAGCTGTACTCCTTCAAACTTTGCACTTAAAAAGAACGCAATTCTCAAGGATGAAGCATCAACCGTCGGCATAAATGACTTTACCGAAAACGGACAGCTCCATATTTCCTATAAATATCAGTCTGAGACTCAGACTATGGAAGAAGTCAAGTTCAAGAGAAACACTTTTGAAAAGAAATATCTTGAAGATACAAAGGACCGCTTGTGGGCGCATACTTTTACGGAAAGTGACTTCCTTCTTATGTATCTTGCAAAGTTTGGCAGAGATTATGTTAAAAATTACAGACTCAGCTATAAGAGAAAACTCAGATGAATTTTACGGGGTGATCTTATGCCGGTATTCACTTCAGCGTCGGTAATAAAAAAGTTGGAAAAGCCGATTCTGACATATAAGGATATTCCTTATCCAGCTGCTCTCATTTTTAATGCAGGAGTTGAAAAGTATAACGGAAAGTATGTTATGCTTTTCAGAAATGACTACGGTGATTTTGAGGAAAAGAAGCTTTGCGGAACGAATATCGGTCTGGCCTTCAGCGATGACGGTATAAGTTGGCAGGTTTCGGATAAACCTTGTTTTTCGTGGAAAGACGATGAGGTGCAGAGGGTATATGACCCACGACTTACAGTCATCGACGGTGTGTGTTATGTCTGCTTCGCTATGGATACGAACCACGGACTCAGGGGTGGAATAGCATCAACAACTGATTTTGAAAATTTTGATATTCAGTATCTTTCGGTTCCCGATAACCGTAATATGGTTCTTTTTCCCGAAAAGATCAATGGTCTTTATACAAGGCTTGAAAGACCGATGCCTGTTTATTCAAGATGGCATAAAGACACTTTTGATATCTGGCTTTCTCAGTCGCCGGATATGAAATTCTGGGGAAACTCAAAGCTTGTTATGGGCGTTGAGGATGTATCTTTTGCAAACGATAAAATCGGTCCGGCTGCACCTCCGGTCAAAACAGAAAAAGGCTGGTTAACTACCTTCCACGCAGTGCATCTTGATCTGTCAAGAGGTAAGAACGGTTGGGAGGAAAGATGGCAGAAACAGTATGTTGCAGGTATAGCTCTGCTGGACCTTGAAGACCCTTCAAAGGTTATTGGTATTTACGATAAGCCTCTTATTGCCGCAGATGTTCCGTTTGAAAATGAAAACGGATTCAGGCAGGATGTTATTTTTCCGGGCGGAATGATACTCGAGGATAACGGCGAGGTTAAGATTTACTACGGTGCATCGGATACCGTAGAATGTCTTGCGACTGCAGATGTCAACGATCTTATTGCCTTGTGTCTTGAATAAAATTTCCCTGTCGGCAATTGTCGGCAGGGTTTTTCACATTATGTCTTATGTTGATTTTTAAGCTTTTTATGATATACTTTAATTGGAACACATTGTAAACGAGAGGTGAGACGGTGAATAAAAACGGATCCTGCCTTGAGTGCAGACACTATACCGATGATATAGGCGATAAGGGCTATTGCAAGCTTTACCGTCACAATACCTCTGCGCCTGATGTGGCTTGTCCTAAGTTTGAGAAGAAGGAAAGCAAGGAAAAACGCTCTTCGTTTAATGTGGAAAAAGTAAAATCCTATGTTATGGATGAAGCCAACAGGAGCAGATATAAAAACTCAGCAAACAAAATGCTTTTTGCTCTTTCTGTTGCTTGTATGTCTGTTTTGTCAATTCTGTTGATTTTTTTCAGTGTGGTTCTTTGCGCAACGCTTGCAACCTTTGCAGAGGTAAGGGTGCTGCATAAGGTGATATTTATAGTAGTAACAGGCTCTTTTGTTATTTCGTTCATTGTTATTCTGGGTATGCTTTTATCAAAGTTCAGAGTGATGCGTTTAATAATTCCGATGGTTTCATTGGTTATTCTGATATGCATGCTGGTCTTTTCAGATGAGGTGTGGTTCGATTTTAATTCGCTGATTATGCAGATATCGGAAACTATTTTCAATACAGCAGTCTGACGGATAATTTTTATTAAAAATTTGAAAAAACTATTGGAAGTAATTGAGAAATATAGTATAATAAACTGATACATATAATCTGGTTATTGGAGGGGAGACTTTGGCAGCTAAATATTCGATTTCTCTTTCTAAAATCTCAAAATTACTTGGGTTTGAAACAGTTTTTACACCGAAAGATCTGTCTGAAATCATGGTTACTTCACCCGATGTCAACAGACCCGGTCTTCTTTTGTCAGGATTCTCTAAGTACTTTGCTCCTGAGAGAATACAGTTTCTCGGTATAACGGAGGTTGAATATCTCAACAGCGGCAAGTATGAGGAACGCTTAAGAAATATGAAAAGGCTCTTGTCGAAAAAGCCTGTTGCTGTTGTAATCACAAGAAATCAGGAGTATGCACCTGAGTTTCTTGAAATGGCAGAAAAGTATGAAGTGCCCCTTCTCAGGACATCGGACGGCACATCAAGCTGTATGTCATCGCTTATTTCTTATCTGAGTGCCGAGCTTGCTCCCCGTATAACCCGTCACGGTGTTTTCGTTGAGGTTTACGGTGAAGGTGTGCTCATCCTTGGTGACAGTGGCGTGGGTAAGAGCGAAATTGCTCTTGAGCTTATCAAAAGAGGTCATCGTCTTATAGCGGACGATGCTGTTGAAATCAGGCAGGTTTCTCATAAGACTCTTGTCGGCTCAGCACCTGAGAATATCCGTCACTTTATCGAGTTAAGAGGCGTCGGTGTTGTTAACGCAAGGCGACTTTTCGGTGTCGGATCAGTTAAGGTTTCCGATAAAATCGATATGGTCGTTCAGCTTGAGCAATGGAACCCCGAAAAGAGCTACGACAGACTCGGTCTTGAAAGTGAAACGATGGATATACTCGGTGTGAGTGTTCCTATATCGGTCGTTCCCGTGACACCGGGACGAAACATTTCCATCATCATTGAGGCGGCTGCGATGAACAACCGTCAGAAGAAGATGGGCTATAACGCTGCAAGACAGCTCCTTCACAATCTTGGTATGACAGACGATATCGTGCCTGA
>JAZORX010000008.1:0-7779 GCA_045656845.1 Acutalibacteraceae bacterium | reverse complement strand
CATCATTGATTGCAGAATCTTTCTCTATATAAGTATCAGTCGTCGGAATATAGGCTTCAGGTTGATAATAATCATAGTAGGTTACAAAATACTCAACAGCATTTTCAGGAAAAAATTCCTTAAATTCCGAGCAAAGCTGAGCTGCAAGAGTTTTATTATGAGCCAGAACAAGCGTAGGACGGTTAAGCTGCGCAATAATATTGGCCATGGTAAAAGTTTTACCCGAACCCGTTACACCAAGCAGAGTCTGTTCATCATAACCCTTATTTACACCGTCTACAAGGTCTGCAATAGCCTTCGGCTGATCACCCATCGGTTGATAAGGCGAAACCAACTTAAATTTATCCACAGCAAAACCTCCCTTCTTATTATTTTCATTACAGATTATTATAACTCAAAGAAAATTAAATGTAAACAGTTTAAAGCAATTTTCCGAACATATGTTCACAACAAATTAAGCCTACTGCATTTACGCAGCAGACTTAAAGAATATAATTCAATGTTTAAGATATCTTACAGTACATTTCCTGAGCCTTAGGTATAAACCCAAGCTTTTCATAAAGAGCAATTGCACCCGGATTGTTTGCAAGAACATCGAGATTTATAAAGCTACAGTCCCGTTCTTTCGCCCAATCCTTTGCTGAATTCATAAGAGCTGTACCGAAGCCTTTATTTCTCTGTGCTTCCGTTACAATTACATCCATTATATAACAATATTTACCGGGAAGCATAAAATCAAAATCAGGTCTTATCTTAACCTGGAGCAGAATGAAGCCAACAACCGAACCGTCGTTTTCATAAACAATGATATCCGAATCATCATTCAAAATCGTTTTTTCAAGAAAATCTTTGCTCTGGTCACCCTCTTTAATAAAATCGGGAATCAGCTTAGACATTTCTCTGAATTGCTCACGATACAATTCAGATATAGCATAAATATCTTTAATTGTTGCTTTCCTTACCATTATTTTTCTCCTTGCGGTTCATATGTGTTAAGAATATCAATTATGTCCTGATTATATATATTGCTACCGAGAACAGCACCGTCAGCTCCAATGCAAATCGCTTTTATATCTTTCGGATCTTCGGAATATGGGTTTTGTTGCTTATTGCTCATATCAAAATATTCACTAAAATATATAAGAGCATTACCGCTTGGGAAAATCACATTTCCTTCGCTTGTTTCAATTCCCATTGCATTAAACTCTTCAAGCAACTCCTTTGTTCTGACATTATAAATGTTATCATCCTCAGGACTTACAAGCCACGCAGGATGAACCTGCAGTTTAACATCCGTCACATTTACTGCTTCAGCAAATTCTTTTACATACTCAACAGGTATGGTTTTCTGATGAAACGCATCAACAGAAAGAAGAATTTCATTAACACCGCATATAATCAGCTTTTCTGCTACAAGGCGTATTTTATCAGAACCTTTGCTGAAATATCCGTTGGTTATAAGCTGCCTTTGAGGAATGTTCATTTCTTTTGCAACTTTATGTATTTCGCAAACAGTTTCAGGACAAAGTAGCGGTTCACCGCCAAAAGTCATAACAGAGGTTATGTTGTATTCTTCTGATATTTTGCGAACAACATCTGCAGCCAAACTTTTGTCAATTTTATCGTTGCTTTTATGCTCGCCCTGAGAGCAATGCTTGCATTTACCCGTACAAGCCATTGTAACAACAAATTCGATGCGATTAAGATTTTTTAAGTATTGATTCATTATCCCCACCGTCACATTTCTTTTAGCAATAAGCTATACTCATAACTGTCACCCTGATAACTTTCTTTTATTCTTGCAATAGGTTTTTTAAAGCCGTGTTTTTCATACATATGGCGAGCTTTTGAGTTGTTATCTTCAACACCGACGGTGAATTCGTTATATCCATTTTCTACAAGAATAGTCAACACATTTTCAAGCAAGAAATTACCTAATCCCCTGCCTTGATATTTCTGATGAACACGAAAAGCATAAAGATATGCTCGTTTTCCTTTTTCAGCAAAGTCTTTATCCTCATTATCATATTTCACATGAAGCTCACCAATCAGCTTGCCATCATCAAACAGAGCAAAAATATCAACGATACCATTTTTGATGCTGTGGGTGTTTTCGGCAATCATATCATCAATATCTTTGTAGTTGAAAAGTTGTGTTAAAATGGGAAGTTCGGTTATTTTGAGTTTTCTGACGATATTCATATTATAATTACCTTTTATAAGTTTTTTCGATACATAACCTCAACTGCACCGTATACCGTTTGTGTGTTACCAGTTAATACAAATCCGTGCTTTTCGTAAAAACTACGGGCACGGGTATTCTTTTCAAATACCCAAAGCAACACGCTGTTGTATCCTGAATTTTTGATTTTGTTGAATATATGATTCATCATCATTGTGCCATAACCTTTACCCCGGTTATCACACAAACTATGAAGGCAAATTAATTCTGCACTATCTGAAAATTCGGGATTTCTTGCTTTACTCCAAGCGGCAATACAATGAGGCTTTTCGTCAATTTCAAGAACTGATATTTCTGCATAGCCTGATTTTAGAACATTCTCATACATTGTTTCTGTTTTTGATATATCTGTGCATTTTTCCATATCATCAGCAGAAATGATGTCGGCAAAAGCTGACTTCCAAGATTCTGTCTGAATATATGCAAGTGTTTTTTCGTCACCATTTCTGGCTTTTCGTATTTTAATATCCATCTTTAATCTCCCTGACAAACAACATCAATCTCATCTTCGTTAGGCACTTCAAATATCGAAGCGAATTTTTCAACGAGATTATCGTCAACATAATAAGCGCTTGTTTCATTTGCAAGCACTTCGTTGTTTCTCTTATACAAGCGAGATTTCCATGTTTCATCGCTAATATCAATGTAATGAAGCTCGCATTCGATATTACGGGACTTATAAAAACCTTTTGCTGACTCTCGTTCTGCTTTTGTCCAGAAGCCCCAGTCAAGAATGACATTGACATCTTTGCTAATAAACTCCATAGATTTATTTAACAGATATTTCTCTGTTCTTTCTACATATTCATCGTGTTTATCACCACAATGCTGACCAAAAAGAGCAAGCGTTATTTCATCAACCGAGAGCAATACGGCGTTGTTTTCGTTGCAAAGTTTTTGTGCGTATGTAGTTTTACCACAACAGATTTTGCCGCAAATCAAATAGACTTTTGCCATAAGCAACACCTTCTTACTTGTTCATTTCATCAACAAATTCGCTGTTTCTTGCCGTCAGTTCAACCCACGCAGGTCTGAATCCGCTTCTGATAGCATTGCGAACCGATTTGATATTTGACCATGCGGCACAGTAAAACGGTACTTTGCCAAGTTTTAATGTTTCAATAGCAAGTCTACTTGTAATTGCAGACGCAACACCTTTTCTTCTGTATTCGGGCAGAACATCAATGCCAATCTGATACATTGTTTCACAATCGGCAGAACAGCCTGCAAGACCTATAAGTTTCCCGTTATCGAATGCACCGACAGCAAGTTTATCAAGATGCTTGCGACTTTTGCACAAAGCGTTGCCCCACTCGTCGGTGTAATACTGTTCAAATTCTTCGGGTTGCAAAACTCTTATTTCATAATCGCAAAGTAGTTCTTTAAGTTCGTTGACATCGGGCAAGAAATATTCGGCCATAAAACATACTTTATAGCCAAACTCTTCTAATCTTTCGTTGAGTGCAATAACATTCGGAGATTCAAAGCAATGTTCAACGGCATATTTATTAATATACCATTCAACGGTTTCCTTCATTCTCGGACTGACTTGCGCCACGATATTGTTTCCGTATGATACCAAATCACATTCAAGCGGCAAGGGCATATAAACCCTTGCTTTTTCGTTTTTCTGCGATAATACAACCTTGCTTTCAGTTGCAAGAAAATCTTCTGCGTTGCAGTTGCAGTCATACGCCGATTGCTGTAATGCGATTTGTAGTATTTCTTGGTTTGTCATATTTATTATTTCAATCCCATTTCTTTCATTTTCTTTATCAATCTTTTTGAACGGAACATAAGATAATCGTGTCCCATTTCTCCCAAAAGAATATACCAATTCAGCTCATTGCACAGAGCATAAAGGTCGATCTTCAAATCGCAGTATTTTGAAGTCAGATTTCTCTTTTTATATTCATCATAAAGTTTCAGCTTTTCGCCAAAACCAAGTGTAAGACAGAACAATTCATATTCAGGTTCTGCCCAAAGCATATCAAACGGATCAACCGCACCGGCAAGCTCTGATTTCCAAAAGTTAATTATCAAATTCGGCATCCAGAAATCGCCATGGCAAAGGCAAGCGGTATTATTGGTAACGCTGAATATTTCGTTGAAATTATCGCTGATAAGCTCAACCACTTCCATAATCTCAGCTTCAATATCTTTTTTCTCAAACTTTGATTTTGTGAAAGCGTAAATATCAATGAAATAATCTTTGTAATACTCTGCCCAAGTGTCATAAATAGGATTATCGTATTTACCGAACTTGTTGTTATGCACGCTTTGTGCGTTCATAAGTGCATCAATGATGCTGTTCCTAAGCCGTTTTCTTGACGGTACAAACGCAAGATATTTACTCTTACCGCTCATCCCCTTTATATAATCCATACCGAGATATATGGTTTCATTTTCACGGTACAAAAAATAGGGTTTGGGAACTTTATACGAAACCTTGGATGAAAGAAAATCAAGCATATCCCTCTCTTTACAAATTGCATCGTAGAATTGACTTGTTTTAACTGCAATTTCATAAGGTTCGGTTGTGATTTTTACAAGATAAACACTTCCGCTTGCACCTTTTCCAACTGCACGGATTTTTCTTACTTTAGTTTTCAGTTGGTTTTCGACAATTTCTTTAATTAAATTGGCATTCATATAAATTATCCTTTTATATCAAAATAAATCCCATCAGCAGACCGCCTGCAAATCCTGAAATGTGTTCCCAAGCAGTTGCTTTGCCGAGAAGCATTCCACCAACAGTATAAATTGCCAGAACGATCAATGCGATTGTAGGAACAGGTGAAAATAAAACGGTTCCGTTTTTAAAGGCAAGCATAACAAACACTGCAATCAGACCGTAGATTCCCGTTGACGCACCTTCTCCCTCGTGAAGTTTGAATACAAACGCCATATATAAACCCGATATGAACGCAGAGCCGATAAAGCAGAGTGCGGTTTTTAACGAGCCGAGCTGAGATTCAACAGCACATCCGACAATCAGCGTTGCGGTTATGTTTGAGATGATGTGCCACGTTCCGATATGAAGAAGTGACGAGGACAACAGACGCCATACTTGTCCGTTTTTGATTTTCTTTTCAGAAAGGTGCAGGGCATGATTTATGTATCCTTTGTTGTGTCCTGTCCAAAGTTTTTCTTTAAGTGTTACTGTTTCTGTTTTTGGAATGATTATAAAATTATCAAGTACATATATAACAAAAATCAATGCACAAAAAGTTATCGTAAAAATCGGCATAAGCTTCTCCTTTGTTATTTATTTTCGGCATACCGTAACTGAGCTGCTGCATAATATCACCTGCCAAAATCAAATTCGCTTCATCAATTTTAGATATTCACCGTTTTCATCTGCACCGTCAAACAGTACCTCTGTAAATCCGTATTTTCTGTACAGATGAAGAGCATTGATGTTATCTTTATCAACACCTATGGTCATTTCAGAATATCCCATTTTCTTTGCTTTATCAATCAAAAAATCCAAAATTTCGCTTCCGATACCTTGGTTGCGATACTCCTTTTTAACTATCATCCTTGAAACATAAATTCTTTTTCCTGCTACTGTGTAATCGGGGTCGCCTGTATCAAAAACTAAAGCACCCTCGCCTATAAACTCACCGTTGATTTTATAAATAAAGACAAGGCGGTTGCCAGTTTCAATTTCTTCTCTCCATTTTTCAGCGAGTGGCTGAGAGTTCATATTCCAGATATTTGAGCATTTGTGATAATCTTCAAGTTTTAACGGTTCAACAACAGTGTTTGCGAATCTTATAGAATTAACATTCACATCATCATCTATAATCGGTTTAACATCATAAAAACACTTCTCCATTATTACACTTCCGCCATAATCTTCAATTACTGCAAATCCGTTTTTTTCATACATCTTATAGGATATCGGGGTATGCTTAAAACAATTCAGCACCATTTTTGCAAAGCCTTTTTCCTTAGCATCTTCCTGAAGCTTCGTAAAAGCACTTTTACCGTACCCTTTTCCACGATACTCTTCTTTTATAATATTTTCCGTGACAAAAGCCGCATTTTCTTCAAAAGGACTTTTCTGATATCCGATAACACCAATCTTTTCTCCGATGTCATTTAAAATTACATAAAGATAGTTATCAGCTGAATCTGCACCGTCAGGAAAGATATCATTAAACTCGCTCTTTGCTGCTCTTTGAGCCTTAAATTTAAACTTTTCATCACCTGATTTGATCAAATGCTCCGCATAGTTTTTGAAAGACCATTTTGAATAAACCTTAAATTCATCAGCATTAATTCTGTCAAAAGTTATTTGCTTCAATCCACTTTTCAAAGCAGACACCTCTTCTCTAAATATTTTCTAAAAATCTATCAGCATCTTCTCTTGATCTGAATATTATAACCTGTTTTTCAGTTTTGTATTTTTCTATCAGATCATATATCTTCGGCAAAGAATTTACGGAAAACGATCTGATAAACATCTCAAATTCAGGATCCAATTCACTTTCAATCCACGGCAGATCATACCTTCCTTTTCCAATTCGCTCGGTTGCACCTTGCAAGCAGGTTTCAGTCGGCAGATCAAAAAGAAAAACCGTATCGCACTGCTGAAGCCTTGTTTCAATTGTTCTGTTATAATTACCATCAATTATCCATTCATCAGTGCTGAAAATCTCTTTAATTCTCTCGTCAAATTCCTCTCTGGGAATGTGAGTTTTATCAGGTTTGTGCCATATAGCATCGAGATAATATAACGGCAAACCCGTACACTTATTAAGTTTTTCTGCAAAGGTTGTTTTTCCCGAACCGGGACAACCAATTACAATGACCTTTTTCATATCTGCTACCTCAAAAGAAAAACAGGCACCTCCGATAAAACGGAGATGCCTTGATTTACAAAAAGATAAAAATATATCAATCGCAAACGGACAAAACGGCTCTCCTATTCATTGTTCTGATCATCATTGTCATTTTGCCCACCTGCCTTTCGTTAATTTTTCTTGATTATACTCCCATAATACTGATCTGTCAATAAAAACAATTACTTTTTGAATTCAACATCGCAATTCTTGCCGATTATAAAACGAGCACCTTTTCTTGTTACCGTTTTACCGTTTGCATTCACATTTTCAAGTGTAACTTCTACTGTATTATTTTCATTCTCATTTCCGTATATCTTGGACTGCATATATGAAGTATAGGTTATATTCTTGAAAGATACATTTTTAATCTCGAAATTATCCTTTTCCTCATCATAAACCTTTACAAGAATCGCTCTGCCCTCATCGCGGAAAATTTCGATATTCTCAAAAGTTATTCCGTCAATGCTTCCTTCGCACTGCTCAGCAACAACAACAAGTGAACCGATGCGGTCATTATCCCAGATTCCGTCACGGTAAATAACAGCACAGTCACGGAAGGTTATATCAGAAATACTCTTGCATACTTCACCCGTAACTCCGAAGCAACGGGCATATCCACCCCAAGCGATACAATTCTGAAATGCAACGTTTTTAGTGCCCATTCTTCCGCCGAGAGCCTTGACT
>JAZORX010000007.1:0-2387 GCA_045656845.1 Acutalibacteraceae bacterium | reverse complement strand
CACACCAATTGAAATATTACTGTACATCATTACTGCCACAAGCATTAATGAAATAATTCTTTTATTCAATCTTTTCATTTTGAAACTCCTCCTCAAAATTAAAAAGTGCATAGCCGAAGCTACGCACGAAAAATGCAGCCTACGACTCTGTTGCAACACAGTTCATCCCAAAACATGATATGACAATCAAGGCATACATTTTTACCAAAAGTATGCCTGTTCTGGGGACTATTAAACTATGTCGAAAAATTAGTTTATCACTTATTTACAGAAAATTCAACCTTAATTATTATTTAAAGTATAGAAATATCGAATCGTTTTACTTGTTTTGACTGTTCCGTCGTCGTTTAGTCGTCTTTTGATTGTTTTGAAGATAAATTTGTGATATGAAACAAACTCTTGAGAATTGATAGTTCTCAAGGGCTTTGGTGTTTTTTATCAGATACGATTGATACCTGCGTCACACGATACAGCATTGTTCAACGGAGTTTTTGAATGCTTGGATATTTATGTTTCACGGAAGGTTGTGCTTCTGCCGTTGTAGACTTCGGTCATTATTTTAGCACCGAGTTTGAAGCCGGATATGAAATACTCTCGTTCTGTTTCGGACAGTATTCGGGTGTAGGCTGATTCAAGTTCATTC
Source organism: Acutalibacteraceae bacterium (assembly GCA_045656845.1). Lineage (GTDB taxonomy): Bacteria > Bacillota > Clostridia > Oscillospirales > Acutalibacteraceae > CAG-488. The sequence goes on along the minus strand of JAZORX010000007.1, from coordinate 1,744 downwards.
ATTTTATTTATGTATTCTTCGGACAACTGACTGCATACAGACTTTGACAGCTCCGTTACTTTATCAAAGCATTTACCGTATTCAGAACCCCTCACAAAGCTTATTTCATTAGGGTTTATGTTGCTGTAGTATAAATTTTCGAGTGTTGTTTGTTTCATTTGATTTGCTCCTTTACAAACAGAAAAAGTGCAACAGGATTTTATATCCAATTGCACTTAATCGTTTATTATTTAGTTTGATAAATTACAATCTGTTTATTTTTCTATATCCTCATTTTATATAAGAATCACTCTCGTTCGTTAAATAATTATTCAATTTCAATTTTAAAGCAAACAGGTAAATCAGAAGTAACCATTTCGTTTGATTTTATTTTAAGAGACGATACTGTTCTTTCAAATTCAATAGCTTTTTCGCAACCGAGAAGAGAAACATTTTTGATGAGAATATCGTGGCGACTGCGTTTTGCCAGTGTCTTGATTTCGACATCCTTACCATCAGGTCTCATCTGGAATGCATAGATATAACTGTTTTTATAAGTGAATCTGAAGTCCTTGCTTGTAAATGCCTTTTCATTATAATCTTTGAAATATCCTTCTTCAGCATTTACTTCTCCCTCACCAAAGGTTTTCCAGAATGTTGTGCCGTAAATGCCTTCACCGTTAACCGATAGCCATTTGCCGATATCTTTAAGCACCTGTGTTTCTTCGGCGGTAATTGTGCCGTCAGATTTAGGACCGATGTTCAGAAGAAGGTTTCCGTTTTTGCTGACTATATCAATCAAATCGCAGATAATCTGACGAGCGTTTTTAAAATTATTATCTTTTATATATCCCCAGGAACTTTTGCCGATGGCTGTATCGGTTTGCCAGGGTACGGGAGATATGCCCGTCAATGCTCCTCTTTCAACATCGTAGGTTGCAACAGTCGGCGGAAACGCTTCGTGCTTATAGTTAATCGTAACTTCTTTTCCCCATTCATCGGCTCTGTTGTAATAATATGCAGCAAGCTTTTTAAGATAGGGCTTAAATGAATGATTATGAATCCACCAGTCAAAATATAAGATTTGAGGCTGATATTTATCAATGATTTCGCAGGTGCGGACAAGCCAATCTTCAAGCCACTCTTCGCTTGCACCGATTGTATAAGTATCGGCAGTGGTAGCGTGAAGGTCACCCGAATGCAGTTCTTTACAGTAATAAGCAGGACCGTAAAAATCAGCATATTTTTCATCGTTGACATCACTGTCAAAGGTTTTGCCCATATTCATAAAGAAATAATGCTCGGCTCTGTGAGTAGACGCACAAAACACCAAATCATTTTTATCGCATGCTGCTTTCAGCTCGCCAACAACATTTCTGCACGGTCCCATATCGACGGAATTCCAACGGTTAAATTCGGTTTCGTACATTGCAAAGCCGTCGTGATGCTCGGCAACAGGCATAATATATTTCGCTCCCGATTCCTTGAACAAATCAATCCATTCATCCGCATTGAATTTTTCTGCTTTAAACATCGGAATAAAATCTTTATATCCGAAATCCATTTGATTACCGTATGTTTTGACGTGATATTCAAACTCATGGCAGTTCGGATCATACATTGCCCGTGAATACCATTCATTGCCATAAGCAGGAACACTATAAATTCCCCAATGAATGAAAATACCGAACTTTCTTTCAGTAAACCAATCAGGAATTTTATGGTGAGCGAGCGATTGAAAGTTTGCTTTATATTTACCGTTTTC
>JAZORX010000006.1:0-2694 GCA_045656845.1 Acutalibacteraceae bacterium | reverse complement strand
AATCTACGACAAGGCAGGAAATATCGTTGACACCATTAAGACAGACAAGAACGGCAGAGCTGCATCAAAGCCTCTTCCTCTCGGTCTTTATACAATGCGTGAGACAGTAGCTCCCACTTACTACACACCCAATGGAACTCTTATGACAGCACACCTTGAGTTTAACGGTCAGATAATGACATTCGAGGTGCTTAATAAGTCGGTATCAGTTGGTGTATCAGTAACTAAATACGGCTACAACGAAGTAATGCCCAATAACCCCATTGTTTACAGCTTCAAGAATATTGCAAACACTTCAAGCGTATCTCTTGACAGCTTCTACTTCCGTGATACACTTCCTTCGGCTATCCGTGCCGAAAAGATAGTGACAGGTACATTCAATCAGAACCTGTCCTACAAGATAGTGTATCTTACCAACCTTTCTAACGGTGAATACCGCACAATCAATGACAATCTCTCTACAAGCAAGAACTATGTAATTGATGTATCAAACATCGCTCTCGGTCTTGCGGATAACGAGTACATCACAGAAATCATGTATGTATTCGGTAGTGTTAGAGCAGGTTTTGCACAGGTTGAAACTCCTTACCTTTATGCACGCTCAGTCAAGGGACTTGCAAACGGTTCCAGCTTTGTAAATACTGCGGATGTCGGCGGTGTATACAACGGTCAGTGGATAACCACAATCTCCCGTTTCGTTACAAAGGTTTACAGCTATACCTATATCGAAATGCCGAAAACCGGCTATTAAACTCCATTTCCCGTGGGCTGTCGTAAAAGGCAGCCCACAACCATTTTAAGAAAGGATGCGATGCTTTATATGAAAAACAAAATTATGAAGTTCTGTTGTCAGACGCTACCGTTCATCGTAGCACTTGTACCTCTTTTGGCGGTAAATGTATTTGCCGTAGATGATATGTGGGTAGTTGCCGACAGAATTATCGTTGACGTCTACAATCATATTGCAGGAATAAGTACCGTGCTTGCGGCTCTTATGACTACTGTATGTGTTGTAGGTATGAAGCTTTCAAACAATCAGCAAAAGGTAGACCAGAGTGTTGACTGGCTCAAGCGTATCTGGATTGCTTGGGCTATTATCAACGGCATTGGCGCATTCCTTGCTTATGTAAGACCGCTTCTCGACGGACTTGCGACTATTAAGCCGTAAAAATGAAATACAAAATAACTAAATAAAGGGGGTGCTGTCTTTTGCTTGAACCCATTATGAAGGGGCTGATCGAGTGGATATACGGTCTTATCGAAGATATGGCAGACTATGTGTTCGGCGATATTATCGACGTTATGACGATGGATATGGACTATTTCCGAAAGGCAGCTCCTATCGTAAATGACATTTCCGAAATCATTCTCGCTCTCGGATGGGCACTTTTGCTTGGAAATCTTGTATTCCAACTATTAAAAAGCATAATGTCGGGAGCAGGCTTTGAGGGCGAAGATCCGAAGCTTCTTTTTATGCGTACCTTTGCTTTCAGCTTTCTTCTCCTTGCATCTCCTCAGATATGCGAAATGTGCTCCAAAATGACGGGGATTGTGGTTTTGTATTTGAATATACCAAGAAGCTTTGCTTTTTCTCCACCGTCAAGCCTGATGTTCTCAGCTGCAGGCGCTGTAAGTTGGCTGATAGCGATAATCGTAAGTATTATTCTCATTATTCAGCTCATAAAGCTGTTCTTTGATATAGGCGAGAGATATGTCATCGCCTGTGTTCTCACATTTATGGCACCTCTCGCTTTTGCTATGGGCGGCAGTAAGAACACCAACGACATATTCAAGGGCTGGTGCAGAATGTACGGCTCTATGAACCTTATGCTCATTATGAATATCATCTTCTTAAAACTCATAATGAACGCAATGGTTAATATGTGGGCATCAAACATTATTGTTTGGCTTGTGTTTGTAATGGCTCTGACTCGTGTTGCACGAAAGATTGATGCACATATAGCGAAAATCGGACTTAACCCTGCACAGACAAGCAACAGCGTAGGTGTAAGATTCCCCGGCGGTATGACACTTGTTGTGGTAAGAACCCTTGCATCGCTCGTCGGTAAGAATATGGGCGGTATGAAGGGCGGCTCCGGCGGTGGTAACCGTTCAGGTGGCAGCAGTAATCATAACCACAACCACGGCGGTGGAAGCCCAAGCGGTGGAGGCTCAAGACCTCGCAATACAAATCCTCCTCCGTCAAATAACGGTGGTAATGCAAATTCCGGTGATGCAAACGTGAATGTATCTGTAAATAACCAAAGCAGAACCACAAAGGTTAGTACACCTGCAAGTAATACTGCAAACCGTCAAGCTAACAATGCTACAAATAACAGCAGATACACGAATAATAACAGCTCCAACACCGATAGCAGAAGCAATTCGAGAACTGACAACTCAAGCCGTGAAACCTCCGGCAGAAACACCTCACAGCCTCAAGCAAGAGGTGCAAAACCGAACGGAAACGGCGGTAATGTTACTATCAATCAGACACAGGTGCAGAATGCCACAAGAAACGCTGCATCTATGCCGAGTGCAAGACCTAATACATCTCACACAACCGACAGAAGCAGTTCATCTTCACACGACGGCGGCAGAGATACTCATTCCTCAAATCAGCAAAGGACACAGAATACATCCCGTCCTCCGCTGTCAAGGAATACTTCGGGGGGAAGGACAAATATACCTGCA
>JAZORX010000005.1:0-5328 GCA_045656845.1 Acutalibacteraceae bacterium | reverse complement strand
ATATGACTGAGAGCTTACTCATCGAGATAATAATCCGAGAAACTGTTGTTCAGAATTATGCTAATTCTGAGTATGAGAAGCTTAAGAGGTCATATACACAGGAAGAAATTGACGGAGTATATAACAGAGACAGGGCTGCTTATGATATGGTAGATTTCCGCATCTATGAAGCCGGAAATCAGGACGAAGCAAGAAACTTCCTTTCTACGGTGACGGATGAAAAATCTTTCGTCGAAGAAACAGCAAAGAAAAACAAAGATAATCCGGATTTTGATGCTGAAGTCTCGTCAAAAATGACAGGAGTACTTAAAATTGAAGCGACAAATGTTTCAAGAGATTGTGCCGATTGGCTTTTCAGCACCACAACAAAAGTCGGTGATATGACTATATTTAAAGCTCAAAACGGTCCCCAATACTATGTGGTTATGCTGACGAAAGCGCCTCACCAGGTTAATACAGTAAGTGTTCGTCACATCCTCTTTGCAACAACTGATATTGAAACGGGAGCTATGCTCTCAGATGCTGAAATAATTCAGAAAAAGAGGGATTCAGAAGCAGCTCTTAAAAAATGGCAGGAGAGCGACAAGACAGCTGAAAGCTTCGGCGATCTTGCAGCAGAACTGACTGATGATACAGGATCGATACCAAACGGTGGACTTTATGAAAATGTCCGCCCGGGTCAGATGGTTCACGAGTTTGATGAGTGGATCTTTGATAAGAACCGTAAACCGGGTGATACGGCGATTATCGAAACTGATTATGGCTACCATGTAATGTATTTTGAAAAGACTGATGGTATGTATTATGATTCGACGATAAGAGAATCTATGGCTTCAGAAAAAACAGACAAGTTTTTCGAAGAACTTATTGCTGAAAATGGAGATAAAATAAATCTGCCGGAGGATGCTTTTGAGAGCTGTGAAGCTGCGATGAACGAACATATTGCAGCAGATTTGAACCAATACACTTATTATTGATGAAATAAAAATCCTGACAGAATTTGATCTGTCGGGATTTTTTATGTGTGGTGGGTGGCATATTGCCACTGTTTGATATGTAAATTCGGGTTTGTAGGGGTGTTTTATAATAACGGTTGCGTTGCAACCTACACCTCATCAGTCACTTCGTGACAGCTTCCCCTCAAGGGGAAGCCTTGGACTTATGCTGTTTTTTTAGCCTTCCCCTTGAGGGGAAGGGGGACCGCTTGCGGTGGATGAGGTGGGAAATTAAGAACTCCACAAACCCGAACTTATAAAGCTGTCACCAGAAAAAACACGCACTGCGAAAAACGCAGTGCGCGACTTTTATTTCTCAATCTTTTCTCTTCTTCTCTTCTTCGGAGCCTGCTCTTCGAGAATCTTGAACATTTCCTCCGTTGCGAAGGTGAGCTTTGTTATAACATTCGGCTTGGACGGGTAGCAGAAGAATGAATCGTGCTGAGTTGAGAGATCGAAACAGTCGATCGGCTCGATGTGGCAATAGTCATACTCAACATGGAGGCTGTATTGGCTCTTTGCTGTTCGTTGAACACGATATGGCTCACCGTTGTAGCTTCCATCAAGGACGAAGCCTTCTTCCATATTGTGCCTTACCTTTGCATCACCCATATAGTAATATTTGTGTGCACCGGGGAGGGTATAAACACGGACATCATCCTCAAAGCTGTAATTTCCGCTTTCGATTTCCTTGCGGACATTCGCTCTTTCCCATTCAAACCAATCGGGGATATGAGAAAACTCCGTTTCGCCCTCAAGAGCTTTCAGTTCGCCAAGCTCCGTCATCTCCCATTTCTTTCCGCATTCCTCGCAGAAAAGGTGGATTCCCTTTGAATTCATCTTCGATTCCGTCATACAGTGGGGGCACTGATAAAGCACCTTATGAAGACCTTCTGCACGGAAATCTTCTGTTATACGGATGTTATTATCCTTCTGCCATTTGTATTCGTCATACTGCATTTCCTTGCGTATGGTTTCGTTGATTTCCTCAACGCTCATTTCTTCAACCTGCTCAGCAGTAAGAATCTGCTTCATCGTTGCGTAAAGGGGAACTTCCTTTTTGCGTCTGAAATCCCAGAAGGGCGCACGAAGATAGTTCCCGTGGTGGATGATAACAACAACGGGCACATGGTTTTTCTTCGCAAGCTTGCCGATAACCTCGGGGATAATTGAAGTAGTACCGATAGGGGAGTAGCGTGCCTCGGGATAGATGCAAAGAACATCCTTGTATTCTCTGAGAACCTTTGCGCACGCACGGACGAGGCTGATATCCGTCGTGAATTTTCTCTTGCAGATAGAGCCTATCTGCTCCATAACCCACGGCTTGTGATAGTAACCCTCAAGTGTGGCAATCGTATGCACTCTGTGAGGGAAGGTTGCCTTGTATTTAATCGGAAAGTCGATAAACTCCATATGATTGCTCAGAAGCAGATACGGTGGCTTAAGATCTTCCATATTGATTTTTTCCATTTTGCTGCCTTTTTTAATTCGTGAAACAGCAATACTTGATGCGATATATAAAAGCGATGTAAAAAAGAAACTCTGTCTTTTCGGGAGCTTGGATGTGTCATATTTTTTGACATCTGCGGGGTAATCAATATAATCTTTGATATCGCTCATTCGACCACTCCTTAAACCAAAATCAAAGCAAGTTTATCATATTTTCTGTTTTTATGCAAGTGTAAAATAAAGGAAAGCAAAAAGGAGACGGCTCGCACCGTCTCCTTTATTATGTTTATTCTTATTCTTCGTCTTCAACCTTAGCTTCTGCGATAACCTTTTCAGCTATTGCTGCAGGAGCGTCTTCGTAACGGGTGAATTCAAATGTATAGTAGCCTCTGCCTGCTGTAACTGAACGAAGAACTGTTGAGAAGTTGTTCATTTCAGCCATCGGAACTTCAGCAACGAGCTCCTGATACTTCGGCTCTTCTTCAGATGCACCCATACCGAGAACACGACCACGACGCTTTGTTACGTCACCCATGATATCGCCGAGGAATGCTTCGGGCATAATAGCCTTCAGAGTACCAACGGGCTCAAGGATAGTCGGGTTAGCCTGCGGAACACCTGCTTTGAAAGCGATGCTTGCAGCCATCTTGAATGCCATTTCTGAAGAGTCAACGGGATGGTAAGAACCGTCGTAAAGAACAGCCTTGAGACCAACCATCGGGTAACCTGCCATGACGCCCTTCTTCATGCACTCGTTAAGACCCTTTTCAACTGCGGGGAAGAAGTTTTTCGGAACTGAACCGCCGACAACTTCTGATTCGAAGATAAGTCCTTCTTCTTCTGTCGGCTCAAAGCGGATCCACACATCACCGAACTGGCCGTGACCGCCTGACTGCTTCTTGTGACGGCCCTGAACCTGAACTGTCTTACGGATAGCTTCTCTGTATGCAACTCTGGGCACTGTAAGCTCGATGTCAAGACCGAACTTGCTTCTGAGCTTTGAAACGATAATGTCGAGATGCTGCTCACCAAGACCTGAAAGAATCTGCTCTTTTGTTTCCTTGTTCATTTCAAACTTGATTGTGGGATCTTCTTCAAGAAGACGGTTGATAGCAGAAACGATCTTCTCTTCATCACCCTTCTTGCAAGCCTTAACAGCCATTGAAAGGCAAGGAGTCGGGAATTTAACGCCACTGAGCTCGATTACATTGTTAGCTGCGCAGATAGTGTCGCCTGTCTTAACGCAGTTAAGCTTTGTAACAACACCGATATCGCCTGCAGGGATGCACTTGCAATCCTCTGACTTGTTACCACGGACAGTGATGATCTTACCCATTCTCTCTGTTTCGCCTGTACGAGCATTATAAACGGGAGTTTCAGGAGTGATCTTACCGCTGCTTACCTTGAAGTAAGACATCTTACCAACGAACGGGTCAGCAACTGTCTTGAAGCAAAGAGCTGCAAGAGGTCCGTCTTCGTCACAGTCAACATCCTTACCACCTGCATATGAAGCAGCATCGGGAGCTGAGTATGCGAGTTCGTCCATAAGAAGGTCAACACCGTCCATAGTGTAACCTGAACAAGCGTATACGGGGTAAACAGAAGAAGCGTTAACGCCCTCGTTAAGAGCTGTGATAATTTCTTTACGTGTGAATTCTTCACCTGCGAAGAATTTTTCCATAAGGTCGTCACTTGCAGTTGCAACAGCTTCTGTAAGGATGTCGAGCATTTCCATAATTTTCGGATCGTTCGGCATCGGGATTTCGGTAGCTTTACCGTCCTTGTACTCAAAGCCCTTACGTGATGCAAGGTTAACGTAAGCCTTAACCTGACCGTCAACTACGTACGGAACGATAACGGGACAGACTGCACCGCCGTGAACAGCGCGGACTTCTTCAAATGTCTTGTAGAAGTCACCGTTTTCCTTGTCGCAACGTGTGATTGCGAACATCTTACCTCTTTTTCTTGCAGCCTTGAAAGCCTTTTCAGCACCAACGTCATATTTGTGACCTGCACCAAGAACGATGAGAACACATTCTGAAGCTGTGATACCTTCTGCCATTTCACCCTCAAAGTCGAAAAGACCCGGAGTGTCGATTATATTAAGTTTGCAGTCTTTCCATTCAATCGGAGCAAGAGCTGTCGCAACGGAAACGTGGCGGCGCTTCTCTTCGGGGTCGAAGTCAAGAGCTGTGTTGCCCTCTTCAACTCTACCTAATCTGTCTGTAAGACCTGCAATATAAAGCATTGCTTCGGCAAGGGTTGTTTTGCCTCGACCTGCATGACCTGCAAGTGTAACATTACGGATATCCTTCGCGTTATAGTATTTCAAAACAAATTCCTCCTTGTTTCGGGAAGTAAAGGCTGCGAAACAGTATTGCATCGGCATCTTTGCTGCCCTGTAATTGATCGCCAGGTTATAATCGCTTTGGTTTTTATGTATAAAAAATCATCGTGCTTACCTACGCGTCATAGTGTTACTATATCACATATTAACAGAAAAAACAAGAGAAATTGAAAAAATATGTATAAAATATTTAAAAAATTACCAAAAAAATATGGCTGAGAGCCTTGTAATGAAGCTCTCAGCCATTGCTTATACATTTCAGGTTATACAATTTGTATAAAGTGCATATAATTGAAGCTTATCTTGCGAAACCGGGATTGTAGATATCTCCGACATCGGTCATACCGTCAGATATCTGAAGAACTACAAGTGCGTCTGTTGAATTGATTCTGTTATCGAAGTTGAGGTTACTTGCGGTCTTGAATGCGTCGTCTTCAATAACAGTCTGTCCTACAGCGTGCTGGAGGATAGAAAGGGCGACAGATGAATTAACCTTACCGTCACCTGTGCTGTCACCCATAACAACAACCTTGTATG
>JAZORX010000004.1:0-9529 GCA_045656845.1 Acutalibacteraceae bacterium | reverse complement strand
AAACTTTTGGTAATCTGTACAAAAAATACAAAATCCTGACAAAAAAGAAGATAAATTTAACAAAGAAAAAACGGTTATTTTTTCATCATATACTTAGTTTTGCTCATAAATATTCATTAATTCACTTGAAATAGGAAATATTTAATGTATAATTGACTAAGAATCGAGGTGGAAGAATGGGCAGGCTGATTTCATATACCGTTGACGAAGAATATAACGGTGAAAATGTTTATAAGTTTTTAAGAGAAAAGGCAAAAATTTCATACCGTCTTTTAAAATCACTCAAGCAGATTCCAAACGGCATTATGCACAACGGTGAGCATATAAGAACCGTCGATATCATCCATACGGGCGATATCCTTTCCGTCGATATCCCCTGTCCTGAGAGCGAAATTGAGCCTGTTGAAATGCCACTCGAAATTCTTTATGAGGACAGTGACCTGCTCATAATCAATAAAGATCCGTTTATTGCCTGCCATCCGACCCACAACCATCAGGGTGATACACTTGCAAACGCAGTTGCATACTACCTCAAAACAAAAGACAAGAACTCTGTTTTCCGTGCAGTCGGCAGATTGGATAAAGGCACATCGGGTATTGTTATTTGTGCACTTAACAAGCACTGCGCTGCAATGATTCCGGGTAATGTTGAAAAGGAATATCTTGCAATCATAAACGGTAAACCCGAAAAAGAAGGTACGATTGATGCACCCATCTACCGTCCCGACCCGATGAAAACGATCCGTGCCGTCGGTGAAGGTGGAGACTATGCCGTTACACACTGGACAGTAATTAAGAAAAATGAGCATATGGCTCTGGCAAAAATCAACCTTGAAACAGGCAGAACACACCAGATAAGGGTTCATTTTTCCCATATCGGTATGCCGCTTGTCGGTGACAGCTTATACGGTACGGATGAGAATAATTACGGGCATCAGATGCTCCATTGCCATCATGTAAGTTTTATTCATCCCGTTTCAAAAGAAAATATAACCATCACCGCACCTATGCCTGCGGATATGCAGAGGATTGCAGATGGGATTGAGTAACATTTAAGCCAGCTAAACCTGAATTTGCATATTAAAACGGCGGTAGCAAGCCACCGCCCTACGCACGGTTTCGGAACATCGTCTTTTCCACGAAACTTTGTCATTCTGAACGAAGTGAAGATTCTTTAAAAGAGAGATTAAGATTCTTCGGCACAGCCTCAGAATGACATTTTTTGAAGCCGTGTATGTAGAGACAGACCTCCCGGACGGTCCGCAGATTCTGCAGTATATCGGACGGTCGAGGACGCCCGTCCCTACTATATTGCTCGAGGCATGTCCGTAGGGGAACATAGTATGTTCCCGTTAAAACAAATCCAAACCACGGGCAGATGATATCTGCCCCTACGACATTGATTTAAAATTTGTTCGACAAAACCAATTTTGTCTCGTCCCCTTGTAATGCAGAACAACCTCCACAGCTCTCGCTGTGGAGGTTAATTCTATATAAATCACTCATATCAACACACAGAACCGTCCCCTGTGCTACGACGCTAACTGTCCCCTGTGTTACCAAATAATAATTAAAATTAAAATCATAACAGCAGCAATCATCAAGAGTGGCAGAACATTTCTTTTTAATTTATCAAGTGCTTCGGGGGGTAATATAATTGTACTTAATAGATTTGTAATACATATAGGAAAAACTTAAAACAGTCAGTCCCCCTGAAACCATTAATGAAATATTAATAATTTTTGATAATATGATACTAAACCCTACCTCTTGACCCAATCCGTAAAAACAAGATAATATCAAAAAAACACTTCCTGCGGTAAAAAGGCTTTTCATTGGAAGACCTGGGTACTTCTTTTTTGTTTTTGTATTATACTCATAAATAGCAAGAGGAATTAGTACTACTACAACTATCGCATAAAGCCATAAAGGAACTCTATTATAGAAAAACATAAAATTTAGCCTCCTTATAGCTGGTCTTTAAGATAATCTTGGGTTTGTCCAACGGTTGCATCCCATGATTTTATCCTCTTCCTTTGTTTTTCAAAAACAAAACAACCGTCCCCTGTGTTTTTTATATATCCCACTTATAGTGTCTTAAGTTTGAATCCATAAACAATGCGCCGATATCGAGGGCGTGGATGAGTGTGCCGTCCTCCATGGGATAGACCGTTACATCCTGACCTTCACCGCCGAAATTATCGATGAGTTTCCACTCGTACATAATTCTGTCGAAGCATTTCTCGACTTCGCCTGTTGACGGGTTTATTGTATAAACAGCTCTTGTTGCATCATTAGTGCCGACATAGATAAGTCCGTTATAGACTTCACCGCCCTGAGGTTTGCCGACCATCTCAGAAAGCTCAACTGTTTTAACATACTCAAATGTTTCGAGGTCGAAGCAATAAAGTTCCGTTGCTTCCTTGCTGTGTGAAGAATAGATAAGTCCGTTTTCCTTGTCGCAGGCAAGCCATGACATTCCACGGGTCATAATATCATTTGGAAGGATCTTATATTCGCCCGTGAACTCAAGAGTTTCAGCGTCATAAACAGCAATTATCGGGTATTCCCACACCTTGCTGTCTTCAAGTGGTGCATAGATATAACCGTCACAATAGCTGATACCACCTATATGAGCCGAACCGTAATTTTCCTTAAACTCTTCGGGTATAGCCTCATAATTATAAGCAAGCACGGTCTGATTGTCAAAAGCGATTTTAACAAGGGTTGACTTGCCGCTGAAATACCACGCCTCACCGTCCGTCGTTACACCCTGAGCCCTTTCAAGAGTTTCAAGACCGAACACCTTGGAATTTGATTCATATGGGTAAATATCACCGTTGAAGCCTGAATTGATACCGTTGCTCAAGGTCATAAGCAAGGATATCACTACGGCGAAAATTTTGTAAAAAGCACCTTTTACGATATTATAAAATGTCAGCATTGTTTACTACCTCTTATTTTGTAATTACAGAATCGCACCAGGCGATGATATCTGCATAGACGGCAAATCTGTCGTCTTCATTATGTATCTCGTGTCTGAGACCGTCATAGAGCTTGATCTCAAGATTTGTGTGCCCTGTTTCCTTAAACTTATCGTAAACAGTTTTAACGCCCTTACCGTATGAGCCAACAGGGTCCTCCGTGCCTGCGATGAGATACATCGGCAAATCTTTCGGTGTAGCACTGAATGCATTTGCATTGCTGACAAAATTGAGAACTTCAAAAAGGTTTTTGTATCCCGAAACGGTAAACAGGAATCCACAGTATTTATCAGCTATATATTTATCAATATTTTCCTTATTGACAGAAAGCCAGTCAAAGGAAGTTCTTCCCTCAAAGCGTTTATTATACGCACCGAAAGCAAGACCGTTGATGAACTCGCTCTTATGCTTTGAGCCCTTGATTTTTTCAATAAGAGAAGCTGCAGCGATGCCTGCACCTGCTGCAGGATTCGGTCCTGCCGTACCGCAGATTATCGCGCCTGCGATATCGTCTGCATATTTCGTGATATAATGGCGTGCAACAAAAGAACCCATACTGTGACCCAAAAGAATCACGGGCTTTTTGAACTCTTCCTTTGCAAGCTTTGTGAGCGTATGAACATCTTCGACGAAGCCTGCGCCTGCCTTGTTTTTATCACCATTAAAATAGCCAAGATCTGCATCAGATTTAATTGAACGGCCGTGGCCTGCATGGTCGTTTATGATTACGGCATAGCCAGCCTCACAAAGGAAGCTTCCGAGCTCCTCATATCTCTCACCGTGCTCAGCCATTCCGTGAGAAATCTGAAGGACAGCTTTTATTTCACCGTCTTCAGGAGCCCAGCTTCTTGCAAAAATATCTGCAACACCCGTTGCTGACGGATAGGAATACTCTTTTCTTATAACTTTCATAATACAACCTCCGGACACAAATATTTATTATATTATATCATCTGCAGTGAATTTTTTATATAAATAAATTAAACAAATAGAGATTTTTCTCTTTGTGCAAAACAGCAAAACGGCTGCCGTAACAGGCAGCCGTCAGATTTTATTCATTATTGTTTAAAAACAAATCTTCATTATTGGAGTAAATATCATATGCGTTGCTGATAACACTGATATCAACATCACCGTGCTCTCCTCCGAATTCACCGTCAAGAGTCCACGCAACCTTATCTTCACAGGTAATCTTAACATGCTTTGTTCTTGTGAAAATGATATTGTCACCGCTGTAATCCTTGCTGATAACCTTATTGATGATGCCGAGAGCATCGATATTTCTCTTAAGTCCTCTTACGAGAAGGAGCTCGAAATAGCCGTCATTGAGCTTGATGTCATCATACTTGAACACGCCTGCGACCGATGTAGTGTTTGAAATCGCACCGAAATAGAACTTATCTTCAACAACGCCTCCGTCATACTCGATCTTCATATAAGTCGGCTTGAAGCCAAGAAGCATCGGGAGGAAACGGATTCCCACACCGTAAAGAACATAAGCCTGATGACCGAAGAGGTTTTTCCACTTCTGCGGAGTAGTATAAGCAAGGTCAGAAGCAACGCCAAAGGATGCGATATAGTTGAAGTATCTGTCTTTGAAAGTGCCTACATCGTAGCCATTGGTCTTACCGTTAAGGATAAGCTCTGTTGCAGGGCCTACACCTACGGGAATACCCAGGGTACTTGCGAGGTCATTCGTAGAGCCTGAAGGGATATAGCCGACAGGAACTCTCTTATCAAGAGCGAGAACACCATTGATTGTCTCATTAAGTGTACCGTCACCACCACAGCAAAGAACAAGATCGCAATCATTGCCTTTTTCTTTTACTATAGTCGTAGCATCGCCCTGACACTTTGTTGTTTCAACACTGAATTCAAAATCAGCTACTGAAAGCTTATTTATAATATCCGTCGGGCTGACACGCTTACGGTCAACGCCTGCACAAGGATTCACAACAAGCAAAACTTTTCTCTTTTCCATAAAAACACTTCCGTTTCTGCCAAAACTGAAATAACAACAATTAAAAGTATAACAAAAGGCAAATTTTCAGTCAATAGAGTTCACAAGATTATTACGAAAAAGGAAGTTTATCACAAAATTATTTAACTTGCAAATCGAAAATTTGGTACATTTCAGCGTAATTTGTTGCATAATAATCAGCAACCACCCTGATGTGTTCCCTTTCTTCCTCTGCTGAATAGTCCTCAACAGCAACAACCTTATACCCTGCTTTCTTTGCTGTGTCAATCGCATAAGCTGCATCTTCGAAGATAAATATATCCTCATCGGCACCGAGGAACTCCTTTGCTTTGTTGAAAATATCCGGCTCGTGTTTGCTTATACCTGTCTCCCTTGTTGAGAAAACAGCATCGAAATACTCAAGCAAACCGTTTCTTTCGAGCGCAGGCTCCATAAGATACCTGTCTGTTGCCGTTGCAACAACGCACCGTACACCGTTATCCTTCAAGGTCTGCAGAAATTCGCGGACACCATCCTTGGCTGTTGCAACATTATTATAATAATACTCAAGAATCTTCATAATATCCGCGCGTATTTCTTCAGGAGTCATATTAAGCTCATAATTTTCAAGAAAATATTTGATTGCATTGAAATAGCCGTATTTTCTGAAAACTCTGCTTTCTTTCGGTTCAATTCCACGCATCATAAGAAAAGCGCTGTCAAGAGTGTCCCATATATGCATTGAGTCCATAAGAGTTCCGTCAGCGTCAAAAATTGCGTACTTTATCTTTTCCATAATATCCCTTTCAAAAAACTGAGGCGAACTTTACGTCCGCCTCAATAATGTCAGATTAAAATCAGATATAGAGGAACCATTCAAGAATGCTTACAACGAAATTGATGATATCGAGCCAGATACCCTCTGCACCCCATGTATACATCCAGTCGATAAGCTTCTCAATAGGCTTGGTTGAAACATGCTCAACATCAAGAGCCTCAATGATTTCGTTACCTGTTATTTCTACTGCAAGCTCTTCGCTGACAGCACCGTCCTCAGAAACGAATGCGCCCTCTTCAAAGAAGAATGTGTATGTCTCAGCATGGTTGATGTAGTTGTTAAACGGGATGAAGATAACGATATTGCCTTGGCCCGCTGAAAGTGCATATCCGAGAGACTTAATGCTGGAATTGATATACGCTTCTGTTGCATCGCCTACATAAACCGAAACATAAGCATCCTCGTTGGGAGCTGAAAGTGCACCTTCAACTTCGACAGCAATTGTTTCAGCATAGTCATTGTCCCAGTCACCTTCAACGCTGTAAAGAGAACCTGTCACTGCAAATGTAGCAGCTTCTTCAGCGTTTGCCATTACGGGCATTGCAAGAAGAACAGACAATGAAAGGATGATTGCTAATACTTTTGATAAAGTTTTAGTCATAATAACACCTCATTTTTTATTTTATGGTTTAATTTTACCATATTACAGCAATTTGTCAATAAACACTATTTACAAATTATCAGGTCGTGAGCTTGGCATAGTTTGCCATAAGTTTCTTGGTGCCTGATTTATCAAAGGCAATTTCAAGCAAGGTATCGTTGCCTACAGGCTGAGCCGAGAGCACGACACCCGTACCGAAGACCTTGTGCTTTACAGTATCGCCTACCTTGAAGGATGACGATGACTTTGCTGCAGGTGCAGCAGGCTTTGAGAATGACGACTGACCCGAGAAGCCTCTCTTTATCGGTCTGCCGCTTGTGAAATCCTCACCAAAATCCTTATAAGGCTCTGATTCAGCACTGCGCTTGAATGAGCTGTAAGAAGTAACGCCGGTTTTCTGCGTCAGCTCTGACGGAATTTCATTGATAAATCTTGAAGGTGGATTATGTGAGGTTGAGCCGAATATAAGTCTTGTCCTTGTATTGGTAAGGTAAAGATGCTGTTTAGCTCTTGTTATGCCAACATAAGCGAGGCGTCTTTCCTCTTCCATATCCTCGGGGTTATAAATCGACTGTGAACCCGGAAAGACTCCGTCCTCCATACCGATAATAAATACCTCCGGGAATTCAAGACCCTTTGCTGAGTGCATCGTCATCATTACAACAGCATCAACATCGGCATTATAGTTATCAATATCCGTCATAAGTGCAATTTCCTCAAGGAAACCGTTGAGAGTCGGATCCTCGGACTCTTCCTCATAACGCATAAGGTTAGCCTTAAGCTCGTTCAAGTTTTCTTTTCTGTCCTGAGCTGTGTCTTTGTCCTCGTTGAGAGATATATAATATCCCGTTTTGTTAAGCACAAGCTCAAGAAGCTGAGACGGCTTTAATTCCGCTGCCACTTCCTGCAACTCTCTCATCATCTCGGTAAAAGAATTGAGCTTCTGTGCAGCTCTGCTTAATGCAGGATAGTCTGACGCATTTGAAATAACCTCAAACATACTCACATCGAGCCCTGCAGCAATTTCTGCGGCATTGTTAAGAGTTGTATCGCCTATTCCCCTTTTAGGTTCGTTGATTATACGGCGAAGACGCACATTATCTGACGGATTATTTACAACCGTAAGATAAGCAAGAGCGTCCTTGATTTCTTTTCTTTCGTAGAAGCGAAGTCCGCCTATAATACGGTAAGGCACACCTGCTCTTACAAAGGCATTTTCAATAAGGCTCGACTGAGCATTCATTCTGTAAAGAACAGCGTGATCGCTCATTTTTCTGCCGTTTGCTGCATTTTTCATAACGGTATCTGCAACAAAGCGAGCCTCTTCCCTCTCATCATACGAAGTGTTGACAACGATTTTATCGCCCATACCGTTATCCGTCCAGAGATTTTTACCTTTTCTCTGCTGATTGTTCGCTATAACAGCATTTGCAGCATCAAGAATAGTCTGAGTTGAACGGTAATTCTGTTCAAGTCTTATAACCTTGGCATCACGGTATCTTTCCTCAAAGCTCAGGATATTTTCAATCGTAGCGCCTCTGAATTTATAGATACTCTGGTCATCATCACCGACAACGCAGATGTTTCTGTACTTATCTGCAAGGATGCTCGTAAGAACATACTGAGCGTGGTTGGTATCCTGATACTCATCGACGAGAATATATTTGAATTTATTCTGATAGTAATTTCTTACTTCCTCATTTGATTCAAGCAGCTCAACCGTCTTGAAAATGATATCGTCAAAGTCAAGAGCATCGGCTGTTTTGAGAAGCTTCTGATAGCATTCGTAAGCTCTGCCTATTGTTTTGAGCCTTACATCTGAGCCTGCCTGCTCAATATACTCCTGAGGTGTTATAAGCCTGTCCTTCGCCTTGCTGATTTCTTTGAGAATCATCTTATGGGAAAGCATTTTATCGTTGATATCAAGAAGACGCTGAACCTCTTTCATAACCCTTTTTGAGTCATCCGTATCATAAATAGTGAAGTGATTTGTGTAGCCAAGCAAATCACCGTAACGGCGAAGAATACGAGAACAAGCAGAATGGAATGTGCTTGCCCATATATCGTTTGCGGCATCTCCAAGAAGCCTTGCAAGACGCTCTTTGAGCTCATTGGCCGCTTTATTGGTAAATGTGATAGCAAGAATCTCCCACGGCTGAGGTGCATTGACCGTAAGAAGATCATACACATCGAAAAGATCAACCGTAGGATCATTGAGATATTCTTTCATTATGGCGACATCAGTCTGCGTCGGTTCAAAGTCGCATTTATCTGAATTATACGCATCGCCGTATTTTATCATATTTGCGATTCTGTTAACAAGAACCGTTGTTTTTCCGCTGCCTGCACCTGCAAGAAGCAGCAAGGGGCCTCTTACTGTATAAATAGCCTCTTGCTGCTTTTCGTTCATCTTTGAAAAATCTTTTGCAATTATACGGCGGCGAAGTTCTAAAAATTCGTCTCTAAGCATAATTTATGTCCTTTAATCAAATCAGATAGAAATAACCTTTGCCATTTCATAGAGCTCCATATCTATGTGCTTCTTCATATTGAGAGCTTCAAAGATATCGATATCAACTACCTGATCCTTCTGCATTGCAACAACTCTGTTGCCGGTTCCGTCCATAAGAAGCTTAACTGCATGGTAACCCATACGGCTTGCGTTTACACGGTCACGAACTGTCGGTGAACCACCACGCTGAACGTGAGCGAGCACCATAGCTCTTGACTCAACGCCTGTTTCAGCCTCAATAGCCTTTGCAAGCTCGTCAACTGAGATAATGCCATCTGCAGGAATACCTTCAGCAACAATTACAAGGAAGTGAGTCTTTCCTGTCTTCTGAGTACGACGGATTCTGTCGAAAACATCGCGTTTGAGATCGAACTCAACCTCAGGAATAAGGATAGCTGTTGCGCCGACAGCGATACCTGCATTAAGTGCAAGGTAACCTGCATTTCTGCCCATAACCTCAACAACAGAACATCTATCGTGTGACTCCATTGTATCACGAAGTCTGTCAACCATATCTATAGCGCAGTTTACAGCAGTATCAAAACCGATTGTATACTCACTCATACCAATATCATTATCGATTGTTGCAGGAATACCGATGCAAGGAACACCATTTTTAGAAAGGTCAGCAGCT
>JAZORX010000003.1:0-4194 GCA_045656845.1 Acutalibacteraceae bacterium | reverse complement strand
GATGAAATATGAGTTTAAGCATATTGCATTGTGCCGAGGGTAAAACAAGTCAATGGTTTATGATGGGTTCGGATGATCCGGACAAGGTTGTAGATATAAATAATGATTCAGCAGAGGAAATTGAACGCAAATGGTCATCGGTAAGAACAGTGCTTAGCTGTAAACCGATGAATGACCATGCGTTGCTCTCCGAATATGTAAAATCATAATTTTCATGTGGTTCATTTAGGTGTAACCGTCCCCAAAAGAAACGATCACTCAAAGAGTGGTTGTTTCTTTTGCTCTTTAAGAGGCGCCAAAAAAATAATATGTTTCGATATGTCGTTTTTTTGTTGCTTGATTTTTAATTAAAATACCTTTATAATTATTGTTATTACAATATGTTTATGAAAAGTGATTGTTTCGCAGATAAGAGAATATCCGCATTAAGGTGTCACACATTTTTAGTAACTGACATGGGGGAGCCATTATGAAAACAGCTGTTGTGAACGGTAGAATCGTTCTCCCTGACGGTGAACTGCACGGTTATGCAATTGTGTTTGAAAACGGTAAAATCTGTTCGGTTGTGCCGGAATATGAGCTGAACCCGAATGACGTTTGTATAATTGATGTCCGGGGCAGTTATGTCAGTGCCGGATGGATTGATCTGCATACTCACGGCATTGATGGCGAGGATTTTATGGATGCGGACTCCGAGGCGAATTTGCGTGCTATGAGTGCATATGCTCGGCATGGCGTGACGGGCGTTTTTCCTACGACCC
Organism: Acutalibacteraceae bacterium; assembly: GCA_045656845.1. Taxonomy (GTDB): domain Bacteria; phylum Bacillota; class Clostridia; order Oscillospirales; family Acutalibacteraceae; genus CAG-488. Next base: position 3,433 of record JAZORX010000003.1, on the reverse strand, counting down.
TGAGTGCACCGTTTTCAGAGATACGTCGGGCTTTGAATGCTTTGGCAAATACTGATTTTTCATCGAACCCGGGAGCCTGTTTTTTGGGTGCTCATCTGGAGGGGCCGTACTTTTCAGTTGAACAGCGTGGGGCACAGCCGGAAGAAGCACTCTGCACTCCGGATGACCGTGAGTATGTTGCTTTGCTTGAAGAATATCCGTTCATTCGAAGAATTGATACAGCACCTGAGTTGCCGGGCAGTGCGGATATGGCACATTATTTACGTCAACACGGAGTTGTATGCGGTATTGCACATACCGATGCGGACGCTTCGGTTATATTGGATGCGGATGAAGGTATCTATCCCATAGCAACACACTTGTATTCGGGTATGTCAGCCGTTCGCCGTGTCGGCGGTTTCCGTCGGGCGGGTGCGGTAGAAGCGTGTCTGTTACGTAATGACATTTTTTGCGAGGCAATTTGTGACGGAATCCATCTTCCCTCCGAACTGTTAAAGCTTATTTATAAGGTCAAGGGTACGGACGGTATGGTTTTGGTTTCAGATTCCATACGTGGTGCCGGTTTGCAGGAAAAGACAGAATTTGTTATGGGTAATAAAAAAACAGGCACAAAAGCCGTGATTTCTGACGGAGTTGCCTGGTTACCGGATCGATCTGCTTACGCAGGAAGCGTGGCGACTTTTGACCGTTTGATTCGCACTGCTGTTACACAGGCGGAAATTTCGCTTGCAGATGCGGTAAAAATGTCTACAGAGACTCCGGCTAAGGTTATGGGATTGTCCGAAAAAGGTGTTTTGGCACCGGGATATGATGCGGATATCACTGTTTTTGATGAAGAGATAAATGTTTTGCTTACTATTGTGGGCGGAACGATTGTATACAACGAAAAGGAGTTTTTAATATGAAAATCACAGTATCTGAAAATGCTGTACAGTTGGGTGATTGCGCAGCGGTTCTTACTGCCGAAAAACTCAATGCTGCGATTGAACGAAACGGAAGCGCAAGGTTGGTTTTGTCTACAGGTGCTTCGCAGTTTGAAACTATTATGTCGCTGGTTAAACAGCCGATAGATTGGTCTAAGGTTGAAGTTTTTCATCTGGATGAGTATGTGGATCTGCCGATTACGCATCCTGCCAGCTTCCGCAAGTATATAAAGGAGCGATTCGGGGATTTTGTCAATGCCAAAGCGATCTATTATGTCAACACCGAGGGTGATATAGATGCCAACATTGCTGAGCTTACCGAAAAGCTTCACGAAGCTCCCGTTGATGTTGCGTTAATCGGCATTGGTGAGAACGCACATATTGCATTTAATGACCCACCGGCAGATTTTGATAACGAAAATGCCTATATCGTGGTAAAGCTGGCAGAAAAATGCCGTAATCAGCAGTTGGGTGAAGGCTGGTTTGCAAGTATTGACGAAGTTCCCACACATGCTGTATCTATGACGGTTAAGGAAATTATGAAATCCAAGGTAATCATTTCAAGCGTTCCGCATGCAGTTAAATCGCAGGCAATCAAGGACACTTTGGAGAATGAGCTGACTCCCGATGTGCCGGCAACCATGCTTAAACAGCACGGAGAGTTCTATCTGTTTTTGGACAAAAACTCAGCTTCGGAAGTTGAATTTGAATAATATCTGTGACAGCGTTCAGAGAAGGTTCTGCTGTGTTATTAAACCATCTTGAAAAGAAATCATAAAAGAAGAAACCGCATTACGGAGAGATTTCAATTTTTGCTTCATAACCGTAGAATGCTGTTATTTGCACATTGACATTTAAGTGACAATGATATATAATATTTTCTGTAAATTTTTATAGGAGCGTGTAATTATGCCATTAGTAAATGCAAAAGAAATGCTTACAAAAGCAAAGGCAGGCCACTATGCAGTTGGTCAGTTCAATATCAATAACCTTGAGTGGACAAAGTCAATTCTTCTCACTGCACAGGAAATGAATTCACCTGTTATCCTTGGTGTATCTGAAGGTGCAGGCAAATATATGTGCGGCTACAAGACAGTTGTAGGTATGGTTGAGGGTATGCTTGAAGGCCTCAACATCACAGTTCCCGTTGCTCTTCACCTTGACCACGGTTCATACGAAGGTGCAAAGGCTTGTATCGAAGCAGGTTTCAGCTCAATCATGTTCGACGGTTCTCACTATCCTATCGATGAAAACATCGAAAAGACAAAGGAACTCGTTGCAATCTGCGAAGAGAAGGGTCTTTCAATCGAAGCTGAAGTTGGTTCAATCGGTGGCGAGGAAGACGGTGTTGTTGGTGCAGGTGAGTGTGCTGATCCTAACGAATGTAAGATGATCGCTGACCTTGGCGTAACAATGCTTGCAGCAGGTATCGGTAACATCCACGGTAAGTATCCTGAAAACTGGGCAGGTCTTTCATTCGAAACTCTTGCAGCTGTTCAGGAGAAGACAGGCACAATGCCTCTCGTTCTTCACGGCGGTACAGGTATCCCTGCTGATATGATTCAGAAGGCTATCTCTCTCGGTGTTTCTAAGATCAATGTTAACACAGAGTGCCAGCTTGCATTCCAGGAAGCAACAAGAAAGTACATCGAAGCAGGCAAGGACCTTGAAGGCAAGGGCTTTGACCCGAGAAAGCTTCTTGCTCCCGGTGCAGAAGCAATCAAGGCTTGCGTTAAAGAGAAGATCGAACTCTTCGGTTCAGCTAACAAAGCATAATTTCTTGCATAGATATATTAAAGACCATCGTCTGTCCGACGGTGGTCTTTTTGTCTGTATAACAAGCTTGATGATACACCTTTAAATGATATATTATAAGTAATGCAATATTTTGTCCGCTTCAATCGTGTTATATATGAAAGGAGGAATGGTCATGACTGTTTTTATTAAGGGAAAGGACGCTTTCTCGTTTGCTTTCAAGCAATTTACAGACACTGTTTACCGCGTTGCCTTACATAACACTGCAAATTTTTCCGATGCGGAGGATGTTACACAGGAGGTTTTTGTCAAGCTTCTTGAAACAAACAAGGCTTTTCGGGACAGTGAACACCTAAAAGCATGGCTTATCCGAGTTACCATAAATCTGTGCCGTGACAAAATGAAAAAGTCAAGCCGTGAAACTCTTGTTGAAAATGTTTTTCCGAACAAACCGAATGAAGATAAATCAGATGTTTTAGAGGCTGTTAAAGCCTTGCCGGAAAAGTACCGGAATGCCATCTATCTCCATTATTACGAGGGCTACACCGCAAAGGAAATCGGGAAAATTCTTGACGCGAAAGAAAGCACGGTTTTGTCGTGGCTCAGCCGCGGTCGTGATGCCTTGCGAAAAGAACTTGACGGAGGTTTTGACGATGAATAAAAAAGATTATATCAAAGCAGTGGATAATATCACTGCTCCCCGTGACCTTGTTGATAAAATAGAAGCACTTAATGTACCTGCAAAAAAGAAAATG
>JAZORX010000002.1:0-4656 GCA_045656845.1 Acutalibacteraceae bacterium | reverse complement strand
CAGGAATATCTCGGACTTACAGCGATTGCATGTTATTATGCAGGTGGAGTTGATATTCACCATAACGATATTAAAGACATGCCCTATTCAGGTATAGTAATGGGCTGGGGCTGGGGCGATAATGTTGCTCAGTGCCGTGATAACAGAATTGCATACAACAGAATAGAAAAGGTAATGCAGATACTTGAGGACGGTGCGCATATCTATACACTCGGTGTAATGCCTAACACACAGATTTGTGATAACTATCTCATAGATCCCGGAAACTACCGCAGAAACGGTATCTATCTCGACAGCGCTTCGGGAAGCTTGAGTATTTTTGATAACGTAGTTACAGACATTACATCAGCCGGAGACTGCTGGTTCTTCGGAAGAGCGGGCGTTGGTATTACAAATGTCTGGTTAGGATATAACCACACTGACGGTGGAACCTACAGTATGGATTCTAAAATAGTTCAGGTAAACAACAGTACAAATGTTACAGAATGGAGTACTGCGGCAAGAAAGATAATGGCAAATGCAGGACCCGTTGACAAGAGCGAGGTTGCAAGCATAGATTATTATCCCGCATGGCGCAGAATGCGTATGAATGACGTTGCAACCGCTGAATTTGTAAAATCAAATGAAAACAACGTATGGAGAGCTGCAGCAGACTATGACAGAATGAGCGGTAATCCTCAAATATACGACGGATGTCTCGGCAGCACAGCAAAAGGTAACTATTTCGAATACGACTTTAATGTGCCGGTAAGCGGTAATTACAGAGTTTTAGTAGCCGGTGGCGGTTCATCAGCTGAAGGTAGACCGCAGCTTCGTCTCTATATTGACGGCGCAAACAAGCAGACAGCAACACTCAGGACACATAACACCCTATATACACACGATATGGTAGAATTTTCACCGCAGTATATGACAGCGGGAACACACCGTATCAGAGTATATCTGGTGGATCTGCCGGTAGAGCTGGCTGGTGTGAAAATAGAAAATATGGATATAGTTGAAGCAAACGATGCAAATTATGATGATGGAATAATTAAATAAGGAGATGTTTAAATGGCAAAAAGCATGACAGGCTACGGCCGGGGTGAATTTGCAGACGAACACAGGAAAATTGTGCTTGAACTGAAATCAGTAAACCACAGATATTCCGATATAAACATAAAACTTCCCAGAGCGTATGTTTTTCTTGAAGATTATATCAGAAAAACTATTCTGGAAAGGGTATCACGAGGTAAAATAGATGTATTTCTGACAGCAAAAGGCTTTTCCGAAGAAAGCCGTAAGGTGAGTGTGGATGAGCTTTTGCTGGAAGAATACCGCTCGGCAATAGGAAAGGTTTCTGAAATTGCAGGTGTGGCGAATGATGTAACAGCTGTAAGGCTTGCAAGATTTCCGGACGTTCTTGTGGTGGAAAATGAGGAAGAAGATAAGGACAAGCTTAAAGCAGAGGTAGGAGAGGCTCTTGAGGCGGCGCTTGCGGATTTTGTCGCAATGCGCCTGCGCGAGGGCGAAAGAATAAAAGAAACTCTTATCGGACAGGCAGATTATATATTGGATATTGTCGAAAAAATTAATAAAATTATGCCCGAAACCGTAGAGGACTACCGCAGAAGACTTACTGCAAAGCTTGAAGAAATCTTAGGCGATAAAGCAATTGATGAAACAAGAATTTTAACCGAAGCCGCTATTGTGGCGGACAGAATTTGTACTGACGAGGAAATTGTACGTCTGCGTTCGCATATTTCTGAATTTAAAATCATTCTTGCAGATGAAAATCCCATAGGCAGAAGACTTGATTTTGTTATTCAGGAAATGAACAGGGAGATTAATACAATAGGCTCAAAGTCAAATAATATCGAAATAGCCAAATGTGTGGTAGAGGTAAAAAGCGAAATTGAAAAGCTCAGAGAGCAGGTTCAGAATATAGAATAGGAGAAAAACCGATGAAATCACAGGAAGGTATTAAATTAATAAACATAGGTTTTGGAAATATAGTATCGGCAAACAGACTTGTGGCAATAATAAGTCCCGAATCGGCACCTATAAAGCGTACCATTCAGGAAGCCAGGGAAAGAGGTATGCTGATTGATGCGACCTATGGCAGAAGAACAAGAGCAGTTCTTATAACTGACAGCGACCATATAATACTGTCGGCAATTCAGCCGGAAACAGTAGCAGGAAGACTTTCGGGAAAAGAAGTGCCGGGAGGAATGGAAAATGACGATGAAGACTAAAGGAGTGCTTCTTGTAATTTCAGGACCTGCCGGAGTTGGGAAAGGCACAGTATGCAAAGAATTTATGAGCAGGAACCAAACGGCGTTTTTGTCTGTTTCAATGACAACAAGAGCGCCGAGAGACGGCGAGGCTGAAGGAATAAATTATTTTTTCAGAAGTAAAGAGGAATTTATCAGGCTGGCAGCTGAGGATAAATTCCTCGAACACGCCGAGTTCTGCGATAATTATTACGGTACACCGAAAGAAGCTGTGGAAAAACAGCTCGAGGAAGGTAATGACGTAATTCTGGAAATAGAAGTCCAGGGAGCCCTTCAGGTGAAAGAAAAATTCCCTGAAGCTGTGCTTATCTTTGTTCTGCCGCCCTCATATGACGAGCTTCGTGACAGACTCGTAGGCAGAGCAACCGAAACGCCCGATGTAGTCGAAAAAAGACTTACAAGAGCAAAAGAGGAGTTCAGATTTATAGAAAAATATGATTATATTCTCATGAACGATACGGTAGAAGAAGCCGTAGCAAGACTGGAGAGTATAGTTTGTGCAGAAAAACTCAGCACATCAAGAAACAAAACACTTATAAGCGAATTTAACATAAAATAATTTTATTCGGAGGTTCAAAAAATGATATACCCACCTATTAACGATCTGGTAAATAAACTCGGAAAGGAACGCAGCAGATACGATCTTGTAATTGCGGCAGCAAAAAGAGCAAGAGAAATTGCTCAGGAAGAAAGAAAGACTGAAAAAGAAAAACAGCCCGAGCTTTCACCGTTTGAGATGCACCGCAAAGAGAGAATGGAAAGAAAAAATGTAAAGCTGAATATGAAACCCATCACAAGAGCTCTTGATGAAATCATCGAAGATGATATTTACATTGTTCAGAGTGATGATGCAGAATGCGAAACAGTGATGTCTGCAAGCGAGGTTGTGGTTATTGAAGACAACGGAGCAGACATTAATTTTGAAATTGACGATGAGTTTGATGATGAAATCGACGGGGAGTTTGAAGAAGAATAATAACGAGGTGATTTTCAGTGCTTAAAAATAAAAATATCGTGCTTGGTGTAAGCGGTGGGATTGCCGCATATAAAGCGGCTGATCTGGCGAGCAGACTTGTTCGTGCGGGAGCAAACGTCAATGTCATTATGACAAAATCGGCACAGGAATTTATTTCTCCCGTAACCTTCAGAAGTATAACGTCAAATCCCGTTGCAACAGACACATTTGAGGAACCGAAGCACTGGGAAATCGCACACATATCGCTGGCGCAGAAGGCGGATGCTTTCGTGATAGCTCCGGCGACTGCCAACGTCATAGGTAAAGTAGCATCAGGCATTGCCGATGATATGCTTTCAACCACGGTGATGGCAACAAAAGCACCCGTTATAATAGCACCTGCCATGAATACCAATATGTATGAAAACAGAATTGTGCAGGATAATATTGAAAAACTCAAAAAATACGGATATATATTCGTAGAGCCTGAAAGCGGCAGACTTGCCTGCGGAACGGAAGGCAAGGGAAGACTTGCTGATAATACCGTAACTATAGCGGCGATAGAAGCGGCGCTGACTCCTAAGGATATGACAGGACGCAGGGTGCTTGTTACAGCAGGACCCACAAAAGAATATATGGACCCTGTAAGGTTTATATCCAATCCGTCCAGCGGAAAAATGGGATATGCAGTAGCAAAAAATGCGAAAAACAGGGGTGCTGAGGTAATCCTTATATCGGGAGAGGTAAATATCACACCACCTGCAGGAGTGGAGCTTATAAAGGTAGTGAGTGCGACTGATATGTATGATGCGGTGAAAAAATATGCACCCGACTGCGACGTTATTGTAAAGGCGGCGGCTGTAGGCGATTTCAGACCCGCAAAATTTGCTGAGCATAAACTGAAAAAAGATGAAATTCCTGTAATTGAGCTTGTGAAAAATCCTGATATTTTGGAGAGTGTATGCAAAGACAGAAAAAAAGGCGTTGTTGTGGGATTCTGTATGGAAACCCGTGACCTTGCAGAGCAGGCATACGCAAAGCTTATAAAAAAAGGTGCAGACCTTATAGTTGCAAACAACGTAGCAGAGGAAAATGCAGGGTTTGCGTATGATACAAATACCGCATGCATAATAAATAAAGAGGGAACCTGCGAGCAGCTTGAGAATATGCCAAAGCAGGAGCTTGCAAAAATAATTTTGGACAGGGCGATTGATTTGTTATGAAAAGAATAGCCGAAGTGGTTATAAACAGTCGTGTAAAAAGTCTTGACAGAACCTTTCACTATCTGGCGGGTGAGAATATCAAAGTCGGAATGAGAGTAGAGGTTCCTTTTGGCAATGCAAATTTAAAGCAGATTGGTTATGTAACGGGTTTTGCAGAAAAAGCCGAAGTTGACGAGCTTAAAGAGATAATAAGGGCGATTGATGA
>JAZORX010000001.1:0-16080 GCA_045656845.1 Acutalibacteraceae bacterium | reverse complement strand
TCTTGGATATTCGTCATCAGTTCTTTATTCAATGTTCTCATTCGTAAGTACCTCTTTTCCCTAAAAGGAACGGGGCGTTCTTTTTAGATGGTAGCCGTATTATAACATAAATCATTTCAAATTGCAAATTTTCGATGTCGGACTTGCGACATTGAAAAAAGTTTTTTCGCAAAAAAAGAACAGCCCTGTATGAGCTGCTCTTTTTGATCAATATGCTTCTTTTACTTTTGTTATAAATTCGTTGAATTCTTCCACAACCTTGCAAGGTGTTTTGATTCGAACCTTGCCTTGAGATCCGATGATCCATGCAAAGAAGGGACGGCTTACCTGCACTTTTATTTCGGCACAGTAGGTGTCATCATTTTTCTTGACGATCCTGACCGAATCGCCGAATTTATCATAGATATCCGATATCATTTCGGGTGCTACGGTAAGCGTAACATTTTGAAGCTCACCGCCGAACATCGAGAACACCTGTCTACGGTATTCTTCCGTGTTAAAGGTTTCGTATTCCGGGTGAGGTTGGCGTTCTGTTTCTTCTACACGCACATCTTCCATTTTATCGATTCGATATGTAACGATATCGTCGTGGTTGTTATTAAAGCACAGAAGGTAGTAGTTATCCTTGTTCCAAACCATGACGATTGGATTGGCTGTATAGCGTTCTCCGTTCTTACGGTAGACCTTCTTATGCTTCTCGTCATAATTGAAGTAGAGGAAGGTTACCTGTTTGTTCTCGTTGATAGCTCTTTCAATGGTATCAACATTGTAAATCAGCGAATAACCGCCTTTTTTGCCCATAGGCTCGAATGAAATGATGTGCTTCGATAAAACGGCTGCTTGGTGCTGTCCGAGCGTTCCTGATAGCTTTTCTATGAGTTTGTTTTTCTGTTCGTTTGAGAGCTTCGATGCCTTTACTACATCCGCAAGCATAACAACCTCGGCGGTATCAAACGGACGGCTCACAACATAGTAGTAGATGTACTTTTTCTTGTAAGATAGCACCTCATATCCGAACTTATTGAGAAGTTCGACATCTGAGGAAATAAATCTTCTATTAACCTTAATTCCGCGCTTCGCCAATTCCTCGACAAGTTCATCCGAGTTTAAGGCGTGATCCTCATCGGTTAACCTGCAAAGGATATCGTACAGGACAAGGAGCTTTATTTTCAATTCGTTTTCTTGTTTCATAGTTTACTCCATGTAAAACGCTTTTTCTTTGTTTATTGCTCCCCAACATTTTGGGTGCGGATTATTCTTTTAATTTGCAAATAAATCGTTGAATTGCTTCATCGTTTTCAACTGATCCAACAAATGATTGGCTTCCGAGGAGGTTAAGTATTTCTCCGAACAACCTAAAGCAAAGACCGCCTAATTCCAATATGTTTTCGTAATTGAATTTATGATTGTTAGCAAAGTCATTTTGCCATTCTGTATTAAACAATTCATCATTCCAGTGAGCATAGACATTGTGCCGATATTCTTTCAAATTATCAATGTCTTGACTTGCTTTACTCAAAGTATCATCTGCTTGACTTGCAATTTCTCGAATCTTCCTTGAAAGTTCCTTGTCATCAAGAATTGATGTGCTTTTAATTCTGTTAAGCAAACGAGGAATGGATTTCCCATCGCTACTTTTGTAGAATAGAAGATAACACAACATATGCTGACGATACTTTAATGCTGAAGATATTTTCGATAAACAGTTTCCGTAATAGTGAAATTTAGATTGATTTTCATCGTTAAAATCACAGATGGATTCATTAATTACAAAATCAGAAACAAATTCACCTAAATACATCTGATAGTTCTGCAATTCGTTGATTAGTTCTTCTTTTGTCATTTTCAACTTATTCTACTCCAAGCGCCTTAAATACTGCATCTTCCGCACTCTGATAAGGGATGAGTTGGAATGCACTCATAAGGTCGGCAGGCACAGATGCGAAGTCAACGAAGGAGGTGCTTGGGATGAGTACCTTCTTCGCTCCGCTATCAAGGCATACTTGAAGCGTATTTGCAAGCTCATCGACCTTTATCATGGTGCCGCTAATGCTGATTTCGCCAAGCACTACAAGATTGCTTACGGTCGGACGACCGAGAGCGATAGAGCAAAGGGCGATGAGTGTCGGCAATGCGAGTTTGCCTGTCATGCCGAGACCTTGGAGGTCTTGATAGTTTATAATATAGTCTTTCGTTGTTGTGCTTATCGATCCGCTAATGCGGAGTGCGTTTGCTTTCAAGAAGCTGAACGCAGTATTGGTGGCTTCCTTGCAATCTCTATCGCTTCCGATACCTGTCTTTTCAAACTTGCCATTGCCGGGGAGCATCTGCGATTCGAGTCTGAAAACACCGATCATGCCACTCTTGCCTTGGGACACAGTATAGACCTGTCCGGGGCTGCAGATTCCTTCGGGGATGAGCTTTCCACCACCTTGTTCGGGAACGGACACATAGTGTTCTTCGAAGGTTTCGTTATCTATGTAGGAGAAGTTCACATCGTAGAATTCCATACCGCCGAGCTTCTTGAGTTGCTCCTTGACACGACGGCGCATTTCGAGTGCGAAGCGGAGGATTTCCTCGATCTGTTCCTTGTTGTATTCTCCATCGGGATACAGGAGCTTCACGAAACCGCCAACAATCTTTCTGACGGCGATTGTATCACGCTGATTGAGGTTCTTTCCAAGGCGGAAGTATTTGTCGAGAGCATCACCATATTGCTCCTTACGAAGCTCTCTGATGAACTCTGCGAGATAGTCGGATATAAATCCGTAGTCATCCGTGAAGTGTTCGGGACGGAACTTCGGAATTTCCCAACCGGGGATGTAGCAATGCATTCTATCGAGGAATGCTGTGTCAGTTCCCATTTCGGGTGGGAACGGATCAAAGAGACTTGATGTTTTAAGGAGTACATCAACACTCTGATTTATGTTACCGACGAACACCATGGAGGCAGATGCTGCCTTTTCTTCCTTACCTCTTGCGAAGGAGCCGGATGCCATGTAGTCCTTCATTATCTGAATGCCGTCTTTGTCCTTGAAATTGATGCCTGCGACCTCGTCAAAGGCAACACAATCCCAAAGTCCAACGAGTCCTACGGTCTTTCTGCCCATGTTATAGAACAGGTTAGCAACCGTTGTCTGACCGCCTGACACCAAGATACTGTTCGGAGAGATTTCTTTGTAAAGGTGCGACTTGCCCGTGCTACGGGGGCCGAGTTCGCACAGATTGAAGTTATTTTCTACGAGGGGGAGCATACGACCGAGCAAGAGCCATTTTTCTCTTTCTGTCAGTTCGTCTGCTTCCATACCGATAGAGCGAAGCATCACATCGATCCATTCGTCCTTTGTGAAGTTTTTACGACCTTCCTTCAGCTCCTTGATGTCTACATGAGGCATCTGAATAGGAGTGAGCTTCGTGATCTGAATCGGATATCCGTTCTTCTTATCTTCCTCGTTATATTCGTAGTTAAGCTGCACAATGCACCAAATACCGCCACAGAGGAGACGGTCGTGCTTTTCGGGATATTCGTCGCTGATCGGTACGCTTGTTAGACCAAGGTTCGAGAATTCAGCGAAGTATTGATTCTTATGCAGGTCGAGCTTTACCGTGATCTTGTCGATTACGGTATGACTACCCCTTGAACGAAGCACAGAGAGTATTTTCTGCGCTTCGTCGGGGCGTACAAAGTTATCAGCCAAGATTCGCTTTACCTTTTCGACACCTGCTTCGATGATTTCTTCTTCATCGGAGCTGCAATACTGACCGAGAAGGAATTCAAGGACATAGACAGGAACATTAGCTCCTTCCTTGATTTTTTTAGTTAGATCCTTGCGTACAATTTTACCGTCAAACGCGGCACGCAATTTTACTCTCAATTCCTCACGAGAGCTTTTTGTTTCGTTGCTATGTTCCATGTGTTCCTCCTACGAATTAGTCAAAGAAGTTGTTTCCTCCGACCGAGAATGCGATGTCTATTTGGAATTCGATTCTTTGCGGTGCTATTAAACCGCTTTCTTCTTGAATGATGAGGTAATAGGTTTCCGTTGAGCTATACTGCAACGACTTAAGATTGAAGGTACAACGGAAGGTTCTTTCTTGAGCGTTTGCGCTCGATTTATCAGCGATTATTTTCTGAATATCGCTTATTGTTCTGCCGTTCACATCGGTGAAATAGGAGTTGTAAACTGCGGATTCACGATTTCCGCTTACCGCTTCGCTCTGATAGAAGTTCAGCGAGAATATCATGTTGCTGATCTTTCTGTTCGCCGAGAGCAGATTAACCTGTACGGGCTTTGTATCGTACTTTTGGCGGTTTCTTTGATACTCTGCGGAGCTGTTGCGAAGGTGGTGGTATTCGATCACGGGAACAACCATTTCTTGCAAACTGATGCCACCATGGACGAAGTTAAGACCGCCGCCGTTCATCTTGATACGGATGCTTTCTCTCGGCGCAAAGCCGTCAAACTGATCACTTCCGCAGTTAAACTTGACGGGGGCGAGATATTCGGGCGATGCGCCTTTTCTCATGATAGCGTATCTTCTGCCGTATTCGACATCCTGACCGTTGAATCCTGTCTTGTCAACCTTGTTATCCTCTGCAAGAGGGCTATAGGTGTACAGGAAGCCGTGGTCTGCGGTGATGATAATGTTCGCCGCACCAAAGTCGTTTACGATAACTCTGACGAGGTTTTTAAGCTCCTGAATGGCTTCATCGCAAGCGAAGAATACATCCGTTTCATTTCCGTGTGCTGCTTCGTCGATCTCGTCGTGATAGATGTACACGACATCCATGCCTTTAACGAGTTCCTGTCTGTCAGCTCGCTTCATTCCGATAATATTCTTGTAATGGAGTGCGATGCTGTTCGGGTTTGCACCCTTGAGAACACGGTCACGGTTGTTGCTCTCGGTCGATTGACCGTCTGCAAGTACCACGAGGCGTTCCTCGTTCTTATGCTCAACCGTCAACGAAGTATGAGGCAGAAGTGCCGCCATACCGAACTTTGTTATCGTCGGGAACACGCCTTGCATACTGTCGAGCTTGACTTGGCATTGTGCTTCTCTTTGAAGCTGCTCGGTGAGGGATACCGCAACTTCATAGCGGAGTGCATCCGATATGATGACGAAGTATCTTGCATCGGCGTTCTTGATTCTGTGGTTATAAAAATCAACCTGTTGAGGGATTTCGGGGATTTTGCCGTACACAGCCAAATCATCGGCGCAGATGTTCGACCAATTCGTTCCGAGTTCTCCCAAGAACCAATTCGTGTAGAGTCCTTCAACGACGGATACGATATGCTTGAACATATCATCGAGTTCGGGATTTGATTGCATCAAGCTCCTTTGGAAGCAGAGGTGGAATCCTCTATAATACTCGTCCATCTTGTAGTATTCGGTCGTGTATTCCTTCCAAATTGCCTTTGCGTTGGTTAGGTGGAATCCACCCGAATGCTCCTTGTAGAAGGATTGCATATTGGCTATGAACTGTATTCCTTCGTAGTAGTTCTTGACCTCATCGTACCAAATAAAGGCTCTGCGCTTCTCAACGATAGCCGTGATCTTTACAGGATCGATAAGGTGGTTGGATATGTCGGTCATAATCTTTGCGAGAATGACCTCATTGATGCACGGGAAGCACTCGGTGTCAACAATATCGGATACCTCGTAGTGTGCAAATCTCGCCGGGAGCTTCGCCTCATCCTCGACACGTCGAGCAATCTGATAGAGTGTATCGTTTTCGTTGGAGTGAGACCAATCCGACACAAAATCGTAGCAGTAGGATTGGTGAGGAACAGATATCAGAAGCTCAAGACCTTTGAGAAGCTCCACTCTCATGCTTCTTGTGGAAGCGGTGAGAAGGATATGTACAGCCAAGCGCGAGAGCTTCGGCTCGTCCTCAAAGTATCCTGTTCCTTGATATACCATCTGCCAGAAGGCTTCGTTTGCTCCATAGGATACGAAGTCCTGATAAATGGTGTTGTATTCCTCATCAAGACCTGCAGAAAGGACACAACGAAGGATATCGCTGTGGATCGCCGTCTTGATACCGCAAAGTGCCGCCATTACTGCCATATGAAGCTGTGCGGGAGTGGTCGGAGTCTTTGTCTGTGCTATGATCTTTGCACGTCGGGATTGTGCATTGAAGAATTTTCTGTAAGCCTTGATCTGCTTTCTCATAGCAGGGGTGGAGTCGATCTGCATTTCATCCATCCACATGGAGATAAGGTCGGCTCTGAATTCCTCGCTATAGAGCTTTACATCCATCAGCCAATCGTCATCGGGATTGTCGATGGCGAGAGGATTATAGATAAGCAGATTTGAGGTTCTGTCATCGTGGATCAGCTTCTTCACGGCAAAGGTGTTGTTGCCGGTGAGTCTTACGATGGTTACGCCATTGATGACGATATCATCGAGCTTGTCCTCGAACTCTCCATCCTCGTCGTGCCAAAAAATGATACGACGAAGATAGAATTCGGGCAAGGGTGCAGCAAATCTGCGATTTAAGTCTTGTATTACTTTATCGGCATCCATTATACTGCCTCCTTTGTTTACTTGAGTTTTGTCAGCACGTCACCAAAGATTTCGTAGTTGTGCTTAACACCATCGTCGAGGTCGATGCGGATCATCTGATCGGCGAGGTGATGTATTTTTTCTTCGAAGAGACGAATTTCGGTTTCCTGATCTTGGAGCTTCTGAAGGAGCTTTGTGAGCTTCACTCTTTCACTCGTGGTGGCAACTTGGATTCGCTGTTCGAGGTCTGCTATAGCGGTGCGGTAGCGTGCCTGCTGTTCGTGAACGTAGTCTGTTCTGATACGCGCAATGGTATCGGGCTGATAACGGTGCATATAGACGAGGCACTTGAAGCCATTCTTCTTTCCGCTGTCAAACTGCCAATAGATCGGGCGTTTCTGATATACCTTGAGGTGATCTGCATAGAAGTCGTTGAGGAAGTAAGAACGAATCACATCTCTCGGAGATCCACTTCCACCAAGTGCATCGGCGATGAACTTGAGGTTTTCCTCTAAAGTGTCCTTGCCAAATACTACTTCCACAAACTTGACGAACTTGCCGACGATATCGTCCTCGAAATATTCGTCATCACAGATGGGGAGAACATTATCTTTGTCTGCCTTGAAGGAGATGTATTTTTCATCATTCCATTCACCACCTGCATATGCGATTCCATCCACATTAAGCGAATATCTGCCGAACATACATCCGACGGCATAGGAGATGAAGGAACGGATATCTCTGCCAAGATCGGCTTTGCGGACGGTTACATCCTTGTCTGCAACTTCAGGCGATAGTTCGTCATTCAAACCGTAAATATCAATGAACAGACGATTGAGTTCTTCCTCGTTAGCTTTAAGCGTTGCGAAGCGATCTGCACACTCTCCCTGCCAAAGCAGATAGCAAAGCTCTATCGGAGAGTTGTGCTTGGGAAGATCTCTGCCGTAGAACTTACTCATTGTAGCTCCAATAGCGGTCGCATCCCAAAGAGAATTCGCATATTTGACGAACGGGTGAATCTCAAAATCCCATGAGGTTTCAAAGGCATCCCAATCGAGTTTGGAGAGTTCGATGCATTCACTTACGAATTCATTGATTGATTCTTCGTTGTCTTGCTTATAAGGAACATTACGAACTTGATCGGGGCCATAATTCATTGTAGGTGCTAATACAGTAAACAGTTCTCGTGCTACAACGGAATTCAATAATCCGATTGTGTAATTTAATTTGTTTCCAAGTTGAAAAGCAACGGGGCCTCCATTACCAAACAAAATGGTAGAAGGAAGGTAGCGACAAGTAAATGGTTTGGTTGTAACTTCCGTCCATGTCAAACCTTCCAAAAAGTAATACTGCGGATCTTTTAATCTGAAGTTCTTGAGACCAGTTGCTCTAATATCTGCGCCATCATTCTTTAAGTTAACGACAAGCTCATAGTTTCCGTACCATTTGCGCGATAATCCACCGCTTGTAAGCGGAAACCAACGCAATCCGGATTTTACCATTTCTTGATGACTATGCAAATCAAATCCAGTGTTGTGAATACTTACTTCGTGCCAATAACGGAGATATTTTTCGCCTTTTCCGGTTTGTATTCCTTTCATAGGATTGCCTTTTACAAACTGTTTCTCACAGAAGCAATCATACACAGATTTGCTCCACCAATACGCAAATGGCGCTCCGGGAATTTGAGCGTATGCATCTTGAGTAGCAATGTAGTTGTTTTTCTTTTCAAGGAATGCAAGTTCTTTCTCTTGTTGACCGTGTTGAGTGGTTAATCTTGAATAGACACCTTTGAATTTGTTCACATATTTGTTTGAAATTACAAAAGCTACAGCCTGCACAACCTCACCGCTTATTTCTTCAAATGCTCTTGCACCAAGATGAACGAGATTGACGACATTCTTGCGATTCAGTTTATATCTTAATTCTTCATAACTTGCAAGGAACATCCAAGAATGCATCGTGATCATTGCTTGGAATCCATTGCTTTTTAGCATGGAATTGCACTTTTCGATAAATACAGCAAAAAGATCGGATTTGCTATCCGGATATGTTTTGATAACATAATCTGCCGCTTTAGCCCCCAAGTTAGAGACAGGCATATACGGTGGATTTGTAATGGTCGCATCGTATTTCTGTGCTAATATCTGCGCAACCTTTACAACGGGCAATAATTCATCCAATGCCCCTTGTCTAAATAGACTTACATCATCAAAAATTTCATCAAATCGAGCGTATAGCAAATCAAAATTGACATTGCTTATATTCAATACAGAACCATATTCTTTAGCATCTCTCATCTCTTTGATGATAATACTAATTTCATTTTTCAACGCTTCATCGCCATTAACAAAATACTCAATGACATCATTTGTTATCGAGTTACTCTCAACGATAGCATACACGTTAGGCTTAATGCCACGAGAGAAAAATCTTCTGTCATACTGACGAGCTTTCATCATAACCGCAAAGTATGCGAGCTGTGATGCACGATTATCAATATCCAAGCCGTAGATATTGTTTTCAACAATCAAGGACGCCGCATCTCTTGCCGTGTATCCGTATGCCTCGTAGATCTGAACGAGGACATCAAACATATAGCAGAGGATGTGACCGCTTCCCATACATGGATCGATTACCTTGATTTCTTCGGGCTTAATACCTGCATATTCCTTGCGAATCGTTTCGAGCTGTGCTTGAACAGAATCTTCCTGTTCTGCTTCTTCAAGGTAGTATTTCCAAGTGGATTTCAGTTCGTCGTTGGGATGACCTTCTACCCAAAGTCTACCGAGAGAGTTCTCGACCATGTAACGAACGATCCAATCGGGCGTGAAGAGCTGTGTTGCGGCAGGGATTTCTTCCTTGGTCACCTTGCCGTTCTTTGCAAAAACAGCCGCTTTGGGTTCAATGTTGTAGAACTGATAGAGCCAACCGATGATCTGTACCTGATCCGTCCAATCTTCTTCGGGAATGAGCGTAATCATCTGCTCAATAACGCTTCCTTCACGAAGGAGGTTGTCGGGGAGAAGAAGCTCGGTGTAGTCCTCAATCTTTTGGAACATTCCGGGCAGTATCTCGTTGAGTGCATTGCATTGTGTAATGATGAGGTACTTATAGAGTTCCTCGGTTTTGTTTGCCTGCTTGAGTTCAAACACCTTATCCATGTTCAAGCCGGGCATATCGAGATGGATTGCTTCGGCAAGAATTTGAGGAGCAAAGCGGTTTTCCTCGTCCGTGAATACGCGCACGTGAGAAGGAAGGTAGCCGTTTACCTCCATGAAGCGGATTGCGGTGAGACGGTTGAACCAAGTGTATGCAACTTCTTCGATAACCTGCTTATATCCTTTGGTCTTGATTCTTTCAATCAAGGCAGTTCTTTGCTTCTTTTCGGCAGGGGTGAGGAGTCTGCCGTATATGGAATCCTCCGAAGCAGAGATGATCTCTGCCTCGGTGATACCGTATTGATCTGCTTTTTGAGCTACACGAGAAATAAGTTCGTTTCTCGCCCAAACAGCATATTTCTTTATTGCATTCTTGTCCATAGGACACCTCTCTTAGTTGAGTTTTATTCCGTCACAGTTCTTGAGGAGCTGCTTGAGCGTATCACGCATCTTTTCTACGTAAGCATCGATTTCTTCTTCGGATTCAAGAGTCTTGGTCGGGAACACAGCCTGTCTGTGAATTGCCTTGTAGAGCTTCTTGGGAGCAGGCGGATCGTTAGGTGCAGGTGTTACAGGCTTGGGAGGTTCGGGCTTGAGCGCACCTTCGATTGCTTCACAAGCCGTGTCCTTATACTGCCACATGGCAGGTATCATCGCATCAAGGAGAGCGATGAGTTGTTTCTCGGCAATTTCCTTCTTCTTTCCGTCGTAGTAGGCATCTGCTCTTACAAGGATGTCCTTGCACTTGCTTGATCCCATTCCGAGAGAATGGATTGCTCCCATACAAGAGGTTACAATGTCGAGGATTTCCTTACGCTTTGCATCAAGGAGTGCATCGTGTGCATCCTTAACCTTTGCCATCAACTCGTTGAGGAGAGGAATCTTCTTGTAGTCGAAGGTTCTGTTGACATCAATCATGACGATGAGTCGAATCTGATTGAGTGCCTTATTTCCTTCCTCGTCCTGTGCCATGTACGATAGGTCGTTTCTCAAATCTGCTTCAAGTCTAACTGCCGCATCGAACAGGGTTACCTGATTGGAGAAGAAGCTCTCGACTCTCTGCATATCGTCGTGGTTGTCGAGGAGGTCATCCTTCTTTTGGAGGACTCTGTCGATGAGTGCGATGTTGTCCTTCGCATGATTGAGGATATCCTGCATCATTTGAATGGAGTTGTACACCAAGCTCTTGTCGGGATAGTTGTGTCCTTCGTATCTACGGTAGAGTTCCTCATAGTGTTTCTTCTGTGTGTCGAAGTGTTCTACGATGAAGCGGATGAGGTTGTCCTCGTCATCCGGCACATCCATCACATCGAAGTATTCACGGAGGAATTCCTTCACGAGCTTCATCTTCATTGCGGAGATAGCGACACGCTTGCTGATCTGTGTCTTTCCGATCTCGTTCTTTCTGCGGAGCATATCAACAAGTCGACCGTTGTCGGGCTGAATTGTGTTTCCGCAATACTTAACCGTTACCTTCTGCTCATAGATGAGAAGGGCTACAACGGCTGCAATATCGATTTCCTTCCATCCGTAGGGGATGTTGGAGTATCTTGCGTGGATATCTGCCATAGATGTGGGCAGGTTCTTATAGCTTTGCATTTCGAGGTATTCCTCGATAACTGCGGCCGCACTTGCATTGGATGCACCATCGATGCCGAGCTGTTGATTCTGTCCGAGGAGTATGTGTGTGATTTCAAGGTCGGTTTCTACATGGCTTTGCACGAGGTTCAGCTCGCTGTAGACATGGTCAACGAGGTATTCGAGTGCCTGCTCGATCTTGGATTTGGCATCGCCACTCTTGATTTCGAGGCATTCGCCATCTACGAAGAATACGCCTGTTTCGATGGCTTTCTTCAGCTCGTCGGCAGCACTCATCTCGTACTTGGTAGCTTCGTCGAGGTGTACACGGATGATGTCCTGAACAGACTTAGGAAGCTGTGCCACATTTCTTTGCTTCACGAATTTGCGGATTTTCATCGCATTTTCGAGAGCTTCAAAGTAAAGTGTTTCGGCAAGGACACAGATTGCTTCTCGACCTTTTGAACGAGTCATCAAACTGAATCTGTCTTTCTCGGTTGCATCAGATGCAATCGTCAAGAATCGGAGGCGCATTCCACCTGTGGTTGCACCGACCGTAACACCATCGACCATCTGATCGAATGGGAAGTCGTACTTTCCAAACTTGAATTTCTTGGTTGTGAATATATCGCCGTAAATCATCTGTGCGATTCTCTCCACGATAGTTGCTGTATCGACAGGAGTATTCTTGATTTCTCTCTGAATATCCTGTTCCTCATCGGTGAGGAAGTTATATGTATCGCCTGTTCTGCCGATGTAGTTCTGTCCGAGCAGACGGTCGAGAGACTTTCTCATTGCTTCTCTCATGGTGATCTTGTCGGTACGGATATCATCGGACATCAAGATAACGATGTTATCGAGGTTCGCAGGGATGTCATCTACATAGCGGATGAGGTAAAGGAGCTTCAGCACGTCGACATCCTGTTGCTCGATACCATCTCCGTTGTCGGCTGCTCTTTGGCAACGCTCGATTACTCGACGGATAGAGCCGTCAAGGAAGGTGTGTACGGTATCGTAGAATTGGAACAACGGAATCAAGGCATACTCGTCCTTGTCCTGAATCTTTTGAGCTGCTTCTTGGAAGCCCGAAAGCATGGAACGCTCTGCTCCAGAGAAGTGCTTTCCGGCATTGCCGTGCTTACGAACCTCTGCAAAAATCTTCTGCATGAGGATGAACTGATAAGGCACAAACGGATAGTTGACTACGAAGTCAACAGGTCCGGCATAACCCTTAATATCAAGCACGGAGTTATTGAAGGTGAACAGGTTGCGGAGGACAGAGTCGTTCTGATTGTAAACCTGTTCGAGAGTTGCTTCGGATGCTGTATTCTTCTTCAAGATACGCTTCTGAATAACCTCATCAACAGAGGACGAGGACAGAGAGAGTCTTGTCTTGAATCTTGCCTGAATTCGAGAGAACTCGTCCGCGCGAACACGGATAATCTCGTCAATGGCTTCCTGACCTGTACATACAACCCAAACCTTGCCCATGCATTCGCTTCCGATTTTTTCGGTGAGGGATTGGAGGTTGAGAAGCATATCCGTGTCAGTTCCTACATACTGTCCGACCTCGTCGATCATGAAGAGGAGACGGAAGTCAGCAGGCTTCTTTCCGACATAGTCCTTGATATCTGCCACGAGCTGTGCGATGGAGAGTTCGGTTGCACTCTTATCGTTGAACCAATTCTTTGCATCTTCCTCGCTCATGTCGAGAACTTCCATCAAAGTGGGAATGATGAACTTGCCGTTGAATGCGGCCGCTTTTCTTTGCTCAACCCACGGTTTGCCCTTCTTCTGCTCAAAGATACGACGGAACGCTTCTGTCTTACCTTGCTCGTCGATATACTTTTCGAGCATAGCAATCTTGAGGTTGTCACCGTAGAAGCCAAGATGGTTGTAGAACATTTTCGCAAACACACGAAGTACAGCGGTCTTGTCCTTATTGATCGAACCCTCAATATCGATGTTGAAGAGGATGGTTTCCGTCTGTCCACGAGTGGAACGGTCAATCATCATGAAGGTGGCAGGATCGTCCTCGAACTTTGTGCGGAATCTCTCTACGCTCTTTACGCCTTTTACTTCACGGTTTGCGAGTAGGTACGAGAGCATCTTCAAGAAGTGAGATTTACCGCTTCCGAAGAAGCCCGAAATCCACACACCCATGTCGGCGGTCGGCTGTTCGAATGCTTCGCTGTAGTAGTTGAAGAAGGTTATAAAATGCTTTTTCAGCTCTTTGGTTATGACATATTCTCTTATTTCCTGTTCGATGATATCGTCGCCTGATTGGTCAACCTTGATTACTCCGTTGATTTGGCGGTTGATATCCTCTGCAAACATATTTCTGATAATCATTCTTTTCGTCCTCCGTTAGATAACATTGAATGCTCGATAATAGTCGTTAGGTTTGAGTCTGCTGAACAGTTGCATACTGTGTCCGTCGAACTTTCCGGGATACATCACGATGATCGGGATGTCCGAGAAGTACGGTTGCATGGCTTCGAGCAGTTTGTGTACTCTCATGAATGGGAATACCTCGCCGACACCTGTCAGCATCATAACATCTCCGAGCTTGTGGTCGGGATACTGCATCTTATCGATGAATGCTTCATTTCCGATAGCGGAGTGGAGCTGTTCAAGGAGATAGATGCTACCGTCCGATTCTTCCATGTCGGGGATGGCATCGAGTATATCCAAGTCCTCACAAAGAGACAAATATGTTTCATAAAGGTCGCATACCTTTAGGTTGCATTCGAGGTTCTGATCTGTGGACAGTTGCTCAACAAAGTGGCGTACTGTCATCTCATCCTCTGCATCGTAGCAGAACATCAAGATATTAACCTCATTGCTCAATCCCTTTCCTTCGAGGAAATCACGGGATTGGATTCGTGTTCTCACTAAATCTAATCGTTCTTTTATGTTACTCATGATGTTCTCCTTACGCAAAGCAGTTGAATGCCGGCAATGCAATGGTATCGCCGTTTCCTCGTATTCCGTTCTCCAATTCGGGATACAGATACACGGGGTTGAGTGTTTCTGACTTGATGCTGTCCAAGTATTCGCACTCAACGAGAGTTTTGCAGAGTATCTGTTTCAGCTTCTGAACGGTTGAGTCACTCCAAGTTGCAACAACATCGTTTTGCTCTTGAAGCTGCATAAAGAACACGCTCAAATCCATCTTGCTGAAGTTTCTGTCGCCCGCGCTATATTTTGAACCAATTACCGTTATCATGAATTCCCACACAAGACGGTTGTATCGCATCATGGCATAGAGACAGATCTGTTTTGCCACCTCAACAGGTTGCGTTGCGATTGCCTGAACCAAGTTATCGTCACCAAGTGCGTGAAGGCGTTTAACGCAACACTTGGATACCATCTTGAGTGATCTCTCGGTTGGATATTGGTATGGGTTTTCTTTTATTACTCTATCTACGATTTCTTCGTCTGATAGTCCTTCTATGTACAGACGAGCTGTAGCTCTCATTTCGTAAAACAAGAACGGCTCTCTTGTCATAGAAGCTAAATATGGGAATGAACTATCCATTGTTTAACTCCTTTAAGCCATCCTCGGCTTACTGATTTTCTTCCGTTTCTGTGATATCCATAATGTCTGCAACATTGCAATCAAGTGCCTGACACACTCTCACGAGAACATCGGTGGTGACATTTTCATTTTTGCCGAGTTTAGCGAGCTGTCTTGTAGAGATGCCCGACTTGACTCGCAATTCCGTTCTACTCATTTCCAAATCAATGAGTTTTTTCCAGAGTTTATTATAACTGACAGCCATAACATACCTTCCTGAAATAAAATTAGATATTCTATTATAACATATATTTTAAGAATTTGCAACAGCTTTGAGTGCATTTGTGCAATATTTGATTGCATTTTTGCAATCGTTGGTTTCAAGCTACAAAAAGAGGCATCGGACTCAATCTTCCGATGCCTATGGATTACATTTTTTGCATGGTTTGTAATGATGCTCAATAATGTTTGTCCGATTATCGTCACAATAAACTTTGTTCTTTTCGAGCATTTGATCTATTGTATAGCAATCCTTATAGTGGAATTTATGTGTGTTCTTGTTCAAGATATACACGCATTCAGCATAGGTGACATCCTCAAATTGTTCTTCGTAAGATGGCGGTATTTCTATTGTGCTGCTGTGTTGAGCGGAATCGCAACTCACGCAAAATACAGAACACAGAATTGCTATTATCAGTAGCAAAGAGGTTCTTTTAAGTGTTCCCATTCCGTTTTCCTGTAGTTGAGATATCGTTCAACTTCTTCTTTTGTGAATCTTCCGCTTTTGTCATCATCGTGCTTGATTGCAAGGTCGGCAAGAAACTCAATCCATCCGCGCTGATCTTCGGGATGCTTTTCTGACCATGTATTATTGATTCGGGCATCAATGATTTGAAAATAGATACATTCGTCGTAAAGTCTTTTCCAATCTTCTTGCTCACACAATTCCATGTGTTCTCTCAAAAAATAGAACACTCGCCTGATATAACCTGATGCTCTCCATTTGCCTTTGGTAAGCATCCATATGTCGAATTCGATATCTTTTAGTTGTTGCTTTTGCTTTCTTCTCCTGAAATATGCTATCATTCTTCTACCTCTGCGAGATTGATAATCTCAACGCCTTGTTTTTGAGCATATTTTAGAGTTGTCAAAGCACCGCCTTTTCGGTCGGGTTCAACATAAGCCACGAGCAGATCGGCGTTATCTATCATCCATTGATTTCTTTTTGTTATAGCTGCTTTTGGGTGCGTTTTGGGATCAACAGGATACCAAACCTCATCATAGAATTTTTCGTAATACTCATCATCCTTCATT